>DKRJ01000013.1 GCA_002472145.1 Clostridiales bacterium UBA7285 | reverse complement strand
ACTTTTGGCGACCATATCATTATATATTAAAATGTAACAAAGAGGTGAGCCGAGTCAGGAATTACGGTCTTGCACTTCCGGGACCTGTGTGGTAAACTAAATGGGCGCTCGGGGAAGGGCGCATTTTTCCGAAATCAATAAACCTACAGAGTGGAACTTGGAGGATTGACCGAGTGGCTAAGGAGCTCGCCTGGAAAGCGAGTAAGGCGTAACAGCCCCGCGGGTTCGAGTCCCGTGTCCTCCGCCAGATGAGACAGCAGATGGTGCCCGGCAGGGCAGAAACGTCTGCTGCCTTTCTTTTTTGGCAGCAGTTGAGGCTCCCGGTGATAGTTAAGGCGTCGAACCATTGATTTTCCTTATTTATCATTGCATGATTCGCTTTGTGCGCGCTGAACATAAATCGGTTCGATTTCATTATTCCACCATATTCTTCACGTCTCCGTCATAATTCAGTTGATTTAATTTTGTAATGATGATAAAAATAAGTTGTTGGATTAATTACTGCTTTTTATCAGGAGGATTGTTTATGGAAAAGAAAAGTCAAAAGACTGGCTACCTGGTAGCGATAGCGTGCTTCATCGTACTGCTTATCATACTGGGTGTCACTTACGCAGGGAAGCCCGGCCCTACGTTCATGGACGGAGAAGAGGAAGTCGTTTATGACAGCCCGTTCGCCGGAACGTTCTGGTCGCTGCTTCCTCCAATCGTAGCTATCGTCCTGGCACTGATCAGTAAGGAAGTTTACTCCTCGCTGTTCCTCGGCTGCCTCGTCGGTGCGCTTCTCTACACCCAGTTCAAACCTTGGGACACGATCGTTGCTTTGATCGGTGCGGACTACGGCATCACTTCTGTTCTCGCAGATTCGTACAACATGGGTATTATCGCATTCCTTGTTATTCTGGGAATCATGGTCGATCTGATGAACAAGTCGGGCGGTTCCGAAGCATTCGGACGCTGGGCAAAGAAGAGAGTAAAGACTCGTAAAGCCGCTCAGCTCCTCACGATGCTCCTCGGCGTCCTGATCTTCATCGACGACTATTTCAACTGCCTTACGGTCGGCGCCATCATGCGTCCTATCACGGAGAGCCACAAGATCTCCCGTGCTAAGCTCGCTTACCTGATCGACGCAACCGCAGCTCCTGTCTGCATGATCGCTCCTGTTTCTTCATGGGCGGCTGCTATCTCGGGATATGTTGCTTCCGATGAAGTAAACGGATTCGAACTCTTCATCAAACAGATCCCTTACAACTATTACTCCCTGCTGACGCTCCTGATGATCATCGTGATCTCGCTCATCAACCTTGACTACGGTCCGATGCTCCAGCACGAGTACAACGCACAGGTAAAGGATGACCTCTTCACGACGCCTGAGCGTCCGTTCGAAGGTGCTGACGACTATGAGAAGCCGATGAACGGCAAGTCCTATGTCTGGGACATGCTCTTCCCGGTAATCGTACTCATCTTCTTCTGCGTCATCGGAATGATCTACTCCGGCGGATTCTTTGATGCCGAGAGCGAATCGTATCACCACTTCCAGATAGCGTTCTCCAACGCGGACGCTTCCGTAGGTCTCGCGATCGGTTCACTGATCTCGATGCTCATCACGTTCATCTATTACTGGCTCCGTCGCTCCATCGGCTTCATCAAGAGCTTTGACTCCGTACCACAGGGCTTCATCCAGATGGTCAGCCCTATCCTCATCCTGACGCTCGCATGGACGCTCTGCTCGTTCACACGTTATGCGCTCGGATCGAAGTTCTTCGTAGTCAACGCGCTTACGGGAGCTGAAACGCTTCAGAAGTTCCTGCCGCTCATCATCTTCGTCATCGCATCCGCCATCGGTTTCGCGACCGGTACGTCATGGGGAACGATCGGCATCATGGCTCCTATCGTAGTCGACGTATTCGACTACACCAAGACGCCTGAACTCTGCTGCATCGGCCTTGCTGCCGCATGCGCGGGCGGCGTCTGCGGAGACCACTGCTCGCCGATTTCCGATACGACGATCATGGCTTCGGCCGGTGCTCACTGCTACCACCTGAATCACGTATTCACGCAGATCCCTTACGCATTAACTGTTGTATGCGTATCAGCTGTAATGTTCCTGATCGCCGGATTCGTTCAGAACTGGGTCATCTGCCTGCCTATCGCATGCGCTCTGATGATCGTTGTACTCTTCGTTATCAAGGCTGTCGTTTCTAAGAAACACGCAGGAACGTTCGAAGAGATGAGGAAGGCGGACGAAGAACTCTATAAGAAGAACCTCGCAAGCATCGAGGCTGAGTAATCAGGTCTTCTCTGAACGGAGTTAAAGTTCTCTCAATCATCTGTTATCGAAATATCAACCTTATAAAGAGTAATTAACAACAGAGAAAAGGCCGCGGAAACCGCGGCCTTTTTCTTATGGAAATTCCCGCTGCCGGGCAGGGCGTTCGGGCCGTCCATGCATGAAGTTTCCTCCGGGAAGGTCAAGTATACAAGGCGCTTTCCTTGACATCGCTTTGTGCTGAAACTATAATTTTATCGAAGGTTTTTATCTGTTTTTTGGAGGGTACCATCATGACAGGAAGTATGGACGCCATCATCAAACCCGCTCCGGGTGTCGGCCTGGGACTTGCGAGAAGGCCTATCCCACAAGTCCGCGCGGGCGAAGTCCTTATCAAGATCCATAAGACCGCGATCTGCGGTACGGACGTACACATCTACGACTGGACTAACTGGTCGGCGGAGCACGTGAAACCGCCTCAGATCATCGGCCACGAGTACGTTGGAGAGATCGCCGAGATGGGCGAGGGCGTGGAAGGCTTTGAGATCGGGCAGCGCGTTTCCGGAGAAGGGCACATAACGTGCGGGTACTGCCGCAACTGCCGCAACGGAGACATCCAGTGGTGCAGGAACACCAGCAGCGTGGGAGTCGACCGCGACGGCGCTTTTGCCGAATACGTCTGCATCCCGGCGAGAAACGTGATCCCTGTCGACCCGAGCATCGATGAAGACGTAGTCGCCATGTTCGACGCCGTCGGAAACGCGACGCATACCGCTTTATCGTTCAACCTCGTCGGTGAGGACGTGCTCATAGCGGGAGCGGGCCCTATCGGGATCCTGGCCGTTGCGATCTGCAAATACGCAGGCGCCAGAAGGGTAATATCGACGGATATGAACGAATACAGGCTCGGCCTCGCAAAAAAGATGGGCGCCGACGCAGTCGTAAATATCAAAAAAGATGATCTGCGCGAGGTGATGCGCCAGCAGGGCATCATGGAGGGCATAGACGTGGGACTCGAGATGTCCGGAAGCGGCGCCGCGCTCTCACAGATGATCTCTGTCATGAGAAACGGCGGCAATATCGCTCTACTCGGTCTGAGCAGCGACAAGAGCCTCCTTGATACGAATGAGATAATAGGCAAGGGCCTCACGCTGAAGGGCATATACGGACGCAAGATGGACAACTGGCATCAGATGTCGTACATGGTCCAGGGCGGTCTCGACCTGAAGCCAGCGATCACGCACCGCTTCGACTACACCGAATTCGAAAAGGGATTCGAAGCCATGCACAGCGGCAATTCCGGCAAGGTCATCCTTAACTGGATGTAGCAGCAGATATCTAATACAAAGAAAAGAAAGAAAGGACAGGGCTGAAGAGATGAAGACAGCGATCGCTGAATTCAGCAGAGAACTTGACTCCATACGCGAATCCGGTACGTGGCGCGAGGAGAGAGTCATCACCACACCTCAGTACACCACTATCGACACCACCGCGAAAAAGCACGTCATCAATCTCTGCGCGAACAACTATCTCGGACTTTCGACGAGCAAGGAACTGATCGACGCCGCGAAGAAGAGCTACGACGAATGGGGATTCGGACTTTCGTCGGTACGCTTCATCTGCGGCACACAACAGATCCATAAGGACCTCGAGGCTAAGATCACACACTTCCTGGGAACAGAGGACACCATTCTCTATTCGTCGTGCTTTGACGCAAACGGAGGGCTCTTTGAGACGCTTCTGGGCGAAGAAGACGCCGTCATTTCAGATGAGCTGAACCATGCCTCGATAATCGACGGAGTCAGGCTCTGCAAGGCTAAGAGATACCGCTATAAGAACAACGACATGGAAGACCTGCGCAGGCAGCTTGAAGACGCCAGAAAGAGCGGCTGCAAGAAGATCATGATCGCGACGGACGGCGTTTTTTCTATGGACGGATATATCGCCAACCTTAAAGGCATCTGCGATCTGGCCGACGAATACGACGCCCTGACGATGGTCGACGACAGCCACGCCGTCGGATTCATGGGAGCGCACGGCAGGGGGACTGCGGAGTACTGCGGCGTCACCGACAGGATGGACGTCATCACGGGTACTTTCGGCAAAGCATTAGGCGGAGCTTCCGGCGGATACACTTCCGGACGCAAGGAGATAATAGAACTGCTGCGCCAGCGCTCGCGTCCGTATCTGTTCTCCAATTCCGTCGCGCCGGCGATCTGCGCCGCTACGATGCGCGCCATCGACATGCTCGAGGAATCGACTGCGCTCAGAGATAAAGTCCACGAGAACGCGAACTACTTCCGCGCTCAGATGGAGGAAGCGGGATTCGACCTTCTCCCGGGCGAGCATCCTATCGTCCCGGTAATGCTCTACGACCCTCACGTCGCGCAGGAATTCGCGCGCCGCATGCTGGAAAAGGGGGTATACGTGATCGGCTTCTGCTATCCTGTCGTCCCGAAGGGTAAGGACCGCATCAGGACACAGATCTCGGCGGGACATACGAAGGAAGAACTCGACTTCGCCGTAAAATGCTTCCGCGAGGTAAAGGAAGAGATGCACATCTGATGTCTTTGTCATTACGCGTATAGAAAAAACAGACCGGCTCCGTGCCGGTCTGTTTTGATATCCGCCTTTGATGTCCGCCGCCGCAAAGCGATGACAGGGCGTGAATGCGCTGGATCAGAAATGCGCTTTAACGAAATTGTCGAATTTCTTTTTATCCATGACGTCTTTATACGTGTTTTTGAAATTCCTGACAGTGAGCGAGTTATACTGCAGCACCTTGTAATATTTGGCGACGCCCGCCGCTGAAGCGATCAGCCCTGTTATCAGGCCGTAAGGCGCGGTCTTTACGAGGACTCCGATATACACGGCCAGAACGAGCGAGGCGATTATGACGCCGGCGATCTCCTTTTTTGGCTGCATCATCTTCCTGTCTTCATCTTTTATCACTCCTTCGCGGACCATCGCTTCCGCGAAAGTCCTCTGGACCCCGAACAGAGAGATGGCGTTCAGAGTTATCGGTGTGACGGCAAAAAATCCGAACAGCGCGATAAATACGTAAAACAGGAAAACCGTTAAACTTCCGGCTTCGAACATATTATCCTCCTTAAAGCGCGCAGGCGCGTCAGTGTGCCGCGACTGGCATCAGCGTAGACTAAACAAGTAATTATACCATATATCATATCCGTTTCAATATGAAAAATCAATTTTTTTGCTCACGCCCTTACAAAAAGTGCCGAAAAGTGTTATAATATAAACGAAATCAAAAGAGAGAGCATTTATTATACAGAACAGGGCGCTAAATGTTTAAGGAAAACGAATTAGTCATGTACGGATCAACGGGTGTGTGCCGCGTCGTAAAAATAGGAACGCCGGATTTCTGCGCAAGCAGTGATCAGCTTTACTATTTCCTCGAGCCAGTCTACCAGAACGGGATCATCTATGCCCCTGTGGACAACGATAAGATCGAGATAAGGCCGGTAATTTCGCCGAGTGAGGCGAAGAAGCTCCTTGACGCTGCTGATACGGTAGAGCCTGAAAAATTCAGCACTCACAGCATGCAGCAGCTCTCGCTCCACTACCAGCAGATCATAGACACGCATAACTGCCGGAAACTCCTTCAGATGGCAAAGACCATATACTGCAAGGCGATGGCCGCAGACAGGGACAATAAACGCCTCGGACAGATCGACAAGCGCTTCATGAAGAGGGCCGAGGACCTTCTGTACGGCGAACTCGCCGCCGCGCTGGGGACAGACCGCGACAACGTCGAGAGGACAGTCAGAGCGAAATTCTCCAACGTAGAATGTGACGAAAAACTTTCGTAGCAAAGCCTGGCAAGGCACGCAGGACATGGATCGGATCATACCGGACGGGAAAAATCCGCCCGGTTTTGTTTTGTTCGAAAACCGTATTGACTTGCCTGACGAAAGTAATATAATTTATTTGCTGTTTACTAATACTAAGTGTTTTGTTTAGAGAAGGCGACGCGCATGAGTCTTAACATTGGCGAAAAAATCCGTGATCTCAGGGTGAAAAACGGGCTCACGCAGGAGGAATTAGCCGACAGGGCGGAACTGTCGAAAGGTTTCATCTCTCAGCTCGAGCATAACCTGACGTCACCGTCTATATCGACGCTGGAGGACATCCTGCAGTGTCTGGGAACGAGCGTGGCTGATTTCTTCGCGGACGAGCGCGACGATCAGATCGTGTTCGGCGAAACCGACTATTTCGAAAAGAAAGACGAAGAATCCGGCAGTTTTATCAAATGGATCATACCAAACGCCCAGAAAAATATGATGGAGCCTGTCAGGATGACGCTTTACGCCGGGGGGCATACGGCCACCGACGACCCCCACGACGGCGAGGAGTTCGGCTACGTGCTGAGCGGCCAGGTGGATATCCACGTCGGAGAGAAGGTCTGCAGGGCGGAGCAGGGTGAGGCGTTCTATTTTAAATGCGATCTGCCGCATTACGTATCGTCGGAATCTGGGGCCGAGATCATCTGGATCAGCACGCCGCCGAGTTTTTGATAATCTGGAGAGAGAATGGGATACCTGATCGAGCTTAGGAATATAGTCAAATCATTCGGCGACAACGTCGTTCTGAACGATTTCAACCTCGCGATAAACGAAAACGAATTCATCACACTGCTCGGACCGTCCGGATGCGGCAAAACGACGACGCTGCGCATTCTGGGAGGCTTCGAGAAGCCGGACTCCGGAAAGGTTTTCTTTCAGGGGGAAGATATCACTGACGTCCCGCCGAATAAGAGGCAGATAAACACCGTTTTCCAGAAGTACGCTCTCTTCCCGCACATGGACGTGGGCGAAAATATAGCGTTCGGTCTGAAGATAAGCGGCAGGAGCGACGCGTATATCAGGGATAAGATCAAGTACGCGCTCGATCTCGTCAATCTGAGCGGTTTTGAGAACAGGAAGGTGACGTCGCTTTCCGGAGGCCAGCAGCAGAGGATAGCCATGGCACGCGCGATCGTAAACGAGCCTAAGGTCCTGCTGCTCGACGAGCCTCTCGGCGCTCTGGATCTGAAACTCCGCCAGGAGATGGAATACGAGCTGATAAGGCTGAAAAACGAGCTGGGGATAACGTTCCTGTACGTGACGCATGACCAGGAGGAGGCTTTGACGATGAGCGATAAGGTCCTCGTCATGAACGAGGGCATCATCCAGCAGATGGGAACGCCTGAAGAGATATATAACGAACCGCAGAACGCTTTTGTCGCGGACTTCATCGGAGACAGCACCATATTCGACGCCGTAATGGTGCATGATAAGCTGGTCTCGATAGGCGGAGTACCGTTTGAATGCGTAGATACGGGCTTCGGCCAGAATGTACCTGTCGACGTGGTCATACGTCCGGAGGACGTGATAATAGGAAAGCCGGGGACCGGTACCGTGGACGGAGTCGTCACGCACAACGTCTTCATCGGCGTTTACTACGAGATGGAGATCGAGTCAGGCGGTCTGACGTGGCTGGCGCAGAACACGACGAACTATCCGGTCGGGACGAATGTCAGCCTTTCCGTCGATCCGTTCAACATACAGATAATGCATAAGCCGGAGAGTGAAGACGAGGAGGCGCTCGATCTCGATGTATAAAAAAGGACTTGCGGCGCCGTACATCGTCTGGATCATCGGCGGCACGCTGATACCGCTCGGAGTCATCGCCTTCTACGGGCTTACCGACAGGAGCGGAAGATTTACGCTTTCCAATATCGCAGCCATTTTCGGTGCGGAACACGCAAAGGCGCTTCTGCTGTCGCTCGGGCTTGCTTTGATCAGCACCGCGATCTGCCTCGTGCTGTCTATCCCGCTCGCGCTCATACTCAGGAACAGCAGATTCGGGAAGAAAGGATTCATGGTTTTCATGTTCATCCTCCCGATGTGGATGAACTTCCTGCTCAGGACCATGGCGTGGCGCGTGCTGCTGGAGAGGGGAGGCCTGTTCAGCCGTCTTTTCGACCTGCTTCACCTGCCTTCGCTTGAGTTGATGAACACGCCGGCCGCTGTCGTCCTCGGCATGGTATATGACTTCCTGCCGTTCATGGTCCTGCCGATATATAACGCGGTGTCAAAGATAGACGACGACGTCATAGAGGCGGCGTACGATCTCGGCGCGGAGAGAAAGACTGTGATCCGCAGGATCATACTTCCTCTCGCCGTCCCGGGGATAGCAAGCGGCGTAACGATGGTTTTCGTGCCGTCCCTGACGACGTTCGCCATCTCCAACATGCTCGGAGGTGGCAAGATCAATCTCATAGGAAACATCATCGAACAGGAGTTCACGACGTCGTCGAACTGGAACCTCGGCTCGGGCCTGTCGCTTGTGATGATGATATTCATCGTCGCGAGCATGGCCATACTGTCGAAACTGGATAAGAGCGGAGGTGAGGAACTGATATGAAAACAGGCGGAAAGATATATCTCGCGCTGATCCTCGTGTTCCTGTACCTTCCGATCGGAACACTCGTGGTTTTCTCGTTCAACAGCAGCAAATCGATGTTCGTGTGGAGCGGGTTCTCACTCAGGTGGTACGAGGAGATGTTCTCGAACAAACAGATCCTGGACGCTATCTGGAACATGTTTTCGATAGCGCTCTTCTCCGCTTTGATCTCCACAGTGATCGGCACGCTGGCCTGCGTGGGCATGCAGGCGATGAAGAAGAAGGCGTATAAGCTTATCATGGGCCTGACGGACATCCCGCTGCTGAACGCCGACATAGTCATAGGCATTTCGCTCATGATGACGTATCTGGTGCTCGGCATCCCGCTCTCGTGGTGGACTGTGCTGCTCTCGCACATAACTTTCAACCTGCCGTACGTTATCTTATCGGTACTGCCTAAATTCAGGCAGCTGACGCCGAACGCGTACGAGGCTGCGCTCGACCTGGGCGCGTCACCGAGGCAGGCGTTTTTCAAGGTGGTGCTCCCGGACCTGATGCCCGGGATTTCGTCGGGATTCCTGCTCGCGTTCACGATGTCGGTCGATGACTTCGTAATAACTCATTTTACGCGCGGGGCGGGGATCAACACCATATCGACCCTGATCTACAGTCAGGTAAAGGTCGGGATCAGGCCGACGCTGTTTGCTCTGTCAACGGTGATCTTCGCCGTGGTACTGATCGTCCTCGTCATAGGGAACGAGGTCTCTTCGCGCAGGGAGAGAAAGAACAGGGCAGGAGGAGACGCCGCCACGGGCGTACGCGTGCGCGGTCTGAAAAAAACAAAGGAGTTCGCATGATGAAAAAAAACGGAAAGAAAAGAGTATTCGCAATAGTTCTGGCGTGTCTCATGACACTGGCGCTCTGCTCCGCTTTAGCGGGATGCGGCGGCTCCGGCGGAGGCGGCGGTGAAAACGGCGTAGTTAAGGTCTACAGCCTCGGAGACTACATCGATCCGGACCTCGTTTCCCGATTCGAAGACGAGACCGGGATCTCAGTCATACTCGATACGTTCGACACGAATGAGGAGATGTATCCCGTCATTTCAAAGGGCACGGTGGATTACGACGTGATCTGCACCTCCGACTACATGATCGAAAAACTTGTCGGCGAGGGGCTGCTTGCGGAGATCGACTATGCGAACGTCCCGAATATCGAAAATATCGATTACGACTACGTCTCACTGGACGAGACGAGTTTCGACTGGAACACGTACGCCGTCCCTCACACTACTGGAACGCTGGGCATCATGTACAACAGCGGCGACATACCGGAAGGCTCGATCACGAAATGGACCGACCTGTGGGACGGAGAGAAATATTCCCAGCAGATAGTGATGCCTGACAGCCTCCGCGACAATTTTGCGATCGCTCTGAAGGCTAAGGGGTATTCGATCAGCACGACCGACGAGGGCGAACTCTCCGAGGCAGCAGACTATATGATCGAACAAAAACCGCTCGTCTACAGCTACGCTAACGATTCGGCGCGCGACCTGGCCATCGGCGGCTCGGCCGACATCGCCGTCGTATGGAACGGCGAGGTGCTCTATTCGCAGGCCGAGAATGACGCTTTGAGATTCGTGATCCCTGAGGAAGGGACTGAGAAGTTCACGGACTTCTGGGCGATCCCGGCGGCGGCCGAAAACAAGGCGAACGGCGAGGCGTGGATAAACTTCATGCTGAAGAGCGATTCGGCGCTGGCGAACTTCGATTATCTGACGTATTCCATCCCGAACAAAGCCGTCATCGACGAGGTGAAGGGCGACGATGCGAAGATGGCGATACTCTTCCCGGGCAAGGAAGTCCTCGATAAATGTGAACAGCTCAAGACGCTGGGCGCGGAGAGCGACGACCTCTACAGCGAATACTGGAAGAAATTCAAGGCAGAGTAATAAATAAGGCAAATACGGCCGGAACAGGATACAAGGCAGAGTGGGGAAAGCCCGGATATGATAGGATATGTCACTGCGGCGCAAAAAAGCCTTAAAAGCGAAGAAATCGACGTCTACAGGGCATTCTACTGCGGCGTATGCAAAGCGATAGCTGAACGGTACGGCACAGCGGCAAGGCTCGCTTTGAGTTACGACGCCGTTTTTCTCGCGATGCTCATCTCGTCCGTAACGAATGAAAAAACGGAAATATCGCGCGAGCACTGTATCCTGCACCATATCGAAAAAAAGCCCGTGCTGAGGGACAGCGGCGCCGTCGGCTACGCTGCCGACATGACGATCGTCCTGGCATATCACAAACTGCTGGACGATACGGAGGATGAGCGCGGGGCCGCGGCGAGAGCAAAGACGAAGGCTGCGCACGCTCTCCTGAAAGGTCCGTACAGAAAAGCGTATTCGCTTTACCCCGCCATATGCGATCAGGTCAGGGAAGGGACCGAGAAACTGCGCGAACTGGAGGCCGCAAAATCGCCGAGCATAGATGAGACGGCCGACGCTTCCGCATCCATAACCAGAGCGGTTTTCGGAGGATATTTCCCGCGCGGAAGCGAAAACGAAAGAATATTCACTGCCGTCGGAGACTACGTAGGGAAATGGGTCTACATCATAGACGCGTTAGATGACCTTCACGAGGACATCAAAAACGACTGCTACAATCCGTTCAGATACAGACAAAGCGGCACAGAGGGGATACTTCCCGTGCTTTACAACCTCCTCGGAGGGATGTCCGACTGCCTTGACCTTCTGGAAATCAAGGAAAATAAGGGTATAATAGATAACGTATTGTTCATAAGCATGAGGGCGAGGACAGAAATGCTCGCCGGTCCGGAGAATAAAAAAGATGAAAGATCCATATGAGGTCCTGGGCGTATCGCGCGGCGCGTCCGTCGAGGAGATCAAAAACGCCTATCACGAACTCGTAAAGAAATACCATCCCGACAAGTATCGGGACAATCCGCTCGCCGATCTCGCGCAGGAGAAACTGACGGAGATAAACGAAGCGTACGATTACCTGATGCGCCAGGCCAACGGCGCCGACCCCGGCGCGGGAAAGTACGGCAGAAGGCAGAGCGCCTACGACACAAACTCATACGGCGGCTCTTACGGGGGAGGATCATACGGCGGAGCATACGGCAGCGGATTTTCCTCTGATTTCGAGGCATATCAGGCAGCTCGTCAGGCTATCAACGCGAACCAGACTGCCAGGGCGGACCAGATCCTATCCGAGGTAAAAACGCGGGACGCAGAATGGTATTACCTGATGGGAATGGTGAACGTCCAGAAGGGATACATCGATAATGGCCTGACTAACATAAGGACCGCCATCCAGATGGCGCCGACGAACAGCGAATACCGCACGACTTACAACAGGCTGACGTCGGCGGGAAACAGATATTACAACGCGAGCAATTCCAGCGGCTTCAACTCAGACACCTGCGCTCAGTGCATAGAGTGCTACTGCTGCAGCAGTCTCATCTCGCCGTGCTGGTAGAGCGCGAACGCAAATAAAATTTATTCGAACGCGCTCTAATGCAAATTATATGTTTCAGTCTATTACATGCATATATCCGGCGAGTTCTTTCTCGAATTCGACGCGGTGGTGCTTAGTGTAGATCCCCGGGATGCCACCGGTGTGCATCATTATGACGTTCTCACCCTGAGCGATATCGCCGCTCTTCACCATCTCGAGTATCGCGTAGAAAGTCTTCCCCGTATAGCATGGGTCGACTATGATCCCCTGCTTTCTTCCCATATAGTAGATGGCCTCTCTGACCTCTCTGACAGGATTGTTGTATGCGCCGCAGTCGTATCTGGTCACTATGTCGAAGTCGCTTTCCTCTGCCTGATACGAGAGCCCGAAGTGCTCCTTCATCTCGTTATAGTGCTCCAGCGCGCCGCCCAGGATATCCGTGAACGGCTCGATAGCGACGCCCGTGAGCCTGAACGGGAGCCCTTCGTTCAACTGCCCCGCCGCAAGACCTGCATATGTGCCGTAGCTTCCGACAGTGTCCACGACGCGAGGGTTTTCTATGCCCATCTCCTTTATCTGCTTCCCGATCTCCATGGCGCACTCATAGTAGCCGAGAGATCCGACAGCGTTGGACCCGCCGGTAGGGATGCGGTAGACTTTCTCGCCCTCAGCCTCGTACTTCCGGGCGATCTGTTCCATAGCCAGGTCTCTGGCGTTCTCGCCGGGACCTGCTTTGACGTTGTGAACAAAATAAACGTCGCATCCGAAGATGCCGTCGAGGATCAGGTTTGCCGAGATCTCGCCTGGATACTCGTCCGTCGTGACGATGGCACACTTGAGACCGTATTTTGCCGCCACCGCCGCGGTCAGGCGTCCGTGATTCGTCTGCGCGCCGCCCTCGGTGATCAGCATGGTCGCGCCCTGGTCGAGAGCGTCCTTCAGCAGGTATTCGAGTTTGCGGAGCTTGTTGCCTCCCGTCGCCAGGTCAGTCAGGTCGTCTCTCTTAAGGTAGAAGTTAATGCCTAGATCCTTTGAGATATTCTCCATGTACTGTATGGGAGTAGGCAGATCCAGAAAACTGATTTTCTCGTGGTTTAGAAGCATGACAATTCCCCTTTCGTCTTTGATGATTTGATTATACACCAAAATCGGAAAAAATGACTTGCATTTCGGCCGCTATGTGGTAATATATTGAATTGTAGTCGATAAACGACTATGCCTTGCGCGGTCGTGGCGGAATAGGCAGACGCGTACGTTTGAGGGGCGTATGGTTAACCCCGTGCTGGTTCAAGTCCAGTCGACCGCACCACATCGAGATCCGGATCGGAAAGGTTTTAAAGCTTGTCCGATCCGGTTTTTTTATGCTCTGATGAGACGATGTGATAGAATATAAAAAGAAACCGGGATCCCGTGTTTATCGAAAGAAGGGGAGAGAACTTGAGCACTTTACTTATCAAAAACGGAAGAGTCGTCGATCCTGCGAGCCGGGTAGACGCGAAACTCAATCTGTATATCGAGGACGGCAGAATAGAACTCGTGACGAAGGGCGAACCCGAGGCGGATACGGTGATAGATGCTTCCGGAAAGATCGTAGCGCCTGGATTTATCGACATACATATGCACGAAGATAATATGGATCCCGACGGGACCAGATATTCCGATCCGGAGAAGTCGGTATTCTGCTGTGAACTGAGAATGGGAGTGACGACGTGCCTCGGCGGGAACTGCGGCGAAAACGCGTGCGACCCCGGGGAATATCTTGACATGGTCGACAGAGACGGAGCACCTGTAAATATCGCTCTGCTGGCAGGACATTCCACTCAGCGCCTTAAAAGCGGCCACAGGGATAAATACACGGCTCTGACGGACGATGAACTGAAAGCCGCGCTCGACGCGGACAGAAAGGCTCTGGATGACGGATGCCTCGGCATCTCCTACGGGATCAGGTACATCCCGGGGATAGACGAGAGGGAATTAAAGGGAAGCGCTTCGCTATGCGTGAAAGATGATAAGATGATCGCCGCTCACGTGCGTGACGACGCTGCGGCTGTCTTTGATTCGGCGGCTGAATTTCTCGATGTCGCCGAGGAACTCGGCCTGAACTGCGAATTCTCCCATATCGGCTCGATGGCCGGATTCGGTCAGATGAAGGATTTTCTGGAACAGGTGGACGAATATAAGATGAACGGCCTGCGCGTGAACTGCGACTGCTACCCGTACTACGCTTTTTCGACGGCGATAGGCTCCACGACGTTCGACGACGGGTTCCTCGAGAGGTACGACTGCGGCTATGACGTTATCGAAATATGTGAGGGAAAATACAAGGGCATGAGATGCACGGAAGACATATTCAGGGAATTGAGAAAGACGCATCCGTCGTGTCTTGCCGTGGCGCACGTCATGAAGCCTGAAGATATCGACCTGGCTTTCAGCCATCCGAATGTGATGCTCTGCACGGACGCCACGCTCCACGAGGGGCAGGGACACCCGCGCGCGGCGGGATCATATCCGCGCCTGCTGTCGAAGTTCGTAAAAGCAGGGAAGATCTCACTGGGAGATGCTATAGAAAAGATGACGACGATGCCTGCGGAAAAACTGGGCCTGGTGAACAAAGGACGGCTGAGCCGCGGGGCGGATGCCGACGTATGCATTTTTGATCCTGAACGGGTAGAGGACAGGGCGACGTTCGACAGTCCTCTGACAGCACCGGAAGGGATCGACTACGTGATAATCGCCGGAAAAATAGCCTCGGTTGACGGTAAAGTGATAGATGACAAACTCGGCAGGGCTGTCAGGAGATAAAAAGGCTTAAGAGCCTAAAGAGCTTTGCCGACTATCGAAAGAAGATATCTGATTATGGTGATGACGCTGCTCGATACCTGTGCGACGTCATCTTCGCTGTTCAGGCCGGTGTGGAGTATCAGTCCGACGATTCCGTACGTGATGAAATCAACGAGTATTTCCGCTGCCTTCACAGGTACGCCGCTGATCTCAGCGATCTGAAGGATATACGGAGACAGAGAGTACTTGATCGCGTTGTCCATCGCGTCTTCAATGTCACGGCCGCTGGAGGTGGAGAATATTTTCTTGAGAACAGGCTGGATCCTGTAAGCGCGCTCGACGATGATCCTGACGGCTTTTTCCAGTTCACCGCACGCGGAGACTTCTTTGACTATCTCGTTGAATTCCTCGACGGCCACCCACTCGAGTGCGTCGACGAGATCGTGGAAATAGTAATAAAAGGTCTGCCGGGTAATGTGGCACTTATCGGCGACTTCTTTTACAGTTATTTTTTCGAAGCTTTTTTCCGAGATTAAATCAACCAGTGTCGCGCCAATCAGCTTCTTTACATCTGATGCCATTGATCCTCTCCTTTTACATAATAGTACCATGTTTTGGGGCGCCGGTCTATTATTGACGCCAACTTTTTGTTATGGTAAAATTTTTGATGGTTTTGCCGGCGTGGTGGAATTGGCAGACGCGCGGGACTCAAAATCCCGTGATGGCGACATCGTATGGGTTCAAGCCCCATCGCCGGCACCATGTCGGAGACAATTGCGGTTCTGGCATCGAAATGCTGTAATCGATATATTCCGCGGAAGGAGCAAAAATGGGTACACTTGGAAGTCAAATCATCATTATTGTCGTGTTCATCGCCCTGATGTATTTCATACTGATCAGACCTGAGCGCAACAAAGAGAAGAAAATCAACGAGATGAGGAGCAGCATCACGATCGGGGACGAGATCGTCACGATCGGCGGGATCTGCGGCAAGGTCGTAAAGACGAAAGAGGATTCTCTCGTCATCCAGGTCGGCGCGGACAAAACGAGATTCGAAATCAAGAGATGGGCTGTTTCCACCGTGGAGAAGAAATCACCTAAGCACGAGGAGGCAGAACTCTTTAAAAATGAGATGCTTTCTGAGGACAAGCCTGCAGAGAAAAAGCGCATCAGGAGGCTCGGCAAGAAGAACTCGGAGTCTCTCGAGGGCGAACTCGATGATCTTAAAGCCGAATCAGAGGTAAAGGACGAGGCAGAGCAGATCGCGGAGCAGGCCGAGAACGCCGGGACCGGCTTCGACACAGCCGAGGTCGAGGCAGCCGACGCCGCTGAGATGCCTGAGGCCGCGGAATCATCTGAAGAACTCGACAAATAGGCAGGCCGAAAGGCATACGTGCAGAGAAAAGAAACAGCGGATCGGACGAAGCGGGCAGCTGCGAGGCGCGATCTGACCGATCCGACTTAAGTTGGAAATGCAAAACCGGGCAGAAGCCCGGTTTTTTCATAGTCGCTATTGAGTATCATATTCCCGTAACGTTCCTGCGGACTATTTTCCCTGGAAATCCGCTTTGCGCTTTTCGAGGAACGCCGCCATTCCTTCCTTCTTATCCTCAGAGGAGAAGAGGGCAGTCGTAGCCTCGATCTCGAACTCGCTCGCGGACTTCAGATCCATGTCGAACCCGGTCTCGATGGCGTTCTTTGCCGATGCGATGGTGAGAGGGGCTTTCGTCATGATCGTCCTCGCGACCTTCTCGGATTCTTCGGCAAGCGCTTCCGGGGCGACGACTCTCTCGACGAGACCTATCCTGAGCGCTTCATCGGCGTTTATCATCTCAGCCGTCATGATCAGGTATTTAGCCATGCCTCTTCCGACGAGCCTCGACAGCCTCTGAGTTCCGCCGAATCCCGGGATGATCCCGAGGCCTACCTCAGGCTGACCGAACTTAGCCTTTTCCGACGCGATCCTGATGTCGCAGGCCATCGCCAGTTCGCAGCCTCCGCCGAGAGCGAATCCGTTTACGGCGGCTACGACAGCCTTCGGAAGGCGTTCGATCTTATTCATGACAGCGTGGCCTTTCCTCATCATCTCGCGGCCCTCTAAAGCGTTCAATCTGCTCATCTCGGCGATATCCGCCCCGGCCACGAAGGCTCTTCCTTCGCCTGTTACGAGGACGGCCTTTACGGCGTCGTCCGCCGCGATAACGTCAAATACGTCGCTGAGTTCGCTTAGGACCTCCGTGTTGAGCGCGTTCAGAGCTTCAGGCCTGTTTACTGTAACGAACGCAAGCCCGTCTTTTACTTCATATTTGATCGTCTTATACATTTCATATCCTTTCCGCCGTACGGCTTACGAAAACGCGTGAAGCGGCGCATGCGGCTATGCCTGTTTTTGCTGATGCTGTGCGGCACCGCCTGCGCTCGTTAATAATGTAACACGCTAAGCCGATTTTTTCAAGGACTCGATAGCCCTGCGGACGGCCGGGATGGAAATGATTATTACCGTTATTACTCCTTCCGTAGCGATGTACGTGAAGTTGTACCAGAGCGACCAGGTGACAGCGTTGAAACCTTCAGGCGCATATGCGCCGAAGAAGATGACGCCGGAGAGGACCGCGCAGACGTAGCGGCCGGCTATGCCGATCAGATAGCATTTCAGGAGTCCGTACTTTCCCCTGCGGGCAAAGCCTCCGAGCCCGAGCGCGCCGAATGCGACGGGGTAGTCGAGAAGAAGCTGAACGGGGTGGATGACATAAGGCCCTGTGACGAGGTTTAGAAGTCCGAGGACAACACCGGACGTCACGCCGGCCCGCGTTCCGTAAAAATACGCTATGATGGCGATCGGAAGCATGGACATCGGCGTTACGGAACCGCCTTGCGGCATGCGGAACAGCGTGATGAGCGACAGCACCATCGAAAGAGCGACCATTACGGACGAAACAGTCATGGTCCTGACGTCAACGCGTTTTTCGGCGCGTTTCTTCTTTGACGGGATGAGAAGCAGCAGAAGCAGGACGATCATTACCGCGACCGTGATAATCTGACCTCTGGTGGATTCGAAAAATTCCTGAAGTGACATAAAAAAACCTCCTTTTAACTCAGGAGGAGAGCAATGCGAAAAACGACTTTCCGCTCCCTACGACGGTATTATCCGTATCAGGTCATGAGGGTCTTGCCGCGTTACTGCGGCAACTCTCAGCAAAAGCTCCCCTTGCGATGTCAATTCAAAGAATATATTAAGCCTTTTTATTTGTCAATATATTATCAAAAGATGAATTCACCAAAAAATGACTTGCCATTACTGTGCGTCAAAGTGAGGGCGTGTCAAGGCAGGTCATGGCGCGTCAGGTGCGTCGGATGTCAGCGCCACTAAGAGCATGCCTTTTTCGAACGAGACGGACGCGCTTCCTCCGGTGATCTCGTTGCTGACGCCGAGCGTAGTCGCTATGCCCAGTTCGGCTTTGGTCAGCTCGTACCTGGCGCCTCGGACCGTGAGGCCCAGGACGCTCCCGCCGTATGCGATCAGGCCCATGTACTTATGCCTGATGCCGAGCCTTTCGGGGGAGATGTGCCAGCTTCCCGGTGACAGCATGAATGCGTAGTTCTGACCGTCGGCGAAGGCCACTTTAACGCCTCTGCCGCAGTACTTCGCCAACACCCCGATATTTCCCATGGTATGGTCGAGCCTGCCGCCGAACCCGCCAATGACGAGGATGTCGGAGAATCCACGGGAGACGGCCAGGTCGACCGCCGCCTCGCTGTCTGTCACGTCTTTTACGCGCGGGAGAAGGACGTCGACGTGCTCAGGCTCTTCCGCCGAATCGTAATCGCCGATGAGGATGTCCGGCTTCAGGCCGAACCTTTCGGCCGCGACGTATCCACCGTCCGCGCAGATGACGGTTCCGTCAGGTATTTCGCGGATAAGTCCGGGATGCTCTATGTGTGACGTGAGTATGATCGCCCGATCAGTCTGTTTTGTCATTTTCCGTTCCTCAGGTTCTCTATCAGTTCCTTCATATCGCCGGGAAGGGGAGCGTCTACCGCGAGTCTCTGTTTTGTCGCCGGATGGACGCACTCGAAGTGGCACGCGTGGAGCGCCTGACGCGGGAAGAACGAATCATCGCCGCCGTATCTGTCGTCGCCTATGAGCGGGTGGCCGATGTGCGAGAGGTGTACGCGTATCTGATGTGTCCTGCCTGTCAGGAGTTTCAGGCTGAGCAAAGAAGCTCCTGAAGGGCCGGCGTTTTCGAATCTTTCGAGCACGGTGACTTCCGTTGAGGACGGAAGCCCGCCTTCCTCCACGCTCATGACGGCCCGGTCTATGCTTCGCAGTGACGGCCTGCCGATGGGAAGGTCTATCGTGAATGTGTCTTTTTCGACGATCCCCGAAACGATGCCGATATACCGTTTCTCCGTTATTCCGGCGCGCATCTGGCGGCTGATCTGCTCCTGGACGTTCGCGTTTTTTGCGATGGCGAGTACTCCGGTCGTGTCTTTGTCGAGACGGTTGATGAATCTGATCTTGAACGACTGTCCCGTGTCGGCCATGTACTTCATCAGGCCGTTGGCGATGGTGCGGTCGGTGTTGAAACGCGTAGGGTGGACTGCGACGCCGGCCTGCTTGTCTATCATCAGGATATCGCCGTCCTCGTACAGAGGCGTGATCGGGATGTCGCAGGGCTCGAAACGGCTTTCCTCTTCGGGAAGGCTGACCGATACAAAATCGCCTTCGGCCAGGGGATACCAGCCGAGGGCGTCTTGTCCGTTGATCCTGACGGATCCGCGGTACTTGATCGCGGTCATCACGCGGGAGGAAAAACCGTACCTGCGCCTTATGACCTGTTTTACCTGCCGGCCGTCGTCCTCCGGACCGGCGTTGAACTCGTAAACCTTTACCATCTCTACAGGAACTTGCTCTTCACTTTTGACCAGAAATCGTATGACGCGAAGCGGAGAAGCTCGATTCCGACGTCGGAGAGCTTGACCTCGATGCTGTCCGCGTGATCGAACCTCTTGCTGAACCCGTCGTAGGCGATGGTTATCGCGCCTTTCGATCCGTACGACATAGGCTTGATCCCGAGGGACAGATCAGGCGGGAGCATGATGCTCGACGTGAACGATCTGTATGCCGTCGTGTTCATAGGCGCGATCGGCGTGGCCTGCAGGAGTTTGAGGCGCGGATCTACTATGCTGCCTCCGAGAGAGTAGTTATACGCGGTGCTGCCAGCAGGAGTCGATATGATGAGTCCGTCCCCGCTGAACCGCTCTATGAAGCTTCCGCCGATGGATACGTCAAAGTGAGCGGAGTAGGCGTAGTTCGCCGCGCTGGCGACTACTATCTCGTTCAACCCCAGGAACCTTTCCCGGATCCCGTCGTGGCATACGACCGCCTCGACTGTCTCCATGCGCTGGAGTGAGTATCTGCCGGCCACGTAGTCCTTTACGAACCCGTCCAGACTTTCCGGCTGTATCTCCTGAAAGAAGCCCAGATGGCCCGTGTTTATCCCGATTATCGGCACCTGCGGGAAATCGAGCACGTGGATCAACTCGAGGAACGTGCCGTCTCCGCCTATGCAGACTATCAGTTCGGTTTCGTCGTTGAGTTTATCGGTGATCGCGAAGTCAGTGGCCTTAAGCTTCTCCTTCAACTCGCGGGCCGTTTTGACGGAAGTCTCTGTATCGCTTCCGTAGATCAGTATGTTTCTTGACATCAATTGCCTTTCTGCGCCATAAGTTCCTTTAGTTCGTCTATGAGTCTGCCGAAGTATTCCATCGCGTCCACGACAGGCTGTCTGGTGCTCATATCGACATCGGCGATCTTCAGTTCGTCGACAGGGAACATGCTCGAGCCGGAGGAGAGGAATTTCTTATAGTCAGCGACTGCCGGCGCTCCCTCGTCCAGTATCCTGCGCGAGATCGAGACCGCGGCGGAAAATCCTGTGGCGTACTGATATACGTAGTATGCCCTGTAGAAGTGAGGGATCCTCGCCCATTCGTATTTGATGAAATCGTCGTGGGCCATATTATCGCCGAAGTAGAGCGTATTCAGACCGTCGTACATTTCGGACAGCATCTCTGCGGTGAGCGAACCTCCGCCTTCTACGCACTGATGGGCTTTATGCTCGAACTCGGCGAACATCGTCTGACGGAAGACGGTCCCCTTGAATTCGTCGATGAAACGGTTGATGATGTATTTACGCATATCGGGATCTTTTTCGGTGTCCAGCAGGTAGTTGAGCGTGAGGCACTCGTTGACTGTCGAAGCGACCTCGGCGACGAAGATGGAGTAATCGCCGTAGACGTAAGGCTGCGACGTCCTGGTGTAGTGTGAGTGCATGGAATGGCCCATCTCATGGACGAGCGTGAGTACGTCGTCCAGTTTGCCCGTGTAGCTCATGAGAATGAACGGGCTGGACGTGTATGTGCCGCTGCTGTAGGCGCCGCTGCACTTGTTCTGGTTCTCGTAGATGTCGACCCATCTGTCCGCGATGCCTTTTTTGACGGTCGAGACGTAGTCTTCGCCGAGCGGGGAAAGAGCCTTATACATCGTATCGACAGCCTGTTCGAACGGAACTTCCTTTTCCGGCAGTTTCACGAGCGGTACGTAGACGTCGTACATGTGGAGTTCATCAACGCCGAGGAGTTTTTTGCGGAGGCCGACGTAATCGTACATCTTAGGAAGATACTGGTGCACTACGTCAACGAGATTATCGTAAACCGACTCCGGGATGTTTCCCTCGAACAAAGCAGCCTGCCTCGCCGTCTCGAAGTTGTGGAGCCTTGCCTTTGTCACGTCAGCCTTTACGGACGCGTCGTAAGCGGAAGCGATCGTGTTGATGAATTCGTGATGCTTTCCGTGCATGCGCTCGAACGCGGCTTTCCTGACGTTCCTGTCGTAGTTCGACAGATAGCCTACGTAGTTCCCTTCGGTGAGCTCGACGTCCTCGCCGTTCTCATCTTTGATCGTGCCGTATTTCAGGTCGGCGTCGCAGAGCATGGAATAGATGTTGGAAGGGGCTGCGGAGACCTCCTCGAACTGCGCGGCGACTTTTTCCTCGGCGGCGGTCAGGACGTGCGGCTTGTGTCTCATTATTTTCTCGAGGTAGAATGCGTATGTTCCGAGTTCCGGATCCGACGCAAGGAACTCGCGGATCCTGCTTTCCGGTGCCGAGGTCAGTTCCGGGGTGGCAAAGCTGAGACGTGCCATCGCTTGCGTGTACGCTGTTACGGCGCGGCCGTACATTTCCTGGTACTTTGTGACGGTGGTGTCCTCGTCGTGGCGCATGGAAGCATAGACGATGACGTTTTCGACTGTCATTCCGACAGCGTCGAAAGCCTTGAGCGCGGCGAGGAGTGTATCGGCGCTCTCGGTCAGCCTGCCTTGGAACGAGGCGGCTTTTTCAGTCAGTTCGCCGACCTTGACCAGATCCTTTTCCCAGTCGTCGTCCGTGGCGTACATCGTTTCCAGACTCCATTTGTATTCAGAGTCGATTTCGGCTCTTGTTTTTGTCTTTTTATTAGTCATACGTACCTCCGTTGTAGTATAATAATGCGATACAAGTATATCATAATCAGAGAGGATTTTACACAATGGACGAGCGCCCTATAGGCTTTTTTGACTCGGGTGTGGGCGGGGTGACGTGCATCCCGCACATAATAAGGATGCTTCCGAAAGAGAGCATCATTTTTTACGGCGACACGGCCAGGACTCCCTACGGGTCCAAATCGCCCGAGACGATCAGGCAGTTCTCTCTCCAGGTAGGGGATTTTCTGGTGAACAACGGCGTCAAGATGATAGTCTGCGCCTGCAATACAGTCAGCTCCACTGCGCTCGACACGCTTAGGGACGCGTTCCCGGATATCCCGGTCGTCGGGTGCATAGGGCCCACCGCCAGACAGGTCGTCAGAGACACGACAGGTTCCGACAGGATAGGCATCATGGCGACAAAGGCCACGGTGAACTCCAGGGCGTACGTGGATAAGATACTTTCGCTCAACGGCAGCCTGAACGTCCATCAGATAGCGTGTCCGGCGATTGTCCCGCTCATCGAGGAGGGTATAATCAATAACGAGATCATGGACCTGACGATCAGGTACTATCTCGACGACTTCATGAGGGAGAATTCCATCAACACTCTCGTCCTGGGATGCACTCACTACCCGCTGATAGCGGACAACATCGCAAGGCTGTATCCCGGAGTCCGCATGTTCAGTTCGTCCGAGGAAGTGGCTACCGCGGTCAGGATGGAACTGGAGAGCCGCGGAATGCTGGCGGAAGAGCCGGGACGCGAGAGCACGTTCTATGCGAGCGACCTTTCTGAAAACTTCGTTAATATGATCTCGAGGATACTGGGAAAAGACAGCGAGGAATTGAACATAAGGTTCAAGAACCTCGACATCTGAAGCAGACCGCGGCGCCGCGTCTGATTTTTGACGGATAAACTGAAATGAAGACAGAAGAACTGAGAGAACTGCTCGATATAGAGACCGGAGCGGATTTTACATATTTCGAGAACTTTACGGCACTGATGGAGAGCGACGGGGACTTCGACTCCGACACGGTGCGCAGCGTTCTGGCCGAAGTCGACATGAAGGTGTTTTCGGAACTCGCGGACAGCTATTTCTACGATCTGACCGAGAACGTCCCGGAAAACGGCATCGACGTATATAACGCGCTTGAGGCGGCGCATAAGAACTTCGTTTCCCTGGCCGCGTCGTTTTCGTCTGACGATTCGGTCCCGGAAAAGATGGCTTCCGACATCGTGAAGTTCCGCAGATGGTTCATGAAGCCGGACCTTGCCGAATCGATCGACAACGAGAGCGGAAAAGACGTGATGATGTCAGTCAGAGACGCGCTGTACGAATACAGGGCGTCACGCGTCGACGGAAGAGATCTGGACTTCGAATTCTTCATCACCGACGATTTCCCGATCGACGAATATGTAGTGAACGTAGGAGAGATGACCGGCACGGAGGACGAACAAAGCGATGACGCCGCACCGGCGGGTCAGAAGATACACGGAATAGACATCACGTCAGGCGGAGACGCAGCCCCGGCGGATTTTGAGGGCGGCTTCCTGATCGAGACAGCCGATGACATCCGCGGGGAGAGCCGGGACGACGACAGCGTCGGAGACGGCAGCGGCGGCACTGGCACTGAAGAAAACTGATCACCGATATTGATGGTAAAAGATAACACATTCAAGAATTTCAATGGCTTTGACAGGTTCGACCTGCCAGGCGGCATTACAAGGGTCACGTCGGGATACGTCGGTGAGACATATCTGATAGACTGCGGCAGCCAGATCGCTCTTTACGACACGGGCATGGCGTACTGCGCCGCCGGGACGATCAAAAACATAGAGCGCGTTCTCTCAGAGACCGGTAAGGATACGCTGGACTATGTTTTGATGTCGCATACCCACTATGACCATATCGGCGCGCTCCCGTATATCCTGAAGCGGTGGCCGGAGGCAAAGACCGTCGGCTCGGCAAAATCGCTCAGCGTATTTAAAAGCGAGGGAGCGAAGACTACGATAGAGGATCTCGGGAAAAAGGCGGCAGAACTGTATTTCCGGGACGGACTCTCCGACACCATGCCCGATGAGATAACGGCCGGGGGCTTAAGGACCGATATCGTGGCCTCTGACGGTGACGAGATACGCATAGGGAATAAAAAGATAATAGTTTACGCGACACCGGGGCATACCGACTGCTGCCTTTCATACAGGCTCATGCCGGACGACGTTTTCTTTTTGTCGGAGAGCGTGGGGGTGCTCGAAGCGCCTGGCCTGATCGACACGTCGATACTAAAGAGTTATCCGCAGTCGATCGAGTCCGCGGAAAAATGCCGGGCGGCCGGCGCCGAAACGCTGATCGTCAGCCACTACGGAGTCATCCCGGAGGAGTATGACGACGAGTACTTCGATCTGTATATACGGACGGCAGAGGCTCAGAAGGACAGGATCCTCGAACTCTATGACGCAGGATGCTCATACGACGAGATATTTGAAGACTATAAAGCGTCTACGTGGAACGAGATGAGGGCCATATCGCAGCCTTATCCCGCCTACGCGCTGAACGCGCGCTATATAATAGGCAACGTCATAGACACATTTAGAAAAGATAAATCAAAGCAAAGACCAGAGAAAGAAGAGACGAATTGATCAGCACCAGACATCTGAGATGTGGAGCCAGGCTTGTTATGGAGAAGATACCGACGGTGGAATCCGTATCGATCGGCATCTGGGTCGCCTGCGGCTCCGCCTGCGAAGACCCTGAATACTCCGGGATTTCACATTTTACTGAGCACATGATGTTCAAGGGCACAGAGAACAGATCTGCGCTCGAGATCGTGAGAGACGTGGATAAGATCGGCGGCCAGATAAACGCCATGACCGGCAAAGAAGCCACGTGCTACTATATCAAATCGACAGCCGATAAATTCCGCGAGGCGGCCGACGTCCTGACGGATATGGTCACCTCATCAGTCTTTCCATCCCGCGAGATGACGAAGGAGAGGAACGTCATCCGGGAGGAGATAAAGATGACGCTCGACTCGCCGGACGAACTTGCCCTCGACAGAGCGGAGTCGATACTTTTCAGGGAGAGCAGTCTGGGAAATTCCATAACGGGAACGCCGACAAGCCTTTCGAGGGTCTCCAGGCCCGTTATGCGCAGGTTCGTTTCGGATATGTACACGGCTGACTCGGTCGTTATCTCAGTCGCCGGTAAATTCAGCGAAATAGAGGTATGCAATTTCTTCGAGGAGCGCCTCGCCGACATGAAGAAGACGAGAGTCGCCCCGGAGAGGAAGCACGGAGAAGCGGAGCCCGGTTTCACCTCGATCAGGAAAGACATAGAGCAGACGCACATATGCCTTGCGACAAAGGGCGTATCGCTGACAGACGAGAGGTATTTTCCTCTAACGATACTGAACAACGCTCTCGGCGAGAGCATGAGCTCCAGGCTCTTCCAGAGCATCAGGGAGCAGAAGGGCCTGGCTTACACCGTCTACTCTCTGGCCGCGTCATACAGCGACGACGGCTTCGTCGCCATCTACGCGGGTGTCGCCCATGACAAGGTGCACAAGGCGGTCGACGCGATCAGGGAGGAACTCATCAAACTCGGCAGGGAAGGCATCACCGCGGACGAACTCGAGTCATCGCGCGCGCAGATACGCTCGGCGTATATCTTCGCTCAGGAGAATTCACTGTCCAGGATGTTCAAGAACGGTAAGAACCTGCTCCTTCTCGGGCGCGCTTACGATACGGAATCCGTGATCGAGGGATACGATAAGGTGACGCTCGACGAGGTCAACGAAGTAAAGGATCTGATTTGCGATCCCGACACTTATTCCGGCGCCGTCGTATCCGACAGAAAAATCGACCTGAAAGGCATGATGAGAAACTGATGGATATCAAGATAGTAACAAAGAGCGGCAGGGTGCCGGCATATGAAACGGCGCAGTCGGCCGGATTCGACCTGACGGCTTATCTGCCGGACGGAGACTTTGTCCTGAAGGCAGGCGAAAGAGCGCTCATACCGACGGGAACGTACATCGAACTCCCGGACGGCTACGAGGCCCAGGTCAGGTCGCGCTCCGGGCTTTCGATAAAGCACGGCATAGGAATGACTAACGGCATAGGCACGATCGATCCCGACTACCGCGGCGAACTTCGCGTTCCGATGATCAACTGGAGCGGCGAAGACTACACGTTCCGCGACGGAGACCGGATAGCCCAGGTGATAATAAACAAATTCGAACGCGTGGGCTTCGACGTCGTCGATGAGCTTTCGGAGACGGAGCGCGGGGCCGGTGGCTTCGGAAGCACCGGCAGATAGGGATTTGGCGTATGATCCTGCTCAGAGAAGATTTGGAAAAAAGAGAATACGAGACGCTCTCGGAACGCGCCGCGAAAGCGGCCGAGACGAAAGGACGCGCAGTCCGCGAGGATAAAGACCCCGTCAGGACGGATTTCATGCGCGACAGGGACAGGATCATCCATTCCAAATCGTTCAGGCGCCTGATGCATAAAACGCAGGTATTCCTCGGATCAGAGAAGGACCATTACAGGACGAGGCTGACGCATACGCTCGAGGTGAGCCAGATCGCGCGGACTATTTCACGCGCGCTGATGCTGAACGAAGATCTGACCGAGGCGATCGCTCTCGGGCACGACCTGGGCCATACTCCTTATGGTCACAACGGCGAATACATCCTGAACGAGATCCACGAGGGCGGATTCAGGCACAACGAACAAAGCCTGCGCGTCGTGGACTGCCTCGAAAGTTCGCCGTCCAGGCCGGGCATCAGGGGCATGAACCTGACGTATGAGGTCAGGGACGGGATCCTGAACCATTCGGGAAAGGGATCTCCTTCAACACTCGAGGGACAGGTGGTCAGGCTCTCCGACAGGATCGCGTACATCAATCACGACATTGATGACGCTATAAGGAGCGGCGTGATAACCGAGGACGACCTGCCAGCAGGGCCTATTGCTTTGTTCGGCGGCACGCACAGCCAGCGCATAGGCAGCATGGTGATGAACGCCGTCAGGTACAGCGACGGGAAAGACACGATCTCCATGGAACCGGAATATATGGAGCGCATGAACGAACTCCGCGAGTTCATGTTCGAGCGCGTATATAACAGCCCGCTCGTGAAGAAGGAAGCCGACCTGAAAAAGGTCGACACGGTCATCAGATCACTGTATGGATACTTCCTCGACCACCCGGACGAGATCGCCGAGACGGACGCAGAACTCATCAGGCAGGACGGCGTCAGGGAAGCGGTAAAGGACTATATCGCGGGAATGACGGACAGATACGCGGACAAAACCTACGAGAGGATTTTCGGCTGAAGCAGCATGGCCTACACATCGCAATCTATCGACAACTTAAAAGCGACGGTGAACATAGTCGACGTCATTTCACGGGTCGTGCCGCTGAAAAAAGCGGGGAACAGTTATAAGGGACTGTGCCCGTTCCACCACGAGAAGACGGCTTCCTTTGTCGTGTCCGAGGACAGGCAGTTTTTCCACTGCTTCGGCTGCGACGCAAAGGGCGACGTCATAACTTTCGTCCAGAAATACTATAACCTCGATTTCAACGGAGCGGTCGAGATGCTGGCGCGCGACTACGGCGTGGAGCTGGAGCAGACGCGCGGGAGCGGCGAGAACCTGTCCGAATACTATAAAATAAATAAAATAGCGGCTGTGTTTTTCTATAAGGCGCTTACCGGCGCGAAGAACAGTGGATACGAATACCTGAAAGGGCGCGGACTATCCGACGACACGATAAAGTGCTTCGGACTCGGCTACGCCGACCCCGAGTGGGACAGCCTGTACCGGTACATGAAAAAACGCGGCATTCCCGAAGATAAGCTTGTTAAGGTAGGTCTCGTCCATGAGAGCGGCGGAAAGTATTACGACGCCTTCAGGAACCGCGTGATGTTCCCGATCTTCAGCGCGTCGGGAAATGTGATCGGCTTCGGCGGAAGAGCCGTAGCGCCGGACGACAACCCTAAATATCTCAACTCTCCGGAGAGCGCGATCTTCCGCAAAAAGAACAACCTCTTCGGACTGAATCTGTCGAAATCTTACGTATCCCGCGAACGGTTCATTATCCTCGTCGAGGGGTATATGGATGTTATAGGCCTTTACCAGGGCGGAGTGCGCAACGTATGCGCTTCCCTCGGCACGGCGCTGACTGAGAATCAGGCAAGACTGATCAGCCGTTACACGAAGAAGGTCATTCTTTCTTATGACTCGGACGACGCGGGCATCAAAGCCGCTCTACGCGGAACGGATGTGCTTAAAGGCTGCGGACTCGACGTGAGGGTCATGAACGTGACGGACGGCAAAGACCCGGACGAGTTCATAAAGAAAGAAGGAAGAGACGCCTATCTGGAACTTGTAAAAAAAGCGGTGCCGGGCGTCGAATATAAGATAAAACGCATCAAAAGCGGATATGACACCGAGTCCACCGAGGGGAAAATCGGATGCCTGAAGGAGATAACTTCTTATCTCAAGACACTCGATCCTGTAGAGGCGGACGTTTACGTGCGTAAGATATCGTCAGATCTGGACGTCTCCGAGTTGGCGCTGAGAAGTGAACTGTATGGAAACGAGGGGAAACAGGCTTCAGGCCGCCCTCAGAACGCGGGCGCAGGTTCACGGAGAGAGAAAGAGACACTGACGGAGATAGAAAAAGAAATATTGCGGCTTATAACGAGAGAAGATTCGTTTGCCGAACGCGCAGCAGGCGAGAAAAACATTTTTACGACCGGAATCGGAAAATCGGTCTTTGGCGCTCTTCGCGGCGACATTGCGGCTAACGGCACTCTCGACGTAAGCAGGGTCCTCGATTCGCTCGACGGAGACGAGCGCGACTGTCTGGATGACGTTCTCAGGAACGTTCCGGCGACGGGAGACGGGGAGAAAATTTTTGCCGAATGCGTCAACAGGGCGGCCATCGCTTCACTCGAAAGAGAGCAGAAGGAGATCATGGCGTCTATCGAGATGGCGGATTCGGCCGAGATCGGCCAGAAGGAACTGCAGGCGCAGCTTCGGAAGCTTTCCGAACTCCGGGCCGAGATCATGAAACTAAAGGCGAAAGGGATGTAGAACATGGCGAAAACCAAAGCCGAAAGAGAAAAGGAAGAAAAGGCTGCAGTTGAAAAACCGGCTTCGGAGAAGCGCAAGGCTTCAAAGGCCGGAGCGTCGAAGCCAAAAACGGAAAAACGGACGGAAACAAAAAAACAGACGGAAACGAAAAAACAGGTAAAAGAATCGAAAGCGGTCAAAGGAAGCGATACTCCGGAGGAAGCCAAACCTCAGAAGAAGACCGCGGCTAAATCAAAATCAAAGACTAAAACGTCAGCAAAATCGAAATCGGTCGAAAACCCGGAAGATGTCATAGCCGTTGACGAGATCGCAGACGTCCTGATCGAGGAAGTTGAAGAAGCCGTCGTCAAAGACGCCGCCGCGGCGGACGACGTATCAGAGGACGAAGAAGAGGACGCCGAAGACGAAGCCGAGGAGGAACTCGAGGCGGAAAAAATCGCCGAGGAACACTCCAGGCGCGCGGCTGCGGCTAAGAAAGCGGTACGTCAGGACGGGAACGCCATGAGCGGAGATGACGCTTCCGACGTAAAAGAAGACCTGAGTTCCATGACTCCGGAGCAGCTGCGCAGCTACGTTCTCTCCAAACTCAGATCCATGGCAAAGGCCCACGGCAATAAGATCACTTATTCCGAGATGACCGAGTACCTGGATGGTCTCGAGATCGAAAAGACCGTCAACTACGACGAGATCTACGAGAACCTCCTGCTTCAGGACGTCGAGATCGAGATGGAGGTGGAGATCGACGACGATTCGGAGCCTTCAGATTACGACCTCATGGCGGAAGAGGAGTCGTCAAAGGATGAGGATGACGGAATCGTGACCGGATCCGACGGTTCCATCGACGTGGACGCGACAGTCCCGAAAACTGTCTCAGTCGACGACCCGGTCAGGATGTACCTCAAGGAGATCGGGCGCGTTCCTCTCCTCACAGCCGAAGAAGAGACGGAACTCGCCAAGCGCATGGAACAGGGCGACGAGGAAGCGAAGCAGAAACTCTGCGAGGCGAACCTCAGACTCGTCGTCAGCATTGCGAAGAGATACGTCGGAAGAGGCATGCTTTTCCTCGATCTGATCCAGGAGGGCAACCTCGGCCTCATCAAGGCGGTAGATAAATTCGACTGGAGGAAAGGGTATAAATTCTCGACGTACGCGACTTGGTGGATCAGGCAGGCCATCACGCGTTCCATCGCCGACCAGTCGAGGACGATCAGGATTCCAGTCCACATGGTAGAAACGATCAACAAACTCATCCGCGTATCGAGGCAGCTGCTCCAGACATACGGACGCGAGCCGACTCCTGAAGAGATCGCGGAGGAGATGAGCATTTCCGTCGACAAGGTCAGAGAGATCATGAAGATCGCCCAGGAGCCTGTCTCGCTCGAGACGCCTATAGGCGAGGAGGAGGACAGCCATCTCGGCGACTTCATCCCGGACGAGGACGTCCCCGCCCCGGCAGACGCGGCGGCCTACGCCATGCTTAAAGAGCAGCTGGTCGACGTTCTGGACACGCTCACCGACAGAGAGCAGAAGGTCCTGAAACTGAGATTCGGCCTCGAGGACGGCAAAGCCCGGACGCTTGAAGAAGTAGGCAGGGAATTCGACGTTACGCGTGAGAGGATCAGGCAGATCGAGGCCAAAGCCCTCCGTAAACTCAGACATCCGAGCAGAAGCAGGAAACTCAAGGACTATCTCGAGTAGAAATGATAAAACTTACCGAGCGGCTTCGCATGATAGCCGAAAACATATCGGACAACGAATCAGCCGCAGACATCGGAACAGACCACGCGTATCTTCCAATCTGGCTCATGCAGAGAAATCCGGACAGGAAAGTGGTCCTGACCGACGTCAGCGGCGGATCCCTGAAAAAAGCAAAAGACAACTGCGCGCTATGCGGTTTCCCTAAAGCCGATCTCAGGCTGGGAGACGGACTTGACGCGCTCGGCGGAGGAGAGGTCGATTGTGCCGTTATAGCCGGAATGGGCGGCCTCCTGATCACCGACATACTCTCGTGGGACATAGCAAAAACCGTTTCTATCAAGAAATACGTCTTCCAGCCGAGGAACAACTCCGGAGCGCTGAGGATGTGGCTTTACGGGAACGGTTTTGATATTGTCCGGGAGCAGATAGCCGAGGAAGCCGGAAGGTACTGCGAGATAATCACGGCAGTGCCGCCGCGCGAGGCTGTTTCGCCGATGAACTGCGACGTGGATCTCAGGGCACTTCCTGCGGAAAAACGCTTTGCGTTTGAATTCCCGGACGCATGGGCGGCTTCTTCCGGGAGGCGCACGTGCGAGTTCCTGCGCGACAGGATCGGAAAGGAAAAGGCGATAGCCGAGCGGATCAGGTCGGGACTTTCAGAAGGGAATCCCGAAACTGCGAGAGACTACGAAGAGGCCTGCGCGAGGATAGACAGACTTGCCGCGCTTCTGCGGGGAGCTGAGAACAAAAATGGAAACGCGTGAGATATATTCTCTGATCGACAGCGAGATATGCGGCTTTGACACGGCCGAGGAATGGGATAACAGCGGCATCCAGATCGACACCGGGCGATCGGTGTCCAGAGTGCTCATCTCGCTTGAGGCGACTGACAGAGTGATCGACGAGGCCGTCTCTAAAGGCGCGGAGCTTATCGTCACCCATCATCCTTTGATCTTCGAACCGCTGAAGCGCCTGTCGGAATACGAACCCGGCTCGTCCGGGATACTCAGGCTCATCGAGAACGGGATCAGCGTGATCTCTGCGCACACGTGCTACGATAAAGAATGCCTCAACTCCGATTTCGGGCAGGCCCTCGGATTCTTTCCGATAGCGACGGACAACCCTTACGTGATGAAGACGATGCTCTCGCGCCCGATGCAGCCTGTCGAACTCGCTTCGCTTATCTGCGGGAAGTTCCATATAATTCCGTCATCGGTCAGGATCGTCTTGCCCGACTGTGCACCGTCCGACGTGATCGCGTGGTGCACCGGCGCAGGGGCTGGTTTTGCCGACGATGCATATTCGTCCGGAGCGGGGATATATATAACCGGGGACGTAAAGTATCACGAAGCGCGCCACGCCGAGGAGATCCCGCTCCCGATCGTCGATATCGGGCATTACGGCAGCGAGAAGATCTTTGCCGGGTCTTTCGCGAAAAGATTCGAAAAGGCCGCGAAGGGATCTGTCGAAACGATCATCTCGACCTCGTGCAGAGACCCGTTCGCTTGCCTTCAATGAATAAAGAAATATAGATTTTTAATATCAAGTATTGACTAAAAAGAAAGGAGACATCACAATGAATAAACAGATCATCGCCGACAAGGCGCCTGCGGCAGTAGGGCCGTACGTTCACGCCGTTCAGAACGGAAATACTCTCTACGTTTCGGGTCAGCTCGGGCTCGATCCTGCGACTGGCGCTCTCCCCGAAGGGATAGTCGCTCAGACGGAGCAGAGCCTCAGGAATCTGGGCGAGGTGCTCGCTGCGGCGGGATTTGATTACGAAGACGTCGTAAAGACGACGGTTTTCCTGACCGATCTTTCGAACTTCGGCATTGTGAACGAAATATACGCCCGCTTCTTCGGAGGTTCCAGGCCTGCGCGCTCCTGCGTGGAGGTCTCCAGACTCCCGAAGGAAGGACTCGTCGAGGTGGAGTGCGTCGCTGCCAGAGACTGAGGAAAATCAAATAGCATAGATACGTTCGGGGGCAGACCAGACGATCGCGTGGCGGCACGTCCGTCATGAGGAAAGTCCGGGCTCCGCAGGGCAGGGATGCCGGATAACGTCCGGCGCAGGCAACTGTAGGGAAAGTGCAACAGAAACATACCGCCGAAACAGTCAGGCTGTGGCAAGGTTGAAATGGTGAGGCAAGAGCTCACCGGCGGCGCGGAGACGCGTCGGCCGTGTAAACCCCATCCGGAGCAAGGTCGAATCGGGCAGGAAAGGCAGCGGCCCGCTGCCGCCCGGGAGGTGGACCGCATGAGCGGCGCAGCAATGTGCCGCCTAGATAGATGACCGTCTAATACAGAACCCGGCTTACAGATCTGCCCCCGTTTTCGTATACAGATGCATTTACTCTTTTGAAGAGAGTTCTATTGTTTTTGGAGATCATACCGAATGGAAGTAATGAAATTAGGCATTGATATCGGTTCTACAACAGTCAAGCTCGTTTTGCTCGACGAAAGCGGAGAGATAGTGTATCAGCGCTACGAACGCCATATGTCTGACGTTATGCAGAAGGCAAAGGAACTGATCACCGATCTCTACGATAAATACGGCGATATCAGGATCAAGCCTGTCATCACCGGATCCGGAGGCCTCGCTCTGGCTGAGGTCCTCGGGGTCAAATTCGAACAGGAAGTTATTTCATGCAGCAAAGCTGTCGAGACGCTCATCCCGGAGACCGACGTCGCCATCGAACTCGGAGGCGAGGACGCTAAGATCACGTTCTACGGACAGTCGGTGGAACAGCGCATGAACGGTACGTGCGCCGGAGGGACCGGAGCGTTTATCGACCAGATGGCGATACTGCTGAACACCGACCCGGCCGGGCTCAACGAGGCGGCAAAGAATTACAAGATCATCTACCCTATAGCGGCCAGGTGCGGAGTCTTCGCCAAGACCGATATCCAGCCGCTCATCAATGACGGCGCTGCGATAGAAGACCTTTCCGCGTCGATATTCCAGGCTGTCGTAAATCAGACCATAAGCGGGCTCGCGTGCGGACATCCGATCCGCGGGAACGTTGCGTTCCTGGGCGGGCCGCTCTCATTCCTCTCAGAGCTCAGGAAGCGCTTCATCGAGACGCTCAACCTCTCGGACGATGAAGTGATCTTCCCCAAAAATTCGAAATATTTCGTCGCGATCGGCGCTGCCATGCTTGCGGAAAAGGTCGACGACGTTTCGCTTAAAGAACTCACCGGCCGCTTCGAAACGGCCGATCCGTCTCTTCTGGCAGATACAAAGCACATAGAGCCGCTCTTTGTCGATCAGGAGGACTACGATAAGTTCCGCGCACGCCACGGTAAGGACACCGTCAAGCGCAGAGAACTTAAGGATGCCCTCGGACCGCTTTATCTGGGCATCGATGCAGGCTCCACGACGACTAAATCCGTGCTCATCGACGGCGACGGCTATCTTTTGTATTCATTCTACTGCAGCAACGAGGGCAACCCTGTAAACGCCGTAAAGAAGATGCTCGACGAACTCTATTCCCTGATGCCCGCCGGCGCGTATATCGCGTACACGGTCACGACAGGCTACGGCGAGGGACTGATCAAAGCCGCTTTCAACGCCGACTACGGCGAGATAGAGACTATGGCCCACTTCCGGGCGGCAAAGTATTTCATGCCGGAGGTCGATTCCATCCTCGACATCGGCGGCCAGGACATGAAGTACATGAAAATACAGGACGGCGCCATATACAGCATCATGCTGAACGAGGCCTGCTCGTCGGGGTGCGGCTCTTTCCTCGAGACATACGCGAAGTCCGTAGACCTCACGACGCAGGAATTCGCGAAAGAGGCTTTGTTCGCGAAGAACCCCGTCGACCTGGGCACACGCTGCACCGTATTCATGAATTCCAAGGTAAAACAGGCGCAGAAGGAAGGCGCGGCGATAGGCGATATCTCCGCCGGACTTTCGTATTCCGTCATCAGGAACGCGCTGTATAAGGTCATAAAACTCAGAAATTCGGACGAGGCCGGCAAAAACATCGTAGCGCAGGGCGGTACGTTCATGAACGACGCCGTGCTCAGGGCTTTCGAGAAGATCGTCGGGCGAGACGTGATCAGGCCGGATATCGCCGGTCTGATGGGAGCTTACGGATGCGCGCTCATCGCTTTGGAGAGGGCAAAGGATCGTCCGGACGAGGACGCCGTTTCTTCACTTCTTTCGCGCGAGGAACTCGAGTCGTTCACCGTAAAGCATACGAACGGCAGATGCGGCGGATGCGAGAACAGGTGCATCCTGACGATCAACACTTTCAGCGACGGTTCCAGATTCATCACCGGCAACCGCTGCGAGAAGGGATCCGGACAAAAGACGTCGCACAACGATCTGCCCGATCTATATGAATATAAGTATAAGAGGCTTTTCGATTACGAGCCTCTGCCCGAGGATCAGGCAAAGCGCGGCGTTATCGGCATTCCGCGCGGACTCAACATGTACGAGGACTATCCGTTCTGGTTCACTCTGCTGACGAAGCTCGGGTTCCGCGTCGTTTTGTCGCCTACGTCCGGAAAGAAGATATACAACCTCGGGATGGACACGATCGCGTCGGATACGGCCTGCTACCCGGCGAAGTTGATCCACGGCCACATAAGGTGGCTGGTCGACAACGGCGTAAAGACGATATTCTATCCTTGCCTGAACTATGAAGAGCGCGAGGACAAGACGGCGATGAACCACTACAACTGCCCGATCGTCGCGACGTATCCTGAATCGATAGCAAATAACATGGACGACGTCTTCCGCGAGAACGACGTTGAATTCCTGCATCCGTTCCTACCGTACGACGACGATGACCGCCTCGTGCATTCATTCGCGGAAGCGATGAAGGACTATGACATCCCGAAGAGCGAGGTAAAGGCGGCGATCAAAGCGGCACGCGCCGAGGAGAACAGATACCACGCCGACGTCCGCGCCAGGGGCGAGGAGGCGCTGGCCTTCTTAAAGGAACACCATAAAAAAGGAATAGTGCTCGTCGGAAGACCATATCACGTCGACCCTGAGATCAACCACGGCATCAACAAGCTGATCAACTCGTTCGGCCTCGCCGTTCTCAGCGAGGACAGCGTCGCGCACCTCGGGCACCTCCCGAGGCCCGTCAGAGTCCTCGACCAGTGGGTCTACCACTCGAGGCTCTACCGGGCAGCCGACTTCGTCGGCACGCGCGACGACGTCGAACTGCTCCAGCTGAACTCGTTCGGATGCGGCCTGGACGCCGTAACGACCGACCAGGTAGAGGAGATCTGCCGCGCTAACAATAAGATGTACACCGTCATCAAGATAGATGAGGTGTCGAACCTCGGCGCGATCAAGATCAGAATCAGGTCGCTCAAGGCGGCGATGGAGGAACGCGACAGGAAGGAGATCCACGCGGTCAGCAATTTCAAGCCTTACGAGCGCGTGACGTTCTCTAAGGAGATGAAGCGCGGCTACACGATCCTCATCCCTCAGATGTCGCCGATTCACTTCACGTACATCGAAGCGGCTCTCAACTCCTGCGGTTATCACGCGGAGCTGCTTCCACCGGTGGACAAGAACTCGGTAAACGAAGGCCTCAGGTACATAAACAACGACGCGTGCTATCCTACGATAGTCACGCTGGGCCAGATAATTTCCGCCCTTAAATCCGGAAAATACGACCTGAGCAGGACCGCTGTCTTCATGTCCCAGACGGGAGGCGGCTGCAGGGCGAGCAACTACGTTCCGCTCCTGCGCAAGGCGCTGCGCGACATGAACATGGAACAGGTCCCGGTCGTCTCGGTGAACATGGTAGGCCTGGAAAAGAACCCGGGCTTCAAGATCACTCCCGCGCTCGGGCTTCACCTCGTCATCGCGGCGATGTACGGCGACCTCATGATGAGGCTGCTCTACTCGACGCGCCCTTACGAAAAGGTGCCGGGGACGTCGCAGAAGCTCATGGACAGCTGGAAAGACCGCATCGTGGATAACATGATGCACTACAATCCTTCCGTCTACTCGAGGAACATGAAGGAGATCGTGAAGGAATTCGACGCCATAGAGAGAACGGACGTGAGGAAGCCGCGCGTCGGAGTGGTGGGCGAGATACTGGTCAAATACCATCCTAACGCGAACAACAACCTCGTGGAGATAATCGAAAAAGAAGGCGGGGAAGCCGTCGTGACCGATTTTGTCGACTTCTTCATGTACGGATTCTACAGCAAGCGCTTCAACTACGAGCACATGTCCGGCTCATATAAGGAGATGAAGGTGAACGAGCTCGCCATCAAAGTCGTCGAATGGCTCAGGAAACCGATGCGCGAGGCGCTGCGTGGCAGCATCCACTATTCGGAGCCGGGCCATATCGATGAAGTCGCAAAGGCCGCGACCGAGATCATCTCGATCGGCAACCAGTGCGGCGAGGGATGGCTCCTTACGGGCGAGATGATAGAACTGATCCGCAGCGGAGTCGAAAATATCGTATGCCTGCAGCCTTTCGCGTGCCTGCCTAACCACGTAGTCGGAAAGGGAATGATGAAGGCCGTCAGGAAGATGAACCCTAAGGCTAATATCGTAGCCATCGACTACGACCCGGGCGCCAGCGACGTCAACCAGCTCAACAGGATCAAGCTGATGATGACGACGGCCCACAGGAATCTGGAAGCGGAGACCGCCGCCGGAAAAACGGCCGGATCCGGAGTCGGAAGCGCCGAAGAAGAGAGCGGCAGCGATTCGGAAAAGACCGCGTGACAAAAGCGCACTGTTAGTGTATAATACTTAAGTTCACGCAACAGATTCATTTTGTTTAACATATCTATAAGGGAGGTTTCTCCATGGGAAGACACGGAACAATCGCCGGCCGCAAAGCCGCACAGGATTCCAAAAGAGCAGCATTATTCACCAAATACGCGAAAGCGATCACGGTAGCCGCTAAGGACGGCGGCGATCCGGATTACAACTCCTCACTGCGCGTCGCCATCGAAAAGGCTAAGGCCATCAGTATGCCGAACGACAACATCGTCCGCGCGATCAAAAAAGGCACCGGCGAACTCGATGGAGTGAGCTACGAAGAACTCACTTTTGAGGGATACGGAGCCGGAGGAGTCGCTTTCATCGTTACGTGCCTTACCGATAACACGAACAGGACGACGTCGGCAGTCAGATCGATGTTCGACAAGCACGGCGGAAACATCGGCACACCGGGATGCGTTTCATACATGTTCTCGCGCAAGGGCGTCCTCATCATAGAGAAGACTGACGAGATCAACGAAGACGACCTCATGGAACTCGTTCTGGAAGCCGGCGCCGAGGACATGGTCTCCGACGAGGACAGTTTCACCATCTACACTGCTCCTGACGTATATCCGGACGTATATAAGGCTCTCGCGGACGCGGGGTACGAAATGGTCGAGTCGGATGTCGAGTATGTCCCGTCTATGGAATCGACTCCTGACGAGAAGGACGTGCCTAAGTTGAAGAAACTCGTCGCGGCCCTCGAGGACAACGAGGACGTACAGAACGTAGAGACGAACTGCAGCGTCGACCTCTATGAGGAATAGTAAAAACAAAGACAGAAAGCGAACGGCGGATCATCCGATCTGCCGTTTTTTCTTATTACGCCGTTATACCGGCATTTTTCTCTTATTATGCCGATATACCGGCCTTTTTCTCATTTCACGCCGATAGTGCATTTTGATATATCATAGGGTATAATATAATCAGCCTGGTCCTCTGTAAGGGATTTTTTAATTGAACCTACAGTTTATTGACGGGAATCCGGGGTCCGGACGCGGATGCTATGCCTCCCTTGAGTGGAAAGCAGAAGCGCCAGGCAGGGTACCCACCTATCGTTTTGATAGGTTGTCAATTTCCCCTTACGGAGGCCGGGATTTTCATGTCGGCGCCTGACGGCGCGCCGCCCGGAGGAAAGAATGAATCTGCCAAACAAACTGACCATAGCAAGAGTCATCGCGGTCCCGTTCTTCATGGGATTCTACATGACAGGCCATTACATCGTTTCTCTCGTGATCTTCTGTCTCGCGTCCTTCACGGATATGCTCGACGGCAAGATCGCGCGCAAATATGATCTCATCACGAACTTCGGCAAGATCATGGATCCGCTCGCCGATAAGGTCCTCGTCTATTCGGCACTCTGTCTGATGGTCGAGGACGGGACAGTGGCAGCGTACATACTCGTGATAATCCTAGCCAGGGAGTTCGTGATCGCCGGGATGAGGACGGTAGCCGCAGCGGACGGAAAAGTCATCGCAGCGGGCATGAGCGGGAAAATCAAGACGGTGCTTCAGATGTTCGCGGTAATATTCCTGATGCTGCGCGCCGCGCTGATGCCGGAGCCCGGAATCATCGGGACCTTCGCGTATATCCTGCTCTACGCGGCTCTCATAATGACCGTATATTCGGGTATCGAATACGTCGTGAAGAATAAAGAAGTCTTCTCGGAAAAATAAAGCAGGCCGGCGCCGGGGCGAGCGATCGTGCCGGCGTTTTTGATATCATGGTCGATATCGGGGCGTCAAAAATCCAAAGCATCAAAGCGCAGACATCGACGGAGGCGTGAACGCAAATGAGATCTGCAATATTAAACGTCGGGACCGAGATCCTGTTCGGTCAGATAACAAATACAAACGCGGTGTATCTCTCCCGCGAGCTGAACAATATGGGGATAGATGTCCTGTTCCACTACACGGTAGGCGACAACGACGACAGATTAGCCGAGATCATCGAGGAGGCTTTCAGACACGTCGATCTGATCGTGACGACCGGCGGGCTGGGCCCTACGGAAGACGATCTGACGAAGGAGACCGCCTGCAAGGTCATGCACGACGAACTTGCCGTAAATGCGGAGAGCCTTCGCGACCTCGAAAATTACATGAAGATACGCGGCCGCCAGATGACCGCGAACAACTACAAACAGGCTCTGATGCCGACGCGCGCAGTCGTATTTGACAACAAAACCGGCACAGCGCCGGGTTTTGCTTTGTCGGAAAACGGCAAAACGATCGTCTGCATGCCCGGGCCGCCGCGGGAGATGACCTGGATGTGGGAGAACCGCGTCAAGCTGTACCTGGCAGGGTTTTCCGACGGGGTCATCGAATATAAGGTGCTGAGGTTTTTCGGGATAGGAGAGTCGCTTCTCGAGACGAAACTCCTGCCTCTGATCGACGCGCAGACAGATCCGACTATCGCCACATACGCAAAGGAGGGCGAATGCACCGTAAGGGTGGCGTCCAAGCGAGGCACCAGGGAGGAGGCCGAGGCTGCCGTAAACGAGACGTGCGGAAAGATCTCCGGGATCGTCGGGGAATATATCTACAGTTTTGACGGGAAGGATCTGAACGAGGTCGTCTGCGACGAACTTCTATCGCGCGGAATGACCCTGTCGGCGTGCGAGTCCTGCACAGGCGGGGAATTTTCCCATATGGTGGTCAGCGTTCCAGGAATGTCCGAAGTATTCGACCGAGGCCTCGTAACTTATACTCACAGGGCAAAGCGCGAGGAACTGGGCGTGACAGAAGAGAGTCTGGAAAAGTACACTGCGGAAAGTCCACAGGTCGCGGCGGAGATGGCATCCGGCCTTCTCGCAAAGACCGGCTCCGACATATGCGTCTCGTCGACCGGCGTCGCAGGACCGGGAAACTGGGGGGCTCACGAAGCCGGCACGATGTTTGTCGGGATCGCCTGCAAAAACGGATACTCGGCCGTAAGAAAGATCGAGACTCACCGCGACGACCGCAGATGGAACAGATACTACTGCTGTCTCTGCATATTCGATGAGATCCGCAAGGCTCTGAAAACTTACACTCCGGCGGAGGTTTGAATGGGGATAAAATTCATTTGACAATATTTTCCAGTCAAAATATATTTTCATTATGAGGCTGATGAAAAGATAATTGATTTTTTAGCACGTACGGTATAATATATCAATATAAAAACGAACACATGTTTGCACGGAGGACGAAATGGCAGTAAAAAAAGAAGAGACGGCTCAGTCCGGAAAAGACAAGGCGCTCGAAGAAGCGATAAACCAGATCCATAAGCAGTTCGGAAAGGGATCGATCATGCGCCTCGGAGACGACACGGGCTTTAAGGATTACGACGTAATTCCCACCGGCTCTGTCAGCCTCGATATAGCCACGGGAGTAGGCGGCGTACCGAAGGGAAGGATCATCGAGGTTTACGGGCCTGAATCCTCGGGAAAGACTACGCTGACGCTCCATATCATCGCGGAAGCGCAGAAGAAGGGCGGCAAGGCCGCTTTCATAGATGCCGAGCACGCTCTCGACCCTGTATACGCCAGGAACCTCGGAGTCAATGTCGACGATCTGCTCGTATCCCAGCCTGACACGGGAGAGCAGGCGCTCGAGATCTGCGATATGCTCGCCAGGAGCGGAGCGCTCGACGTAATAGTGGTAGACTCCGTAGCTGCGCTCGTTCCTAAGGCGGAGATCGAGGGAGACATCGGCGACGCTCACGTAGGTCTTCAGGCGAGGCTCATGTCTCAGGCGCTTCGCAAACTGGCCGGGACAGTCAGCAGATCCAATACGTGCATCATATTCATCAACCAACTCAGGGAGAAGGTCGGCGTCATGTTCGGGAACCCCGAGACGACGACGGGCGGCCGCGCGCTTAAGTTCTACGCTACGATGCGTTTTGACGTGAGAAGGCTCGAATCGATCAAGAAAGGCGACAGAGTCCTCGGGAACAGGACGAGAGTGAAGGTCGTAAAGAATAAAGTAGCTCCTCCGTTTAAGATGGCCGAGTTCGATATCATGTACGGCACTGGTATATCCCGCTCCGGCGACATTCTTGACACAGCCGCGAATATGGACATCATCGAGAAATCCGGTTCATGGTACAGCTACAACGGTCAGAGAATAGGCCAGGGAAGGGACGCAGTCAAGCAGTACCTCGAGGACAACCCGGAAGTGATGGAGGACATCAAGAGGAAGATCATAGATAAGGTGCGCGCCGAGGGCGAAAAGAACTCCGGCGAAAAGCCTGCCGCTTCGGGAGGCATGAAGGTCGACGAGGACGGCGTGATAATCGACGACTGACGCGACAGATGCGCTTAAATGCGGTGTCCGGTTCGGACATCGCATTTTTTATGTTTTGCTACTTGAAAAATTTTAAAAAAGGGGCGAAAATTAGTATATGAAAACAAAATATTGCAGCTCGTAACGTTATTCGGAAGGAGACCATTTCATGAAAGACTGTTCCGGCCGCATCGCGACAACCGTAGTCCACGGAGCGCACTCAGAAAATTCGTGCGGAGCGCTCGCGACGCCTATCTATCAGACATCTACCTTCGTTTTTTCATCTGCCGAGCAGGGCGGCCGGCGCTTTTCCGGACAGGAGGACGGCTTCATCTACACCCGTCTGGGGAATCCTACGACGCGCCAGCTGGAGAAAACTGTCGCGATCCTCGAACACGGCGGGGACTGCGTCGCGTTTTCTTCCGGGATGGGAGCCATCTCAGGGACGCTTCTCACTCTATTAAGCAGCGGTGACTTGATCGTTGCGGACAAATCTCTTTACGGCTGCACTTTTTCTCTGATCACGGAGACTTTTCCAAGGTACGGCATCAGGCACGAATTCGTCGACATGACCGACGAAGGCGCTTACAGATCAGCCATCGTCCCCGGCACTAAAGTAGTATATTTCGAAACGATAGCGAATCCCAGCATGAAGGTCGCCGACATCGAAAAAATAGCGTCATACGCGCATCAAACCGCGCCTGGCTGCCTGGTCGTGATCGACAACACGTTCGCTTCGCCGCTCCTCGTCAATCCTCTCGACCTCGGCGCAGACGTCGTGGTCCACAGTGCTACGAAATACCTGAACGGCCACGGCGACGTGATCGCCGGATTTTCGGTCGCATGCAAGGAGATCTCAGACAGGATCAGGACCGTCGGATTGAAGGACATAACGGGAGCTGTTCTGGGGCCTCAGGAGGCGTATCTGATACTCCGCGGGATAAAAACGATGAAAGTCCGCATGGACGCAGTCTGCGACAGCGCGATGAAGATAGCCGGATTCCTGCACGATTCTCCTTTTGTTGAAAAGGTCTGCTACCCGGGGCTCGCGGACGACCCTTACCACGATACCGCAGCCCGTGAACTCAAACGGTTCGGCGGGATGATCTCGTTCGAGATGAAGGATTACGAATCCGCCGTGAAGACGCTCGACGCTCTGAAACTCTGCAAAGTTGCAGTAAGCCTCGGCGACTGCGAGACGCTGATTGAACATCCGGCGTCGATGACGCATTCCATGTGCACCAAAGAAGAGATCGAGGAAGCAGGCTTTTCGGACAGGCTGATCCGCCTCTCCGTCGGCCTGGAGGATCCGGACGACATAATCGACGACCTGAGACAGGCTTTCGAGACCTCCTGCGGACACGCGCAGACTTATTGATTTCATCAAATTTTCCCGCCGCCGGGGGTTGACATCAGCTCTTTGCCGTGATATCATTTCATGGTTGTTAGACCGCACGGAAAAGGCTCCTAAAGCGCGCATCATCAGTTCGTACGCTGATTGGCGGGCTGCCTTAAACGGCGAGACTGGTCAGAGGAGGTATTTTAAACATGTACGCAATCGTAGAAAGCGGCGGCAAACAGTACAGAGTGTCCGAGGGCGATGAGATCACCGTCGAGAAACTCAGCGCGTCGGTCGGCGATAAGGTCGAACTGGATAAGGTTCTGCTGCTGAATGATGACAAAGAAGTAAAGGTCGGAACTCCTTACGTAGACGGAGCGAAGGTCCTCGCAGAAGTTACCGGAGAGGGACGCGGTAAGAAAATAATAGTCTTCAAATATAAGGCTAAGAAGGATTCCAAGAGCAAACAGGGTCACAGACAGCCTTACACGACGCTGAAGATCGAATCTCTCACCGGAGCGAAGAAGGAGAGCGGAACGCATAAGAAGGCTGCTGCCGCCGAGGCGAAGCCTGCCGAAGCGGAGGCCGCCGAGACAGAAGTCAAAGCCGCGGAAGAGTCCGAGGCTGAATCCAAGTAAGCAGCGACAGGAGGTGTCTTTACATGGCAAGTAAAAAAGGTGTAGGTAGCTCCAAGAACGGCCGCGAGTCAGAATCTAAGCGACTTGGAGTCAAAGCCGGAGACGGACAGTTCGTCACGGCCGGAAGCATTCTCGTAAGACAGAGAGGTACAAAATTCCACCCAGGCAACAACGTAGGCATCGGCGGAGACGATACACTCTTTGCGAAGATTGACGGCAACGTCAAATTCGAAAGATACGACAAGACCAGAAAACAGGTCAGCGTATATTCTAAAGAAGCTTAACCGGAAGGCCTCAAGAGATTGAGGCCTTTTTCTTTTATCCGGAGGAATACAGATGTTAGTTGACAGAGCGAAGATCACCATACGGAGCGGCAGGGGCGGAAACGGCGCGGTCTCGTTCAGGCGCGAACCTTTCGTGCCTCAGGGCGGCCCTGACGGCGGCGACGGCGGAAACGGCGGGAACGTCATCATCAAAGCCGACGAGGACCTCAGGACGCTCATGGATTTCCGCTATAAGAGAGTCTACGAAGCCGAAAACGGTCAGAACGGCATGAAGAAAAAGATGTACGGCAAAAAAGGCCAGGACCTCGTCATCAAGGTGCCCGTCGGCACGATGGTCTTTGATGCGGCCACCGGCCTGCTCATGCACGATCTCAATACGAACGGCGACAGTTTTGTCGCGGCAAAGGGCGGAAAAGGCGGCAAGGGCAACGTGCACTTTAAGAATTCCGTCCGCCAGGCTCCTAATTTTGCCGAAGCCGGAACGCCGGGAACTGAGCGTGTCGTGATCCTGGAACTGAAGCTGATCGCCGACGTCGGTCTCGTCGGTTTTCCTAACGTCGGCAAATCGAGCATCCTGGCCGCCGCCACGAACGCCAGACCTAAGATCGACAACTATCATTTCACGACCATAGACCCGAATCTCGGCGTCGTCGTACTCGACAACACCGAGTTCGTCCTAGCCGACATCGCGGGGCTGATAGAGGGCGCCCACGAGGGGCAGGGGCTGGGATTCAGGTTCCTGAAGCACATAGAGCGCACGAAGGTCCTCATCCATGTGGTCGACGTTTCGGGCTCGGAGGGACGCGATCCTGAGGACGACTTCGAAAAGATACTGAAAGAACTCGGATCGTACAGCGAAAAACTTACGAAAAAGCCGATGATCGTCGCCGCCAATAAGATAGATTTACTCGGGGACGATCTCTCCGCGTACGAGAAATTCAAGTCAGATATCGAAGCTAAGGGATACCGCGTATTCCCCGTCTCCGCGGCGACCGGCGCCGGAATAAAGGATCTGATGAACGCCGCCGCGGGACTTCTCGCCGAGCAGGAAGCGCTCCCGCAGGAAGAAGAGCATTACGACTTCTACGACTTCGATGAGGAGAACAAAGACGGCGACGACTACCGCACCGTAAACGTCACGCGCGCCGCTGACGGCACGTTCGTTCTTTCGGGGAGGCAGCTGCAGAAGATATTCGATTCCACGAATTTCAACGATATGGGCTCGCTCCGGTATCTCTACAAGTATATCGAGAAGAGCGGCGCCGTTGAAAAAATGAAAGAGATGGGACTCGAGGACGGCGATACAGTCAAGATCGACGACTTTGAGTTCGAATACGAAGAAGAAGACTGACATGGCCAGACTTGACGACAAGACCATCGAAAAACTATATATCGAGTTCGGGACGCCGGAGCGCGTCATAAGGCACTGCCGTGCCGTCAGCGACGCGGGAGTGCGCATAGCGCGCGCGATGAACGACGCCGGCGACCATTTTGACGTGGAACTGGTGCGCGTCGCCGGGCTGGCGCACGACGTGATGAGGACGAGCGAAAACCACGGCGAGGCAATCGCCGAAGTTCTGACCGGGAGGGGATTTGCCCGGGAAGCTGACGTCGTCCGCAATCATATGCATTACGATTTCAACGATCCTGACCACATCACCGAGGAAGATATCCTCTGTCTGGCCGACAGGCTCGTGCAGGAGGATCGCTACGCGGGGATCGATCTCAGGATCGATTACCTGATCCATAAACCGGGTGAAACGTACGACAGGACCAAGGTCATACTGGAGAAGAAGAAGGACACCGTCGCGTTCATGCAGGCTGTGGAGCGCCGTATGGGACGCACCATCGACAGTTTGTTCTCTTTTGAAAACGAAGATGTCTCGCGCAGACTCGACAGGCTGCTCAGACGGGTCGACAAGCCGGCGAGATACATCGGATCAGAGATAGGCGAATGCGTCAAGGACGGTACGGGCCTGCTTCGCTTTGCCTTTGCTTTCCCAGACGTTTATGAGATCGGCATGTCATATCTGGGCCTGCAGATATTGTATAACATCATAAATAAACACGAAGAGTTTTATTGTGAACGAGTCTTCGAACCTGCACCGGACATGGCAGAGTTTATGAGGAAAACGAATCTTCCTCTTTTCACGCTCGAGACAAAGACGCCTGTCGCAGATATGGACGTCCTGGGGTTCACACTTCAGTATGAGATGTCGTACACCACGGTTCTCGACATGCTTGAGCGCGCCGGTATTCCTTTGTTCTCCGGAGACCGCAGGGATAAATATCCCCTCATAATCGCCGGAGGACCATGCGCGTTCAATCCTGAGCCACTAGCCGATTTCATCGACGTTTTTCTCATAGGCGACGGTGAGGAACTCCTGCCAAAGTTCCTCGGCCTGTACCGCGAGGCGAAAATGTCCGGAAAGTCAAAATCCGAATTCCTGCGCTCGGCATCATCGCTTGAGGGCGTATACGTGCCTTCGCTCTATGAAGTCACATATAATGACGACGAGACTGTCAGAGAGATCGCTCCGCGATACGAAAACGTCCCTGCAGACGTCAGGCGCGCGATCGTTTCCGATCTGGACGGCGCTGATTTCCCTGTAAAACCGATAATATCGTATATCGAAACGGTGCATGACAGAGCGGTCGTCGAGATGTTCCGCGGATGTACCAGAGGCTGCAGATTCTGCCAGGCAGGCATGATATACAGGCCGGTCAGAGAGAGAAAGCCGGAGACTGTCGAAAAACTCGCCGCCGAAGAACTGTCACGCACGGGATACGACGAGCTCTCGCTGCTTTCCCTTTCTACGAGCGACTACAGCAGTTTCGAATCGCTCGCGACTGATCTGGTCAGACACTGCACAGCCGAAAATACGGCGCTCTCGCTGCCGTCGCTCAGGCTTGACACATTCTCGTTCTCTGTGCTGAACGAGATCCAGAAATACAGAAAATCGGGTCTCACTTTCGCGCCGGAGGCCGGATCGCAGCGTCTGCGCGACATCATCAACAAAGGGATCACTGAGGAAGATATCTATTCCGCCGCGGGAAAAGCGATCGATCTCGGCTGGAACCACATAAAACTGTATTTCATGATAGGGCTGCCGGGCGAAACGCAGGAAGACCTGGACGGCATAGCCGAAATTGCCCGGAATATCATGGAAATGAGCAGAAAGGCCGGAAGAAAAGGCCGCTTCAGCGTCACGGTCAGTGTTTCGAACTTTGTTCCGAAGCCGTTCACTCCTTTCCAATGGGTCGGGCAGAACACTGCGGAGCAGTTCCGCGAAAAGCACGATTATCTAAAAAAGATCCTGAAGATAAAAGGAGTCACCTTCGCGTACCACGACGATTCCACAAGCGTGATGGAGGCTGTTCTCGCGCGCGGGGACAGAAACACGGGACGGCTGATCTTCGAGGCTCACAGGCTCGGCTGCGTCCTGGACGGATGGAGCGATCACTTTGATATCGCGAAATGGGAACAGGCGATCGAAAACACGGGGATCACACCTGAATCCTACGCATACAGGGAGAGGTCCGCGGACGAGGTCCTGCCGTGGAGCGTCATCGACTGCGGCGTGTCGGAGGAATATCTCCGATCGGAATTTGAAAAATCAAAGTCGGCAGAAACGACAAAGGACTGCAGATACGGATGCAACGGATGCGGGATAAATCAGAGGACGGCCTGCGCCCTCGGAGGGATATATGAGCAGCAGATACATGATTGAATTCACTAAGGAAGGCCGCATCGCCTGCATCTCTCATCTCGATCTTCACAGGCTGTTCAAGAGAGCGTTCAGGCGCGCGGGGATAGACCTTGAGTATTCGCACGGATACAATCCTCATCCGCGCATCAGTTTCGCTCAGCCTCTTTCGCTCGGATACTCGGGGCTCCGGGAGGTGCTAGAGTTCTACACTGCGGACAGAGAAGATACAGTAGAGATCGTCGATAAACTGGAAAGAGAACTGCCGCGCGGAATCACGCTTACACGGTGCGCCGAGGTCGACGGCGGAGTGAAGGCTCTTTCCGCCTGCGTCAGAGCAGCGTCATATACGGCGGTCCTGCCTTTTTTGTACGATAGAAGCGCGTCTTTGATCGCCGAAGAGGTCGCGGGATTCCTCAGCAGGGAATCGATCACTGCTATGAAACGGAACAAAAAGACTAAGCAGTATGAGCCTGCGGAGATAAGAGGGATGATCAGATCGATGTCTGTCTCCCGCTATGGAAAATACGCCGCGATCGACATGGTGACGGACTGCGGAAGTGTCTCGAATCTCAATCCGGAATCCGTCGTGAGGGCTTTCCTCGAAGAATTCCATCCTGAGATCAAGCTTTACGACGTGGCTTTCTGCAGAAATTCCCTTATATTCGACTCTTGTATTCCCCAAACTCTCGGTTTAGACTCTGAACAGGGCAGAGACTGAGACGACTGAGACAGTACGTGGGGAAGGGGTGTCTGATATGAAGCCGGATATTCGCGGAAGAGCGGTCTGTTTCGCTCGGCGTCACAGAGATAAGTTGATAAAGGCGGCAGCGGCGATCCTGATCATTGCCGCTTTGCTGTTTTTTGGCGAGTATGGGGAAAAACGGTCAGACGTGCGCGTCGCCTCTTCAGCGGCCGCCGAGGAACCTGACGGGAGCATCGTGATAGAAACAGAAAGCCAGACACACGTGGCCATGATAGCAGCAGACATAAGCGGGGCGGTCGCGGATCCGGGAGTGTATGAGATCCCGGAGGGTTCCAGACTCGAGGATCTTATCGAACTTGCCGGAGGACTTTCGGAGGACGCCGATATAGACTCCATTAACAGAGCTTCTCTTGTTGTCGACGGACAGAAGGTATATATCCCGTACATGGATGACGGCTATCCCGCGCTTTCTTCCGGCGGCACGGCGCCAGCCTCATCTTCGGACGGGGAGGGAGAGAAGGTGGACATAAACACCGCGGACCTCGCGGAGCTTCAGAATATACCCGGCGTCGGACCCGTCACTGCTCAGAGGATAATAGACTACAGAGAACAGAACGGCGGATTTTCTTCCGTCGAAGACCTTATCAACGTGAGCGGCATAGGCGAAGCCAGGCTTGAAAAGATGAAAGCCTTTGTCGTGATATGACGTGCCGGCTTTTTATATTCCTTGATTTACTGGGTGTTTTGATGTAATATTTTTAAGGCGAAAAGCCATATTTTAATATTTTCAAATGACCCGGAGGAATATATGAAAGTACTCGTAATCAACTGCGGCAGTTCTTCCCTTAAATACCAGGTCCTCGATATGACGAACGAATCCCTTCTCGCTAAGGGACTCGTGGAGAGGATCGGGATGGAAGGCTCGGTAATCAATCACACCAGAACTGGCGAGGATAAAGTCATCAAACAGGTCCCTATGAAAGACCATAAAGACGCTATCGCCCAGGTTCTCGCGGCGATCCAGGATAAGGACCACGGTGTCGTTTCGGACATGTCGGAGATCGGTGCCGTAGGGCACAGAGTCGTCCACGCCGGCGAGAAATACTCCGAATCCGTTTTGATCACGGACGACGTCATCAAAGCGCTCGAGGACTGTGTCGAACTGGCACCGCTCCACAATCCGCCTAACCTTCTCGGGATCGCGGCATGCAGAGAACTGATGCCTGACACTCCGATGGTAGCGGTATTTGATACAGCGTTCCATCAAACGATGCCTCCTCAGTCGTATCTGTATGCTCTCCCGTACGAATATTACGAAAAATACCGCATCAGAAGATACGGCTTCCACGGGACGTCACATAAATACGTTGCGCAGAGAGCGTCCGCGATGCTGAACGTCAGCCTCAACGATCTTAAACTCATCACGTGCCATCTCGGAAATGGCGCGTCCGTGACCGCGATCAAGCACGGCAGAGTAGTGGACACGTCGATGGGATTCACTCCGCTCGAAGGTCTCGTCATGGGAACGAGGAGCGGAGACATCGACCCTGCCATCGTAACGTACATCAAAGAAAAAGAGCACATGACGGACGAAGAGACGAACACCGTTCTCAACAAGAAGTCCGGCGTTCTCGGCATCTCCGGAGTCTCCAGCGATTTCAGAGACCTCGAGGCCGCAGTCGAGCAGGGCAATGAGAGAGCCGCGCTCGCGCTCAGGATGTTCGCTCAGAAGGTAAGATTCTATATCGGAGCCTACATCGCCGAAATGAACGGCGTGGATGCCATCATCTTCACGGCAGGAGTCGGCGAGAACGATATCTCCATGAGAGAGCTCATCTGCAACGACCTCGGCAATCTCGGGATCAAGCTCGATCCTCTGAAGAACAAGGTAAGAGGCCAGGAAACCGAGATCTCCGCGGATGATTCGAAGGTAAAACTCCTCCTCATCCCGACTAACGAAGAACTCATGATCGCAAAGGACACTTACCGCATCGTAACGAGAGGCTGAACGCCTGAAACGCACCGAAAACATTCAAAATTCGCTCTTGACACTATAAAGTTTTAAAGATATACTTTAGAAGTTCACGCGAAATCATATATTGAATGATATATATGCGACATTCAAGCGAGGAGGTGTAAAAATGGCAGTTCCTAAGAGAAAGACATCGAAAGCGAAGAGAGATTCCAGACGTGCGCCTAACATGGCAAAATCCGCTCCGGGACTCAGCATTTGCCCGCAGTGTCATCAGCCAAAGCTTCCGCACAGAGTTTGCCCGAATTGCAACTACTATGACGGCAGGGAAATAGTCTCTTCCGAGGAAGCATAGAGCAAAAGTTCAAATCGATGTAAGGCATTGATAAAACAGGGCAGCGCATCTTCGCGCTGCTCTTTTTTATGTTGCCGTCAGGGACAAATAGTAGTAAAATAGATCAATGTTACGGGCCGGCCCTCCGACGCCGTAAAATCAATAAAATTCTGCAATTATTCTGGAGGATGACATGAATCTGAAGGTAAGGAAAGTTTTATCCTGCCTGATCGTAATCGTAGTAATAGTCGGATGGTTCATCACAGTCAACGGTGCCGGCAGTATCGATTCGATTAAGGACGTAATGAAATTCGGCCTGGACATCGACGGCGGTGTTTACGTCGTCATGGAGGCCGATACGGATGCCACTGGATCCGAACTGTCGTCGCTGATGGAACAGACCAGGGCGGTGCTGGAAAGGCGTGTAAACGCCATGGGCATTTCCGAAGCGACTGTCAGCATCGAGGGCTCCAAGAGGCTCCGCGTAGAGATGCCTGGCGTCGAGAACGCCGATGAGGCCATTCAGCAGATAGGCAAGACAGCTCAGTTGAAGTTCACCCTCGCCGACGATACACCGGTCTTGTCGGGCGAAGACGTGAAGAACGCCGGAGTAAACACGGACAGCGAGCACGGCGGCTATTTGATCGAGTTGGAGTTCACCTCCGACGGAACGACTAAGTTCACCGAAGGGACGACGACGGCTTATTCCGGATCGGTCACTTCGGCTCACGACGGAGTGTCGAACAACGCGATCATCATCTGGCTCGATGACGAGATCATCAGCGCTCCGGTCGTCTCCAACGGCCCTATAACCACGAGCACGTGCCAGATAACGAGAGAAGGCGGGTTCGGACACGAAGAAGCGTCAAACCTGGCCGCGCTCATCCGCGGCGGCGCTCTTCCTGTATCGCTGAACGAGGTCACGTCATCTGTCCAGACCGCGACGATCGGCGAGAACGCTCTCCACAGCAGCGTTATAGCCGGACTTATCGGCCTCGCGCTCGTATGCCTGATAATGCTCGTAGGATACGGGATGCTCGGTCTGATGGCGGACATCGCCCTCGCGCTGTACGTTCTCATCGAACTCTGGTTCATGGCAGGCGTCGGAGTGGTGCTGACTCTTCCGGGAATAGCGGCCATCATCCTGTCGATAGGTATGGCGGTAGACGCTAACGTGATCATCTTCTCCAGAATACAGGAAGAGATAAGCCACGGCAAAACGTTCAGAGTTGCTGTCTCCGAGGGATTCGGGCACGCTGTCTACACTGTCCTCGACGCTCAGATAACAACGCTCATCGCCGCGGTAGTTCTGTACATAGTCGGCAGCACCACGGTCAAAGGATTCGCGATCACCCTCATGATCGGTATCATCGTCTCCGTATTCACGGCTGTCGTGATCTCGCAGATCCTGATCACTGCTCTCGCCGGCAGCAAGAGGTTCGCTAAGAACAAATACTTCGGATGCAGCGAAGACGGCACTCCGAAACAGATATTCAAGAAGCAGTTCGACTTCATCGGAAAGCGCAAGATCTTCTACACGATCAGCGCTGTGGCCATCGTCGTCGGACTTATCTGCGGAGCGATCCGCGGATTCAACTACGGGATCGACTTCACCGGCGGCACGATGATCCAGATCGACATGGGCCAGGAAGTCGAGACTTCCGAAGTCGCGGATGAGATCAAGGAATTCGATCTCGACCCTACGATCGTTCTCGCAGGAATCGACAGACATCAGGTCATCATCAAAACCATCAAAGCGCTCGATAACGATCAGCGTCAGCAGGTGATAGACGCGCTCGGCGACAAATACGGAGTCACGAGCGACGACGTTCTGGCCTCTGAGCAGTTCGGTCCTACGGTCGGGAAGGAACTCAGATCCAACGCGGTGAAATCGATAATCATCGCCGCGATCTGCATGCTGATATATATCAACGTCAGATTCAAATCGTGGAAATACGGCGTCTCGGCAGTCGCGGGACTCGTACACGACGTGCTGATGATCCTTTCGATCTACGGGCTGTTCCGCATCGTGATAAACAACCCGTTCATCGCGGGCATACTGACAGTCGTCGGGTATTCCATAAACGACACGATCGTCGTATTCGACAGGATCCGCGAGAACAGAGAACTCTACAAGAAGGAGGACATCAAGGACGTCATCAACCAGAGCATCAACCAGACGCTCAACCGTTCGATAATGACGTCGATCACGACTCTGGTCGCGATGATCCCGCTTCTCATCATGGTCTCGACGACGATCAGGAACTTCCTGATCCCGCTGATGCTCGGCGTTCTCGTCGGCACGTACTCGTCGATATTCCTCTGCAGCCCGATACTGTATGAGTTCAACAAAAACGTCGGCAAATCGGCGTACAAACTGCAGCTCGAAAAACAGGCTAAGGAAAAAGAAAAAGGGAGATCCGGGAACAAAGGTAAGAACTGAACGGGTCCGAAACAAGGAGTTATAGATACCGTGAAATCGCTGCGACCGCCGCACCGGCTGCGGTCGCAGTGTTGATAAACCGTAACTTTCGAGAGTATTATTCTTATGGAAACAAAGGCGCAGTTCCTGCAGGAACTACTACAGTACAATCATAATTATAATACGGAATTGATCGGTAAGGCCTTCGATACTGCGCAGAAGCAGCACGAAGGCCAGTTTCGCAGAAGCGGAGAACCGTATTTCATCCACCCGATCGCCGTCGCGAAGATACTCGCCGAACTCGGAATGGACGACGAGACCATAGCGGGCGGTCTGCTTCACGATGTCGTCGAGGACACCGGATACACCCTCGAAGACATGAGAAAAGAGTTCGGTGACGAGATCACGCTGCTCGTCGACGGGGTAACGAAACTCGGCGCCATTAAATTCGACAGCGACGTGGAGGCCCAGGCGGAGAACTACCGCAAGATGTTCCTCGCCATGTCAAAGGACATCCGCGTCCTCATAATCAAGCTGGCGGACCGTCTCCACAACATGAGGACGGCTAAATACTGGCCGCCTGAAAAGCAGATCGAAAAATCCAGGGAGACCATCGAAATATACGCTCCTCTGGCTACACGCCTAGGGATCTATTCTATCAAATTCGAACTGGAGGACATCGCGTTCAGCTACCTCCACCCGGATGACTACGAAAGGCTGAAAAAAGCCGTTTCTGAGCGGCAGGGGAAGACGGACGTCTTCATCAATGGCGTAATAGATAAGATAAAAGAAGCGCTCGACCAGATGCAGATCCACTATGAGATCTCCGGCAGGGTCAAGCAGCTTTACAGCATATATAAGAAGATGACGCTGCAGCATAAGCAGCTCGACGAGATCTTCGACCTGATAGCCGTCAGGGTCATCGTGGACACGGTAAGAGACTGCTATGCCGTCCTCGGTCAGGTCCACACGATGTGGAAGCCTATACCAGGCCGCTTCAAGGACTACATCGCCATGCCGAAGCCTAACATGTACCAGTCGCTCCACACGACCGTATTAGGCGACGGAGGGGAACCTTTCGAGATACAGATCAGGACGTTCGACATGCACCACGTGGCTGAATATGGTATCGCCGCGCACTGGAAATATAAAGAGGGAACGGCAGACGGCACGCAGAACAGGGACGACCTTAAACTCGCGTGGCTGAGGCAGGCTCTGGAGTGGCAGCAGGAGACGAAGGATCCTAAGGAGTTCATGGAGACTCTGAAGATGGACCTCTTCTCCAGTCAGGTATTCGTATTCACTCCGAAGGGCGAGGTCATAGACCTCCCGGCAGGATCGACGCCGCTCGATTTTGCGTTCAAGATCCACACCGAGGTCGGATGCAAGTGCGTCGGCGCCAAAGTGAACGGCAAGATGGTCACGATAGATCACCCGCTTCATAACGGCGATATCGTCGAGATCGTCACGTCGGCAAATTCCAGCGGTCCGAGCCAGGACTGGCTTAAGATAGCGAAGAGTTCGAACGCCAAAGCAAAGATCAGGCAGTACCTGAGAAAGGCGAACCAGTCCGACGACATCGCAAAGGGGAAAGACCTGCTCGATAAATACATCAGGAAGAGAGGATATGACCCGGACGAGGTAGAGCACGCCTCCGACATGATGAAGGCGATCAAGGAACTCGGGATCACCGGCGGTCTGGACGGACTCTACTCGCAGATAGCCAAGAACAGCCCGCTAATTTCCAAATTCGCTTCCGTGCTGTTCAAGCTTTACGACGAGGAACAGTTGGCGAATAAACAGGCTGCCGACGAGAAGACAAAGGCGATCCAGGTCGAGGCGGTAAAGAAGACGCGTCAGGCCGAGGAGCGCCGCAACAATCCGGGGATCGTCGTAAAAGGCGCCGACAACCTGATGATCAGGATCGCCCGCTGCTGCAACCCTGTTCCGGGTGACGACATCATCGGCTTCATCACAAAGGGAAGAGGGATCTCCGTACACCGCATGGACTGCTCCAACATCGTTTCGCTTCCGGAAAGCGAAAAAGCCAGGCTCATCGATGTCGAATGGCAGGATCTCACCGCAGGAAACGCTTACGATGCCGACATCTGCATCGTCGGAGCCGACCGCAAGCACATGTTCTCCGACATCTCAAAGGCGTGCGAGGACATGGACGTGCATATCTCCGGAGTAAACGCCAAGAGCGGCAGGGACGGCACGGTCCACATCATACTCACCGTATCGATCGCCAGCACGCAGCAGATGGAGAAGGTCCTCCGGGTGCTCAGGAACATCGAAGGCGTTACACAGGTCTACCGCGAGAAGAATTGATCAGATTTTCCGGAAAGGATATACTTTGACAGTTTTCAGATACATAACAGGTCCTATAGACGTCAACACATATCTCGTCTTTGACGAGACGGGCTGCGGCTTTGTCGTGGACCCGGGCGGATCGTGCCCCGAACTCGCTGCTGATATCAAAAACAAAGGGATCGACGTAAAATATATAATCCTCACACATGCCCACGCCGATCATATCGGCGGAGTCGGCGAGATCAAAGCGCTGACCGGCGCAAAGGTCCTGCTCCACAGGGACGACGAGGAGATGCTCGAGGATCCCATGCTCAATTCATCGACTGAATTCTTCGGCAGATCCATCTCGCTCAAGGCTGACGGCTTCGTCGACGAGGACACTGTTTTGAACGTCGGCAATATGACGCTCAGGTTCCTCCACACGCCGGGACATACGAAGGGCGGGATCAGCATAGTGACAGACGGCGCCGTTTTCAGCGGAGATACGCTTTTCAGGGCGTCCATAGGGCGCTCGGACTTCTACGGAGGCGACGAGGCGGAACTGATATCGTCTATCCGCGACAAGCTGTTCAAACTCCCTGACGATACGGTCGTCTATACGGGACATCTGCAGCCGACGACGATCGCGTTTGAAAAGAGGTACAACCCGTTTGTACAGGATTGATATACACGGCTTTGAAAAGCCGAACCTTCTCGCGGAACTGATCGACGAATTCGTGATGCCGTCGGAGTATTCATTCGACGGGGGCGATACCATTATCGACATCACCGGCGCCGCTTCCGGATCGACTGATGACGCAAAACGCGAGATATTCGATAAAATGAAAGAAGCCACCGGAAGGGCACCCGAGTGGGGCATCCTGACAGGCGTCAGGCCGGTAAAGCTCTTCGGCGAACTCTGCGAAAAGCGCGGAGGCCGGGAAGAAGCGGTCAGGATCCTGACGGGCGCATACAGGCTTTCCGATGAAAAGGCCGCGCTCCTGGCGGATATATATCGATACCAGAAGGAAACGTGCGGCGATCCTCCGGAGAACTCAGCCGCCCTGTACATAGGCATACCGTTCTGCCCGACGAGATGCCTGTACTGTTCTTTTGCCTCGAATCAGGTGAGCAAAGGCGAGATAGAGCGGTATTTGGAAGCGCTCAGGCGTGAGATCCGCGAGACCGGCGCGATGTCAAAGCGAGCCGGGCAGAAGATAGAAACGCTTTATTTCGGAGGCGGTACGCCTACGACGCTCAGCGCGGACCAGTTATCCGGGCTTCTCGACATGACGGATGATTGCTTCGATCTCTCCGAGGTAAGGGAGATAACAGTCGAAGCGGGGCGGCCCGATACGATCTCAGGGGAAAAGCTGAGAGCGCTGAAGGAACACGGCACGACGAGGATCAGCATCAACCCGCAGTCGATGAAGCAGGAGACTCTCGATATCATCGGACGGTCTCACACTCCGGAAGATATCCGCGAGGCGTTCAGGGAAGCGATGAGCGTCGGATTCGACAGCGTGAACTCAGACGTCATAGCGGGGCTGCCGGGGGAAACCGAAGACGACTGCCTCGATACGATCGACGCCGTGACAGGTTTTGGCGCTGACAACGTGACTGTCCACTCGCTTGCGGTCAAGCGCGCGTCCAGATTGAAGGAACAGGATCCCGAGTACCATTACAGGTATTCGGAACTCGTGAAGCGCACCGTGGTTCTCGCCCGTGACAGGCTGGAGGAGAAAGGCTTCAGGCCGTATTACCTCTACAGGCAGAAGCATATGTCAGGGGCCGCCGAAAACACCGGGTACTGCAGGGACGGCAGGGCCGGACTGTATAATGTGAGGATAATGGACGAGCATCAGAGCGTCATCGCTCTCGGCGCGGGAGGAATGTCGAAGAAATATTTCCCCGCCGAAAACAGGCTCGAGAGAGTTCCGAACGTAACGAACTACGAGCAGTACATTGACCGCGTAGACGAGATGATAGCGCGAAAGAGCGCAGGATTATTCATTTGACGGATGCCTGCCGGAAACCGGGATGCCGTGCAGGACCATGGTAGAAGCAGAATATTTCGGGAATATTGAGATCGGAAGGAGATAAAAATGCTGACCAACGCTCCGAGAGGAACCAAGGATATGCTCCCTTCGCAGGCATATAAATGGCACTACGTCGAGGGGAAATTCAGAGAGATATGTTCCAGATACGGATTTTACGAGATCAGGACGCCGATGTTCGAGCACACCGAGCTTTTCCAGAGAGGAGTAGGCGGGAGCACGGACATCGTCCGCAAGGAGATGTACACGTTCGAGGATCACGGGAAGCGCAGCATCACGCTAAAGCCGGAGGGCACGGCACCTGTCGTCCGCGCTTTTATCGAGAACAAGCTCTACGCTGAGACTCAGCCGCAGAAGTACTATTACATCACACCGTGCTTCAGGTATGAGAAGCCTCAGGCGGGCAGACTGCGCGAATTCCACCAGTTCGGGATAGAAGTCTTCGGGACGTCGAGCATGATAGCCGACGCGGAGGTCATATGCCTCGCAAAAGACTTCCTGACGTCTGTGGGGATCACCAACGTGGTGCTCTACATAAACAGCGTCGGATGCCCGAACTGCCGCAGCGTCTACAGAGACGCGCTCAGGGAGTTCCTGAAGCCTCACTACGACGAACTCTGCGATGACTGCAAAGAGCGCTACGAGAAGAATCCTATGAGGATCCTCGACTGCAAGGTGGATTCATGCCAGGAGATCGTAAAAGACGCTCCGAAGATGATCGACTACCTGTGCGATGACTGCAGATCCGCTTTCAAATCGCTTCAGGACAACCTCGATGCGCTCGGCATCGAATATGAGATAGACCCTGGCATCGTCAGGGGGCTTGATTACTACACAAAGACTGCATTTGAGTTCGTCACCGACGACCTCGGAGCGCAGAGCACCGTATGCGGAGGCGGCAGGTACGACGACCTCATCTCAGTGGTAGGCGGTCCCGACACGCCGGGCGTGGGTTTTGGTCTCGGCATCGAAAGACTTCTACTGATGATGGAAAACGCCGGGATAGAGATACCGTCGGAGAAGCCGGCTGCTGCGCTTATAGCATTCATGGGAGACCGGGCAAAGGCATATGCGCTCAAACTGTCGCGCGAGTACAGGAGCCGCGGGCTGAACGTGATGATCGACGATCTCGAACGCGGCCTGAAGGGACAGTTGAAGTACGCCGACAGGATCAAAGCGGGATATGTGGTAATAATAGGAGACGACGAACTCGAAAAGGGCAAGGCGACACTCAGGAACATGAACAAATCGGAGCAGACGGAGGTCCCGTTCGAGGAACTTTTCGACGCTCTTCAGAAATGACCGGAAACACGGGAGACCGGACACACGGGAGGAAAAAATGTCTGAACTCATCAAAAGAACGGATATGTGCGGCGCGCTTCGCATCGCAGACGCGGGAAAGAAAGTCGCGCTCAACGGCTGGGTGGCGAGACAGCGCAGCCTGGGCAGCCTGATCTTTGTAGATCTTCGCGACAAGACAGGGATCACCCAGATAGTCTTTGACGACACGACGTCAGACGAGTTGTTCCAGAAGGCTTCGCGCCTGCGCTCGGAGTACGTCATCGGCGTCACCGGAACCGTCCGCGAGAGGTCATCAAAGAACAAAGACATCCCGACGGGAGAGATCGAGGTGCTGGCGAACGAGCTGATAATTTACAACGAGTCCGAAACTCCGCCGATCTACGTAAGGGACGACGACAACGCGGATTACAACCTCCGCATGAAATACAGATATCTCGACCTCAGGAAACCTCGCATGCAGCGCGTCCTGAAGATGAGAGCGGACATGATGAAGGTGACGAGGGACTTTTTCACGGAGAACGGATTCACCGAGATCGAGACCCCGGACCTGATCAAATCCACGCCGGAAGGCGCCAGAGACTACCTCGTTCCGAGCAGAGTGAACCCGGGATCGTTCTACGCGCTCCCGCAGTCTCCGCAGCTCTTCAAGCAGCTCCTGATGGTTAGCGGTCTCGATAAATACTTCCAGATCGCCAGGTGCTTCAGAGACGAAGACCTCAGGTCGGACAGACAGCCGGAATTCACCCAGATCGACATCGAGATGTCTTTCTGCGACATGGAGGACATCCTCGACGTACAGGAATGCTTCCTGAAGCGCCTTTTCAAGGAAATAAAGGGTATAGACATCCAGATCCCGCTGCGCCGCATGACGTATGCGGAAGCCATGGAAAAATACGGATCGGACAAACCGGACCTCAGATTCGGCTTTGAACTGCACGACCTGAAGGACGCCGTAAGGGGAATGGAATTCCCTGTATTTAAGAACGCTCTGGAGAACGGACAGGAAGTGCGAGGCATCTGCATCGACGGCGCGGCCGATAAATACAGCCGCAAGGACATCGACAGGCTGACTGACAACGCAAAGCACTTCGGCGCGAAGGGCCTGGTAAACATCAAAATGAACGCCGATGATATCAAATCATCCGCCGGCAGATACCTGTCTCAGGACGATCTGAAGAAGATCGCGGACGTCTTCGGCGCGAAAACTGGAGACCTCATCCTGATTGCAGCTGACAGGGCGAAGGTCGTCTTCGACACGCTCGGATTCTTGAGAAGGCATATCGCCGGTCAGCTCGGGCTCCTCGACGACAGCAGATATGAACTCCTCTGGATCACCGAATTCCCTATGTTCGAGAAGGACGAGGAAACCGGTGAACTGAAGGCTATGCACCATCCGTTCACGCACCCGATGGAGGAGGATATCCCTCTGCTCGACACGGATCCTGAACACGCGCGTGCGATCGCGTACGATATAGTCATCAACGGCTATGAAGCGGGAGGCGGCAGCATCAGGATCCATGAAAAGGACCTCCAGCGCAAGATGTTCGACATCCTCGGACTGACCGAGGAGGACTGCAGGCAGAAATTCGGATTCCTGCTCGACGCGTTCAAATACGGAGCACCTCCTCACGGCGGTCTCGCATACGGGATGGACAGGCTCGTCATGCTCCTCACCGAGGAACTCGATATCAGAGACGTCATCGCGTTCCCTAAGAACCAGAAAGCTCAGTGCCTGCTCTCCGGAGCGCCTTCTCCAGTCGATCCGGCGCAGCTTAAAGAACTCTTCATAGAGTCGACCGCTGAAGAAACCGGGAAAGAAAATGAATAGGATCGGTTTGATGGGAGGCACGTTCGATCCGGTCCACTTAGGGCACCTCGAGCTTGCCAGGGCCGTCAGAGAAGAACTCGGTCTTCCTGAGGTCGTCATGATGCCCGCCTATATTCAGCCATTCAAGCGCGGCAAAAGCGTCACCTCGGCCGAGGACAGGCTGAATATGCTCAAACTCAGCGCAGAGCGCTATGAGGGCGTCACCGTTTCCGACTTCGAGATAAGGCGCGGCGCTGTTTCATACACGTATGACACCGTCACCGCGCTGAAAGAGCTGCACCCTGATACGAAGTTCATTTTTGTCATGGGAAGTGACTCCCTGCTGTCGATAGACAGGTGGTATAAAGGGACAGAACTTCTCAGGGCGTGCGCGTTCGCCGTCGGCATGAGGATATCGACGGATCAGGACGCAATCGAGGAAAAGGCAGCATCCCTGAGGGAAGAATACGGCGCGGAGATCACGATCATCAAAAAGAGGATGCTGCCGATAAGTTCGACGGGCATCCGCGAAAAGGCAAGCTGGAACGATTCTCTCGAGGGTCTCGTGACTCCCGAGACGGAGCGATACATATATGAACACGAATTATATACGTAAATATGCCTACGAACATCTCACCGACAAAAGAAAAAAGCACACCGAGGGCGTGAGAAAGTCCGCAAGGGAGCTCGCACTCAGGTACGGCGCCGATCCCGAAAAGGCCGACCTCGCAGCGCTCTGCCATGATTTGTTCAGAGGTCATCCGGTTGAGGATATAAATTATTATGTAAACAAATACGGTCTCGGCGAGAAATATCTCGGATCCGCGAACCTCGCGCACTCGAAGATCGCCGCCGCCGTGATGAAGGACGAATTCGGGATAGACGACGCGGATATACTGAACGCCGTTTCGTATCACACGACTGGCAGGGCCGGAATGTCGCTGCTCGAGAAAGTTATCTATCTCGCCGATAAAATCGAACCGGCGCGCGATTATCCGGGCGTCGAAAGGATAAGAAAGACTGTGGAAGAGGATATCGACGAGGCATGCCTCGAGTCATTCGCCGGCACCATAGGCCTTCTAAAATCCAGAGGATCGGAGATCGACCGCGATACGCTCGACGCGTACAACTGGTTTGCCGGGCTGGTCGAAGATAAAAAAGACAGAAACGATAAGAAAACTTGCATGGAGGATTGATCAAAGAGTGGGAGAAAGTATGGACAGCAAAGGAACAGCGCTGCTTGCGGCGAGGATTCTAGACGAGAAAAAAGCGATCGACATTGAAGTGATCGATATTTCGGAAAAATCGTCTTTCGCGGATTATCTGGTCATCAGCACGGGCGGCTCGATGCGCCAGGTCGCGGCTTTGTCGGATGACGTGGAGCAGGCTTTGGCTAAGGAGGGCGTTTTTGCCAGAGACGTCGAGGGAAAATCCGGGACAGGCTGGATCCTGCTCGATTTCGGCGACGTCATCGTGAACGTGTTCTCTGAGTCTATGAGAGAAAAGTATAATCTGGAAAAAGTCTGGGGCGACTGCCCGTTTATCGACACCGGGGTGGAAGAGAATGGAAGAACGTTATAATTTTACAAAGATCGAATCTAAATGGCAGAAGTACTGGGAGGAGAACAAAACCTTCAAGGTGACGGAGGAACCTGACAGGAAGAAATATTATGTCCTGGAGATGTTCCCTTATCCTTCCGGAAAACTTCACATGGGCCACGTGCGCAATTACTCGATCGGCGACGTCGTGGCGAGAGTAAAGCGGATGCAGGGATACAACGTTCTTCATCCGATCGGGTTCGACTCGTTCGGACTTCCGGCCGAAAACGCCGCAATCGATCACTCTATTCCTCCCGCTAAATGGACGTGGGACAACATCCACGAGATGGAGCACCAGCTCAGAAGGCTCGGGCTCTCCTACGACTGGGACAGAGAGGTCCAGACGTGCTCCGAGGAATATTACAAGTGGATGCAGTGGATCTTCATCAAATTCTATGAGCGCGGACTCGCGTATAAGAAGGAGAGCAGCGTCAACTGGTGCCCGAGCTGCAAGACAGTGCTGGCAAACGAGCAGGTCGTCGAGGGATGCTGCGAGCGCTGCCACACTCCGGTGACGAAAAAGACGCTGTCTCAGTGGTACCTGAAGATCACCGACTACGCGGACAGGCTTCTGGAGGACCTGGACAGTCTCCCGGGCTGGCCTGAAAAAGTCAAGACGATGCAGAGAAACTGGATCGGCAGATCGACCGGCGCGGACATATTCTTTAAAATAGACGGAAGCGACAAACAGCTTGAGATCTACACCACCAGACCGGATACGATCTTCGGCGTCACGTATATGGTCGTCGCTCCGGAGCATCCGTACCTGAAGGAACTCGTCGCAGGGACAGAATACGAGGATGCGGTAAACGCCTACTGCGAAGAGGTCGCGCATAAGAGCGATATCGAGCGCAGTTCCACGTCGAGCGAGAAGACGGGCGTGTTCTCGGGCAGATACGCGATAAATCCTGTAAACGGAAAGAAAGTCCCGATCTACGTCTCGGACTACGTCCTCATCAGCTACGGGACCGGCGCCATCATGGCGGTGCCTGCCCACGACCAGAGAGACTTTGACTTCGCGAAGAAGTTCGGGCTCGACGTAATCCCTGTAGTCGATCCGGAGGATCCTGACGTCGACCTCGATCATCTCGACCACGCCGAGCCTGCTCAGGGGAAACTCATCAATTCCGGCAGATTCGACGGGATGAATAACGTCGAGGCGATCGAAAAGATAACTGACTGGCTCGACTCGGAGGGCATCGGCCACAAGGCAGTGAATTACAAGCTTCGCGACTGGCTGATCTCCAGACAGAGATACTGGGGATGCCCGATACCTATGGTATACTGCGAGGACTGCGGATGGGTGCCGGAGAAAGAGGAGAACCTCCCGGTCAGGCTTCCTGTCGACGTTAAATTCACGGGCAAGGGCGAGTCTCCGATCGCGAGCTCGAAGACGTTCGTAAAATGCACATGCCCTGAATGCTGCAAACCGGCGAGGAGGGAAGTGGACACCATGGATACCTTCCTCGATTCGTCGTGGTATTTCCTGAGATACTGCGACCCTCACAACGACGGGGAGCCTTTCAGCCGCGAAAAGACTGACTACTGGATGAATGTGGACCAGTACATCGGAGGCGTGGAACACGCTATACTCCACCTGATGTACGCGCGTTTCTTCCAGATGGTCTTAAGCGACATGGGACTCGTCAGAGACAGCGAACCGTTCCAGAACCTCCTGACTCAGGGAATGGTCGATAAGGACGGCAAAAAGATGAGCAAGTCCATCGGCAACGTCGTAAGCCCGGACGAGATCATCAAAAAATACGGCGCGGATACGGCAAGACTCTTCATCCTGTTTGCCGCACCGCCGGAAAGAGAGCTTGAGTGGTCGGACGAGGGCGTCGAAGGATGCTACAGATTCCTCGGCCGCGTCTACAGGCTCGCATACGATTTTATCAACACATACGGAAAGGACGTGAGCGATAAGTTCAGCATCGGGACCGAAGCGGATCGAAGCCTGAATTATCGTCTCAACGCGACGATCAAAAAAGTAACTGAGGACGCTGGCGGAAAATTCAATTTCAACACGGCGATCAGTTCGATAATGGAACTGGTGAACGAACTCTATAAGTACAGAGACGGGAAGATAGTAAACGTGCCGCTCATGAAACACGCGATCGTGAACATGGTCGTCGTGCTCTCGCCGTTTGCTCCTCACATCTGCGAAGAGATCTGGCAGGCTTTCGGCCACGAAACATCGATAGCCGAATACGGCTGGCCGGAATACGACCCGCACGCGCTCGTTCTCGACACCGCGGAGATCGTCGTCCAGGTAAACGGCAGGATCAGACTGAAAATGGAGATCCCTGCCGACAGCACCAGAGACGATATGACCGAACTCGCACAGACAGACGAGAGCATCAGAGCGCTGTACGCTGACAAGGAAGTCGTCAGGATCGTCGCCGTCCCGGGAAGACTTATCAACATAGTTGTTAAGTGATTAGAGGACAATATGGCAGACAACAAAAAAGAAATAAAACAAACAGCAGGCAGAGCAGGCAGAAGCAGCGCGGCCACGACAAAGCAGGGACGCGGCAGGAGCGCCGCATCAACGACAAAGCAAGGGCGCGGCAGGTCGGCTTCAGCCTCCGAAACAAGAACAACATCCAAAGCCGGAGCAAAGGCCGGCACCAGGGCCGTGTCCAGAACCAGGACAGGCACCAGAGCGGTTTCCGGGACTAAGGCCGGCACCGTGAAGATGTCCCGGACTAAGGCCGCAGCAGGGAAACAGACCAAAGCAAAAGTCAGATCTAAAGCCGGTTCCGCGGTCAGGTCCGCCGCCGGAGAACTGAAGATAATACCGATCGGCGGCCTGAACGAGATCGGCAAGAACATGACCGCGTTCGAGTATAACGGGAAGATCCTGATCGTGGACTGCGGCATGTCGTTCCCTGAGGATTACATGCTCGGCATCGACGTCGTGATCCCGGATTTCTCGTATCTCATCCAGAATGCAGAAAAAGTCGTCGGCCTTGTCGTGACTCACGGACACGAGGACCACATAGGTGGCATACCGTTCCTGCTCCACAGGATCGACTGCCCGGTGTACGGGACAAGGATAACGCTCGGGCTCATCGAGAACAAACTGAAGGAGCACGGCATCAACGGAGACCTTCGCACCATAACGGCTGGCGACGTCATCAGACTCGGCGACTTCACAGTCGAAACGATCAGGACGACGCACTCCGTGGCAGACGCGATCTGCCTTTACATCAAAACACCCGCCGCGACGATTTTTCACACGGGAGATTTCAAGATCGACTACACGCCTATCGACGGCGAGCCGATCGACCTCGATAAATTCGCCGAGATCGGACGCGAGGGAGTTGACATCATGCTCGCGGACAGCACGAACGTGCTAAGACCGGGATATACGAAATCCGAGAGATACGTCGGAGAGACGCTCGATAAGATATTCCGCAAGGCGAGCGGCCGCATCATTATAGCCACGTTCTCTTCCAACGTCCACCGCGTCCAGAAGATCATCGAGCTGGCGGCAAAATACAACCGCAAGTTCGCGGTATCCGGACGCAGCATGGAAAAGATCGTAACGCTCGCTCAGGAACTGGGATACCTTAAGATCCCGCGCGGCAGCTATGTCGAACTCGATGAAGCAAAGAGCCTGAAAGACGACAAGGTCGTCATCATCACGACGGGCAGCCAGGGAGAACCGATGTCAGCGCTCGCGAGGATGGCAAACGACGAGCACAGGAACGTCAAGCTGAAGAAGGGCGACACGGTCATCCTTTCTTCGACGCCTGTTCCGGGAAATGAAAAATCCGTCTCAAACGTCGTAAACAAGCTGTATAAAAAAGGCGTCGACGTCATCTACAACGAGATAGCGGATATCCACGTTTCGGGGCATGCGTGCCAGGAAGAACTGAAACTCATCCATTCGCTGATCAAGCCTGGATATTTCATGCCGGTCCACGGCGAATCGAGACATCTGGCAGAGCACGCAAAACTAGCCGAGTCTCTCGGCATGAGCCGCGACAGGATCTTCGTACTGAACAACGGCGACGAACTCGTCATCAGCGGCGGCAAAGCGAAAAAGGTCGAAGGCGCCGTCAGCGCCGAGGACGTACTGGTCGACGGTCTCGGGGTAGGAGACGTCGGCAGCGCGGTGCTGCGCGACAGAAAAATGCTCTCGACTTCGGGGCTCATCGTCGCTGTGGCTACCATCTCCACAGACACTGGAGAGCTACTTGCGGGACCTGAGATCATATCTAGAGGTTTTGTCTATATCAAGGAGCACGAAGACCTGATAAACAAACTGAGAAAAACCGCAGAACGTTCTATCCTGGCGAAACTCGACTCGGGCGCGACCGACATAAACGAGATCAAGAACCGCGTGAGGGACGACCTCAGGAGGCTCATCTTCTCCGAGACCCAGCGCAGCCCGATAATAATCCCGGTGTTCATGGAAGTGTGAGAGCCCCGGAACTGCGGAAATACGCCGCGCTGACAACAAAAAAATTGTAAGCGCGTATATTCTCTGGTATAATATATAAGTCAAAAAACGATATTCGAAGAAAGAGAGATTTATCATGATTACAGCAGGTGACTTCAGAAAAGGAATGACATTCGAGATCGACGGCGAGCCTTATGTGGTCCTCGACTTCCAGCACGTGAAGCCGGGAAAGGGCGCAGCGTTCGTAAGGACGAAATACAAGAACATCATCACCGGCGCGACGAGAGAAGAAGCGTTCAACCCTAACGATAAGTTCGAGAACGCTAGGATCGATACGAAGGTCATGCAGTACTCGTACAGCGACGGAGACCTTTATTACTTCATGGACGAGGACACGTTCGAACTCATCCCGCTCAGCAAGGATCAGGTCGCTGACGCGATCAAATACATCCGCGAGAACGACGAAGCGACGATCAAATTCTACAACGGCAGCGCGTTCCAGGTAGAAGCCCCGAACTTCGTCAACCTCACCGTAGTGCAGACCGAGCCGGGCGTCAAAGGCAACACAGCGACGAATGTAACGAAGCCTGCGACAGTAGAGACTGGCGCCGTCGTTCAGGTCCCTATCTTCATCAACGAAGGGGAGAAGATACAGATCGACACCAGGACCGGAGAATATCTCGGAAGAGCCAAGGAATAGTCAGAACTCACCTGTCTGCGATGAAATCATTTTGGAGGAACGCCTTTCGGCGTTCCTCTGTACTTATACGGGAGATATATGAAAAAAGCACTTTTGATCATCCTGATAATCGTGGTGTGCGTCCTCGGAGGAGCGGCACTTTACGCCAACCACTATATGTCGACCATCGACGAACCTGCACAGGCGTCCGATGACGGCACCGAAGCCGCCTACGTCGATTTCACGGTCGAAAGCGGTATGACGACGTCTGACATAGCGCAGAGTCTCGAGGAAAACGGGATAATCACCGACGCCGCCAAGTTCAAGATCTTCACCCGCCGCAGCGGCTTTGACGGCCTTTATCAGGCGGGGACTTACGCGCTTTCACCGACTATGAAACCTTCCGAGATCGCTGAGATCCTTAAAGAGGGAAAGACGAGCAAGATCTCGTTTGTCATCACCGAAGGGATGAGGATACTCGACATAGAAGCCGTGCTCGACGAGGCAGGTCTGGTCTCGAAGGACGAGTTCGAAAAGCTGCTCGCGGAAGGCGGCTACGAAAAAGACTACGATTTCCTGTCCACCGTGAGCCAGGACGCTATAGACGCTGGAAACAGGTACGAAGGATTCTTATTCCCTGCGACATACGAAGTGACGCCGGGGACAAGCGGAGATGAAATAATCAGGATGATGCTCGACAGATTCGACGAGGCTTACACTGATGAGATGAAAGCGCGCGCCGACGAACTCGGCCTCACGACAAGCGAGGTCGTCACGGTCGCTTCGATAATCGAGAAGGAAGCGAAACTCGAGTCGGACAGACCTCTCGTTTCGAGCGTGATCTACAACAGGCTGGAGGAGGGAATGACGTTGGGCATGTGCTCTACCGTCAACTATCTGCTGAACAAATACGATTCGCTCACGTACGAGGATACAGCCACCGAGTCGCCGTATAACACGTACATCAACTACGGACTTCCGGCAGGACCGATCTGTTCTCCGGGAGACAGCGCCCTTCAGGCAGCCCTTTATCCGGCGGATACCGACTATCTGTACTTTGTCCTCAGCACGAAAGGCGACGGCTCGAACGCATTCTCGTCTGATTACGAGCAGTTCCTCACGGATAAGGAAGCTTATTACGATTCCATAGGTCAGTGAGGATCTGATGAACAGCAGCAGGGAAATGCCGGACGCCGCTCCGGGATCCGACAGATACAGCCTTTATAACGATTTCATAGACGGATATTACGAGTGCCCGTGGGAGGATCTGGCCGAACTGCGGGAAGGATGCGAACGCGACCATGTCCCTGTTATACGCAGGCAGACCGAAATGTATCTCGATACGCTTCTCCCCCTGCTGGCTCCGCGCAGGATCCTGGAGGTAGGCACCGCGATAGGATATTCAGCCATATATTTCGCGCGCAGGTGCGAGAACGCCGAGATCACCACCATTGAAAAAGACGAGTACGGCGCGTACGCGGCAAAGCTGAATTTCGAGATCTTCGGAGTCGCGGACAGGGTCAAGCTCATACAGGACGACGGCGAGACCGCCATGGACAGGCTGATAGACGATGGAGAAGACGCATACGATCTCATCTTCATCGACGCGTCAAAGAGCCACTACCGCAGATTCATGGACAGAGCTGTCGAACTATCCAGGCCCGGCACGGTGATCCTTTCGGACGACATCCTTCAGCACGGCTTCACCGTGAGCGAGGGATTCGACCCGAGAGGGAAGCATCGCACGAACATGAAGAGGATGCTGGAATATCTCGACTTCATCACCCGCTGCGATTACCTGAAAACTTCGATACTGAACATAGGCGACGGGATAGCCGTCTCGATATATACGGGAGAACGCGGATAAAACGGCATGGAGGCCGATGCGCACGCGGCCCGTACATTACTCTTTGAAATGAAGAAAAAGATGGAACTTCTCGCTCCGGCGGGAGACCTTGAAAAACTTAAGATCGCGATCATCTACGGAGCGGACGCCGTATATTTCGGCGGGAGCATGTTCAGCCTCCGCGCGGGAGCCGGAGGGCTTTCGATCCCCGAGATAAGGGAAGGGCTGAAATTCGCCCACGACCGCGGCAGGAAATGCTATCTCACGGTCAATATTTATCCTCACAACGAAGACATCGGGCCGCTTGCCGACTATCTCAGATCGGTAAAGGATCTCGGTATCGACGGATTTCTCGTCTCAGACCCTGGCGTCGTCGAGATGGTCAGAGAGATCGTCCCGGACGGAGCCGTACACATTTCCACGCAGGCAAACACGACGAATACGGCGGCGGCGCGGTTCTGGGCTTCCATGGGAGCGAAGAGGATAGTTCTCGCGCGGGAACTTTCTCTTACTGAGATCAGGCAGATACGCGATTCTCTGCCGGAGACCGTCGAACTGGAGGCGTTCGTACACGGAGCGATGTGCATCTCGTATTCGGGCAGATGCCTGCTCAGCAACTTCATGGCGGAACGCGATTCGAACCGCGGCAGCTGCGCGCATCCGTGCAGATGGCACTATACTTTGGAAGAGGAGAAGAGACCCGGCGAGCACTTCCCGATAGAGGAGGACGCCCGAGGCACGTATATTTTCAACTCGAACGATCTATGCATGATCGAACATATAGACGACCTCGCAAAGGCCGGCGTTTCATCAGCAAAAATCGAAGGCAGGATGAAGAGCATCTACTACGTCGCCACGGTCACGGCCGCGTACCGCAGGGCCATCGACGCGTATTACGCCGGGAGATATACATCGGAGGTAAAAGCAGAATGCCTGGAAGAGGTCGGCAAGGCGAGCCACAGGCGATTCACCACAGGCTTCTACTACGGCAAGCCGACGAATAAAGACCAGAATTACGAATCGACGTCATACATCCGAGACTACGACTTCACCGGGCTCGTAAGATCATACGACGAAGCATCGGGGATGGCCGTAGTGGAACAGCGGAACAAAATGTCCGTAGGCGACACCGTCGAGATATTCGGCCCGTACACGGATCCGTTCGAGATGGAACTGACCGAAATGCGCGACTTTGAGACGGGCGAACCTGTCAGTTCCGCGCCGCATCCTCAGCAGATGCTCACGATCAGAATGACCAGACCGGTCAGAGAAAACTTTATGATACGTCTGAAAAAAGGAGAGAACTCAAATGACTGACGACCCCGGCAACATACCTTTATACTTACTTCTTCTCGCAGGCATTGCGCTGCTGAACGCATTCATCGCTCTCTGCGAGGCGGCTTACCGCAACGTCAACGTCAATACTTTGTTCGAAAAGGCCGACGACGACCCGGATAACAAATCGCTTTCGATCGCCGCCGCCATACTTAAAAAGCCTTTCAGGCTCCAGTTCACGGATACGATGCTGAAATACGCCCTCGCCGCGTGCGGGACGATGGTCGCGGCTCTGGCTCTGCCTTACAACGACATTATTTCCGCTGTCGTCTACGTCTTTATTTTCATCGCTTTCGCAGATCTTTTCCCTGAGAAGATAGCGCTCCAGCATACGGACACGATAGTGGAGAATTTCGCGGGATTCCAGAACTTCCTGTTCGTGCTCTTCTATCCGCTCGTGCTGCTGTTCACAGGCGCCGCAAACGTACTGCTGCTTATGTTCAGGCAGAAGACTAGGATCGAGTTCAGCCGCTATTCGGAGGAGGAGGTAATGTCCATCCTCGAGGCCGGCAAACAGAGCGGGGAGATCAACGAAGAGGGCAAGAAGATGATCAACTCCATCTTCGAGTTCGACGACGAGCTCGCGTATGAGATCATGACGCCGAGGACCGACGTTTTCATGATAGACGTGAACGACCCGTCCTCGGAATACCTCGATCAGCTGATGGAACTCAGATACTCCAGGATCCCGGTCTACGAAGACGACTCCGACAACATCATCGGCATCCTGCACATCAAGGACTTCCTGATCAAAGCCCGCGAGAGCGGTTTCGACAACGTCGACATCAGGTCCATCCTGCGCGAGCCTTACTTTGTTCCGGACACAAAAAACATCGACGCGCTGTTCTTCGAACTGCAGCGTGAAAAGCAGCATATCGCTATCCTCATAGACGAATACGGCGGATTCAGCGGCATCGTCACGATGGAGGACATCATCGAGGAGATAATGGGCGATATCAACGATGAATACGACCAGGAAGAGACGAGCTACTCTAAAGTAAACGATAATACATATATAGTTAATGGCATGGAATCGCTTGACGATCTGAACGAGGAACTATCCACAGACCTCGAATCAGATAACAGCGAGACCATAGGCGGCCTTATCATAGACCTCCTCGGCGAGATACCTGACGAGGACGACATCAACCGTGTCGTGAAGTATAAGAACTACGTCTTCACCATACTGTCCGTAAAGGAACGCCGCATAGAGGAGGTAAAGATGGAGATCCTCCCTGAGGATCAGGCCGAGGACGAGGAAAAAGATGAAGAGGAATAACCTCTGCATAGGCATCCTCGCTGACGTGGACGCCGGAAAGACAACGCTTTCCGAACGCATCCTCTATGAGTGCGGAGTCGTAAGGGAACCGGGGAGGGTCGATTCCGGATCTGCCTTCCTCGATACAGACGCGCTCGAAAAACAGCGCGGCATAACGATTTTCACAAAGGAAGCCGTCTTTTCGTATAAAGGCGCGGACTTCACGCTCGTCGACACTCCCGGCCACGCCGACTTTTCGGCGGAAGCGGAACGTGCCTTATCCGTTCTTGACGCCGCGATACTCGTCATATCCGGGACCGACGGAGTCACCAGACGCGCTTCCGACATGTTCAGATCCCTTGCCGGGCACGGCATTCCGCTTTTTATCTTCGTAAACAAAACTGACCTTCTTCAATATTCCGAGGATGACGCGGTGAGCGGCATCTCTGCACTGACGCAGAAAGCCGCTTTTTTTGCACGCGGGTCAAGGCCATCCGACGAGGACCTGGCTCTGACCGGTGACAAGGCGATGTCTCTATACGACCGGAACGGAACTTTCGAGGATACAGACATAGCCCGGCTCGTCAGCGGGTGCTCTCTCATCCCATGCTATTTCGGATCTGCGCTGAAGGGAGACGGCGTAAGCGGGCTCCTGGACGGCATCTCGAGATATCTCTTGCGAGAAGATCTCCCGGACGAGTTCGCTGCGCGGGTATTCAAGATCTCGTATGACGATGACGGGACGCGCCTTACGCATATCAAGGTGACCGGAGGGTCGCTCGCGGTAAGAGACGTTTTGAACGGTGAAAAGATCGTATCTCTCAGATCGTATTCAGGCATCAGGTACACCCGGAGGGACGTCGTATATGCCGGAGAGATCTGTGCAGCCGCGGGACTTAAAAAGACGTACGCAGGAGAAGGCCTCGGAGCTTGCGCGGACCTTGCGCCGTCTGAAAACGCTGAATATCTGACGTATCGCGTGACACTTCCGGAAGGAGTCAGCGAACTCTCCGCCTACGAGGAGATACGCAGGCTCGGCGAGGAGGCACCGGAACTCGACGTCAGATACGACAGCGATAAAAATGAGATCAGGATAGGGATAAAGGGCGATGTGCACATGCAGACCATCGCGTCTGTCATCAGGCGGAGGACCGGCTTTGACGTCGCGTTCGACTCGCCTTCGGTCGTATATAAAGAGACGGTCGGCAGAAGGGCTGAGGGGATCGGACATTTCGAGCCGCTCCGCCACTACGCCGAGGTACATCTGCTGCTCGAACCGCTCGAGACTGCCGATCCCGCCCGGTCAGGACAGGCCGCTGCAGATGGGAACGTCTCAGCGCGGAAAGTAGCGGGGAATAACGTTCCGGGGGATAACGTCCCGGCGCATAGTGCATATAGCGTCAGGGATTATTCCCGAAACGTGATAGGTCAAGACATAAAGGCCGGGAACATATCGCAGGAGCGCTGCGGGACTGTGCTCCAGACACTCGCGTCTTCCGAACTGAAAGGCGTTTTGACAGGCGCCGAACTCACAGGAGTGAAGATGACCCTCATCGCGGGGCAGGAATACGTCGACCATACGGAAAGCGGTGATTTCAGAGAGGCCGCCATGCGTGCGCTGAGGCAGGGACTGATGAACGCGGATCCTGTACTGCTGGAACCGTACTGCTCATATCGTGTATCGGCGCCCCGAGACGTCATCGGACGCATATCGAACGACATTATCAGGTCGGGCGGCAGCGTCATAAGCCAGTTCCCGGAGAATGATTCTGTCATCATAGAGGGCGAGGCTGCGCTTTCTTTCCTGAGGCCGTACGCTTCAGAACTCCCGGTCATCTCATCCGGGCGCGCAGATATCGCCATGGAACCTTGCGGATACAGACCCTGCGCAGACCAGATCGCTGTCGTGAACGCTTCCGGCTATGATCCTCTGCGGAATGCCGGATCCCCATGCGACTCGGTCTTCTGCAGAAACGGCTCGTCCGTTGTCGTACCGTGGAACGAGGTCCCGGAATGGTGCCACATAGAGCCGGTATACCGTAAAAGGAGCGGCGGAGGAGACACGTCTCACGGCGGAAAAGGGACCGGAGCGGCAGGCGACATTTCTATCGAAGAGATCGAGAGCATATTGAAACTGGTATCGCGAGGCAGGGGAGCGGAACGGAAGAAATACCCGCGCGTCGTAACAGGAACGGATAAGTCTCCGAAAGGACCGGGAAGGCAGAAGCCGTCCGGGCCGCAGAAATACGTTGTCGACGGGTACAACCTCATCTATGCATGGAAAGACCTGCGCTCTATAGCGGAAGACGATATCGGCGCGGCGCGTGAAAAACTCATCGAGATACTCGCCGATTTCTCAGCGTACCGCGGGGCGGAAATGACGATCGTTTTTGACGCGTACCGCAGCGAAAGCCGCGGGCCGAGGGAAGAAACCGTACTTGGAGTCGGCGTCGTGTTCACAGGCGAGAACCAGACGGCTGACAGCTGGATCGAAAGATATGCCTTCGATCACGGTAAAAATGAGCACCTCAGCGTCGTGACGTCGGATCGCCTCGAGCAGATCAACGTTTTCGGGAGCGGCGCGTCCAGGATAGGTTCGCACGAGTTCGCCGAGATCCTCGAGGATACCGCCGAGGAGATACGCGGCCTGCTTTAGTATAGCTTTATTCCTATTCCGGCGGGCCGAATCATGGTATAATCATTTCTGAACAGCGGGAGGATCACCATTCATGGGTCGCGATGACGAGATCGGTTCCATCAGAGTATCGGATAAAATGCTGGCGGCGTGCGTAGCGTCGTCCGCTCTTTCTGTTCAGGGTGTCGTCGACCTCGACGAGGTAGGCGCAAACCTCAATTTAGACAACTTTTCGCGCGGGACTACTACTTACCGCGGAGTCATGGTTGTCAGACACGGCAAATCCGTCATCATCAACATCTACCTGATAGCGGCGTACGGGGCGTATATCCCGCAGCTCGCTTTCAGCGTGCAGAAAAAGGTCGCTTTTGACATAACGGAGATCACCGGTGTCATCGCGGACGAAATAAACATCCACGTTCAGGGCGTCAGAAAGACGACGAATGATCTTAAAAAGGAATAACATGGGAAAGACCGGCAGAGAAAATCAGCGCGAGCAGCGCAGAGCGGCGCGCGAGTTCATGATGAAAATCGTATACCAGATGGACATCGCTGGCAGATTCGTAGCGGACGAGATGGACAGATACATGGCTCAGGGCTTTGCCGACGGAGAGGACGTCGATCCTCCTGAAGCGGCAATACCCGGCTTGCAGCGGAAATACTGCGAAAAAGTCTATACTCTTATCTGCAGCAACCGGGAGGATATAGACAAAAACATCGAGGCGCACTGCAGGCGCTGGACCCTATCGCGGATGCCGAAGACAGACCTCGCCGTTCTCAGAGTGGCTGCGTGCGAGATCCTGTACATGGACGATATCCCCGACGCCGTATCTATAAACGAAGCCGTAGATCTGGCAAAGAAATACGGGACGGAAAACTCCCCATCCTACGTCAATGGTATCCTCGGCGCTCTGGCATCGTCAAAGCCGGAAGAGTGATGGAAGAATATTCGATAGGAATAGATACAAGCAATTACAAGACGTCTGTGGCGGTGACAGACAGGGAAGGGCGCGTACTGTGCGACGAACGCAGATTCCTCGAAGTGGCTAAAGGGGAACGCGGTCTGAGACAGCAGGAAGCGCTTTTTCAGCATGTGAACGCTCTGCCGGACATGATCGCGGAAGCCGCCGGTTTCCTGCGCGGCGGAAAAGTCGTCTGCGTTTCCGCGTCCGAAAGGCCCAGACCCGAGGAAGGCTCATATATGCCGGTGTTCAACGCGGGAGTCTCTGCCGCGGGGATCCTGGCCGCAGCGTACGAATGCGACAGATTCTCGTTTTCGCATCAGGAAGGACACATAGCGGCCGCTGCCGTGGGAACAAAGTTTGAACCGCACGTCAGGGCGGGTGAATGCGGATTTTCCGACAGGAGATTTGCGGCGTTCCACCTTTCGGGTGGCACGACAGAACTTCTTCTGGTCGGCGAAAGAATAGAAAAGATCGGCGGCACGCTCGACATTGCAGCGGGGCAGGCGGTCGACAGGCTTGGGGTCCTGATGGGATATCCTTTCCCGGCGGGAGAATACGTCGACAGACTCGCCTCCGGGTATATAGATAAATACGGACCGGTCAAAGGTGCCGCATTGCCTAAGATCAAAGTAAATGACGGATATTTCAACCTCTCTGGCATCGATACGGCTGCCGGGAGGAGTTATGAGAGCTCGGGATCTGATCAGGCGGGAAGATTATGTGCCGAACTTTTCGTCAGGCTTTCCGACGCGATCTCGGATTCATGCGCATATGCCGCAGAGAAGTACGGTGTGACCGATTTCCTGCTTATGGGCGGCGTTTCGTCGAGCAGGACCATGAGGTCGCTCATACCAGATAAATTCGCCCGCGGCCTCGTACCGGTGTTCGGAGACGAAAAATTGTCTTCAGACAACGCGGTGGGCATCTCCCTGCTCGGAGGAAAAAAGGAATGGCTTTGAAACCGCTTACAGTTTCACAGTTGAACAGCTATATCAGATCGATCGTCATCAAAGACCCGCTTCTCAGGACTATCTCTGTCTCGGGGGAGATCACGAATGTCTCTTTTTCCCAAAAAGGCCATGAGTACATAACTCTTTCCGACGGTACTTCCAGGGTCGAATGCGTCCTATACGCAGACATGATAACCCCGGGCCATGAGAACGATTACAAAAAATCCGACAAGGTCATCGTCACGGGAAGAGTAGACGTTTATGTCCCTTACGGATCATATTCGGTGATCATCGACAGGATAGAACACGAGGGTCTGGGGGAGATGGCGGCCGCTTTTGCTGAGCTTTCCAGGAAACTCGAGGCTGAAGGTCTGTTCGATAAAAAACATAAAAAGCCTCTGCCCGCATTCCCGAAGCACATAGCCGTAGTCACGTCGGCGACAGGCGCCGCTGTAAAGGACATACTTAAAATAATCAGTTCCCGTACCGCTATGACTCACGTCACGGTTTTCCCGGTGCTCGTTCAGGGTGCGGAGGCGGCGCGGGACATGACAGACGCCCTTAAGACCATCGAGACCGAATACGCGGGCGATGTCGATCTGATCATCATAGGGCGAGGCGGAGGATCTCCGGAGGACCTGATGGCCTTCAACGACGAGGGACTCGCCAGAGCAATCTACGCGTGCGGCATTCCTGTCATCTCCGGTGTAGGTCATGAGATCGACCGCTCGATCACCGACTTTGTGGCGGACGCCTACGCAGAGACACCGACCGCGGCAGCGCAGATGGCCGTGCCGGAGGATGCCGCTGTATCGAGGGACGCGGACAGCCTGATGGGGAGTATCAATCTTTACGTCAGCAACAGGCTGATCAGAAAGAACTCTGAAGCGGAAGCGCTTCTCGGCGAGTTGACTTTTGCCGTCAAGGACAGGCTGAACAGACTGGACGCGGAGACGGAGCGCCTCTACTCGGAGATCAAACGGAAAGACCCGCGGACCGCGATAGCCGAGGGCTGCGCCGTGATAACAGACAGCGCGGGAAGGCAGGTCGCGTCCGCTTCAAGCCTCAGTGCAGGCGAGAAAGTTGATATAATATTCAGCGACGGTATGGCTTTGTGCACCGTCGACGAAGTCAGGCGCGGAAACAGCAAAGCAGGAAAGGAAAGTCGGAGCAATGGCTGAAAAGAAGAAGGAAGACAAGAAAGAGGAAATGACTTTCGAGGAAGCGCTCGGCCACCTCAGAGACATCTCCGAAAAGATCAAGTCGGATGACATGACTATGGACGAGACCCTCAAATATTATAAAGAGGGGACCGAATACTATGAAAAATGCAAGGCCATCATCGATGACGCAAAACTGAAGGTGGATTACTATGGGCGCGACGAAAACTAAGCCTGCGATGGGCGACTACGAGTCATATAAGAAACTGATCGACGATCATATCCTCGACTACATCCCGGATATCGATCAGAGAAGCGAAACGATCTACGAAGCGATGAAATATTCTCTGACGGCGGGCGGAAAGCGCGTCAGGCCTGTTCTGCTGCTGGCCGCGTGCGAGTTTGCCGGGGGCAGTGTCAACGAGGCCCTGCCTTACGCATGCGCCGTCGAATACATCCATACGTATTCGCTGATACACGACGATCTCCCTGCGATGGACAACGACGACCTGAGACGCGGCAAACCGACGAACCATAAGGTCTACGGCGCCGGGATCGCGACGCTGGCCGGAGACGGTCTGCTGAACACGGCATATGAGATCATGCCTAAGAACATGATGCTCTATTTCGGAGACAGCAAAGAACTGATCCGCCGCATCAAGGCGATGTTCACTCTGGCTAAGGCCGCCGGGGTGAGAGGCATGGTGGCCGGTCAGGTGTCAGACATCGAAAACGAAGGCCGCAGATGCTCGCGCGAGATGCTCGAGTACATCGACGCCAACAAAACAGGCGCGCTGATCACAGGATCGGTCAAGGCCGGGCTCTACCTGGGCGGAGCCGACGACGACACCATGAACCACATGTCAAAGTACGCCGAATGCCTGGGAGCATCTTTCCAGATAGTCGACGACATCCTCGACGTCATGGGCACAGCCGAGGAACTCGGCAAGAACCCTCACGTGGACGAAGAGAGGAACAAGAACACGTTCGTGACGGTCATGGGCCTCGAAAAAGCCGAAGAGTGCGTCAGGACCCTGAACGAGGAGGCCGCCGCGGCTCTGGAGCCTTACGGCGAGCGCGCCGACTTCTTCCGCAGGATGCTTTCCGATCTGGCAAATAGGACGAAATAGAGCGGATACCGCGGGTGCACCGCGTACACCGCCGCTCAGGCGGAAAATATTCGTAAAGACATACAGACGGAGGACGTACTTTTGGAACTCAAAGATCTTTCCCTTCCCGAAGACATTAAAAAGATGGACGTGCACGGCCTGGAACTCACAGCCGTCGCGATACGAGAATTCCTGATAGACAGCGTCTCAAAGACCGGAGGCCACCTGGCTTCGAATCTCGGGATCGTAGAGATTTCGCTCGGGATGTATAAGGTTTTCGACCCGCCTCGCGATAAATTCGTATACGACGTAGGCCATCAGTCGTACGTTCACAAGATCCTGTCGGGTAGAGCGGCGGATTTCCCGACGCTCAGGCAGGAGGGAGGAATGTCCGGCTTCCCCAAACGCAGGGAGAGCGAATACGACACATATGAGACAGGCCACTCGAGCACCGCTATATCAGCGGCTCTGGGAATGGCTGCGGCCCGTGACCTGAGAGGCGAAGACTACGAGGTAGTCGCTCTCGTGGGGGACGGAGCGCTTACTGGCGGACCTGCCTACGAGGGCCTGAACAATCTGGGAACAAGCGGACGCAGGATGATCGTTATCTTCAATGACAACGGGATGTCGATCTCTCCGAACACGGGCGGCGTATCAAAGCATTTCGCCAAGCTCAGGGCATCGTCGAAATACCGTTTCGCAAAAGACTCTTTGAAGACAGCGCTTTCCAGGCTGCCTGTCGGTGGAGAGGCTATCGCCGAGGAACTCCGCAGGCGCAGAGATCAGATAAAATACGCTTTGATCGAAGGCGGCATCCTCTTCGAGGAGATGGGGCTGAAATACCTGGGGCCTTTCGACGGAAACGACATGAAGTCGGTCCTGGAGGCGCTCGAACTCGCAAAGACTTACAACCAGCCAGTACTGGTACATTTTATAACAAAAAAAGGCAGGGGCTACTTCCAGGCGGAGAAGACGCCGGAGAAGTATCACGGGATAGGCCCGTTCGATCCCGAAACAGGCATCCCGCTTAAAGCTCCGCAGAAATCGTATTCCGACGTATTCGGCGAAGCCGTTTTCCGCGCCGCGCACCGCGACGAAAACGTCGTGGCGATATCGGCTGCGATGACAGACGCCACCGGACTTGCGACTATGAAGAAGTATATGCCGGAGCGCGTCTTTGACGTCGGGATAGCCGAGGCCCACGCCGTGATATACGCCGCGGGAATGGCTTCAAGCGGTCTCAAGCCTGTCGTTGCTATATATTCATCGTTCCTGCAGCGCGCGTACGACGAGATACTCGAGGACGTCTGCCTGCAGGGCCTGCACGTCGTATTTGCCATCGACAGAGCGGGTATAGTGGGACAGGACGGTGAGACGCACCACGGGATCTTTGACATCTCATATCTGTCGACCATGCCCGGGATGACGATACTGGCGCCTTGCGACGCCGCCCAGCTCAGGGAGATGATAGATTACGCCATTAAGGAGATCGACGGGCCGGTCGCCGTCAGATACCCTCGCGGAGCGGCTCTGCTTGACCAGCTGGCCGGCTATCCTTTCAAAGGGAAAAACTTTGTCGTAAGAGAAGGTACCGATATCTGCATCCTCGCCGTCGGAACGATGCTGAAACCTTCGCTGGACGCTGCCGAAATGCTCGACGAAAAGGGGATAAGCGCCGAGGTAGTCAACGTCGGCGCGGTGAGGCCATTTGACGACAGCGTGATGCCCGGAGAAAACGTCCCTCTGCTGACTGTGGAGGATAACGTGTACACAGGCGGATTCGGAGAAACCGTAAAGGCGGCGTACGATGGCAGGAGAGTCGCGAACGTCGCGTGGCCCGATAAATTCATAGAACACGGCAGCCCGGATCATCTTTATCATAAATACGGACTGGACGCTGAGGGAATAGCGCGCGCGGCGGAGGCTGAACTTGAAAAAACAAAGGCTTGACGTACTTTTAGTCGAAAAAGGATGCTTCCCGTCACGCGAGCGCGCGAAAACAGCGATCATGGAAGGTCTGGTTTACGTCGGCGGAGCGATAAGCGACAAGCCAGGCACTCCGGTTGACGTCGACGCAGAGATCGAGGTCAGGAGCGACCCGTGCCCGTTCGTGAGCCGCGGTGGTCTGAAACTCGAAAAGACAATAGGAGAGTTCGGCATAGATCTGACCGGAAAGACGTGCATGGACGTGGGAGCGTCTACAGGCGGATTCACGGACTGCATGCTGTCTCACGGCGCGTCGAGGGTATATTCCATCGACGTAGGCTACGGGCAGCTCGCCTACAAGCTCAGGACAGATTCGCGCGTAGTGAGCATAGAAAAATGCAACTTCAGATATATTGCGGACGACGCTGTTCCCCACGAGATCGACTTTGCGAGCGCGGACGTGTCTTTCATCTCGCTGAGCAGGATCTTCCCGGCCATGGTAAAGTTCATGCGTGACGGATCGTCGGCCGTCGTGCTCGTAAAGCCGCAGTTCGAGGCCGGAAGGGAAGATGTGGGGAAGAACGGCATAGTCCGTGACCCCGCAGTCCACGAGCGCGTCATAGCGGATGTCATCTCATACGCGGCCGAAAACGGACTCTGCGCGGCAGGTCTGACGTATTCTCCTGTTAAAGGAGCCAAAGGAAACATAGAATATCTTTTGCTTCTTAACAAAGGAAAAAATATCGTTTATAATATTGACGGATCGTGTATACACGACACGGTAACCTGCTCCCACGAAGAGCTTGTGTAATTTCCGAATAAAAGGGAAGGAGATCTGAAAATGGAATTTGCGAAAAGAGTTCAGGAGATGCAGTTCTCGCCGATCAGAAAATTCAATCCGATCGCGATCAAAGCCGAATCAGAGGGCAAGAAAGTCTATCACCTCAACATCGGACAGCCTGACGTCGAGACGCCTGAATGCTTCATGGACGCGATCAAGGCTTATGACGCCGCGGTGATCAAATACGCCGAATCGGGCGGCGTGCCGGTCCTGCAGGACGCGGTCATCGACTACTTCAAACAGTACGGGATCAACTTCAACCGCGAGGACATGATCGTTACGAACGGAGGATCCGAAGCTCTTACGATGGCCTTCCTGACGCTCGTTAACCCTGATGACGAGATCATAATCGCCGAGCCTTTCTACACGAACTACAACTCTTTCCTTAAAGAAGCAAACGGCAGAGTCGTTCCTATCACGACAAAGGCCGAGGACGGCTTCTCATACGCCACACGCGAGCAGATCGAGCCGCTCATCACAGGCAGGACGAGAGCCATCTGCTGCATTTCCCCGGGAAACCCGACAGGAAACGTTCTGACGCTCGACGAGATGAGGCTCGTCTGCGAGATCGCAAAGGAACACGATCTGTTCGTCATCGCAGACGAGGTCTACAGAGAGTTCGCCTACGACGGGAGACCTGTCACCTCATTCGGTATGCTCCCTGAATATGCCGACAGAGTCATCATCATCGACTCCGTGTCGAAGCGCTTCTCGGCATGCGGCGCGCGCATCGGCTTCCTGATCTCTAAGAACAAAGAATTCATGAGCAATGCGATGAAGCTTGCGCAGGCCAGACTCTGCGTATCGACCGTCGATCAGGTCGGATCGGCAGGACTGTTCAGGCTCCCGATGTCATATTACGATAAAGTAAAGGCTGAGTACTGCGGACGCAGAGACGTCGTTTACGAAGAGATGACGAAGATCCCGGGAGTCGTCTGCCAGAAGCCGGGCGGAGCCTTCTATATGACTGTCAAACTTCCTGTGGACGACGTCGAGGACTTCCTTATGTTCATGCTGACGGAGTTCGAGGATAACGGCGAAACTGCCATGTTCGCTCCTGCCGCGGGATTCTACGCAACTCCGGGATGCGGAAAGGATGAGATCAGGATCGCCTACGTGCTCAACCAGAAGGATATGAGGAGAGGCGCCGAACTCATCAGGCTCGGCATCGAAGCCTATAACAAGAAACTTGGTAAATAAAGCCAGAGGCAGATGTTAATTTTCGAGGCAGCGGTGCAATAATCCGCTGCCGATTGTTTTTGATGATAGGTATAAACCTTTGAGCAATAAACTGTCACCGCTGATGCAGCAGTTTTTCGACATAAAAGAACAGTACAGCGACTGCATCCTGTTCTATCGCGTCGGGGACTTCTACGAGATGTTCTATGACGACGCGAAGACGGCTTCCCGGGTGCTTGAACTCACTCTGACCGGCAAGAACGTCGGCCAGGAGGAGCGGGCGCCTATGTGCGGCGTTCCATATCACGCGGCCGACAGTTATATCCACAAACTCGTCGAACACGGATTCAAGGTCGCCATCTGCGAGCAGATGGAAGACCCTGCGACAGCGAAAGGTCTCGTAAAGCGCGAGGTCATCAGGATCGTAACGCCCGGAACGATAACGTCGGGAACGATGCTCGCTGAGGACGAGAACAATTATCTCGCTTCTCTCTGGGCGGGCAGGGAAGGAATGTCCGTCTCGTACTGCGATATTTCGACGGGTGAACTCTGTACGACGGATGAACCCGGCGGCCCGAGGACTAATGCCGATATGGTCGATGAGCTCGTGAGGCTATCTCCTAAGGAGATACTCGTAAACAGGGATTACGACGAAAAATACGGCGCCGAGGCGCTTAAGGACGCGACCGGAGCGTACGTATACGTCCGCGAGGCGTCGGAATTCTCGGAAAAGACGGCAAAAGATATCCTGACTGGGATGCTCGGCGAAGGCGCCGTGGCGTTTTCCGGACTATCCGGGCGCGGCATGTGCCTGAAGAGCCTCTCCGCGCTTTTGTCGTATCTCGTCGAGACACAGAGGCAGCAGCTCTCGCAGATAACAGAGTGCAGATACGTATCTCCCGAGCACAGGATGTCGCTTGACAAGTCGAGCTTGCGCAACCTCGAGATAACAGAGACTATATACGATAAAGACCGCAGGGGGTCTCTTCTTTCTGTTCTCGACAGGACCAGAACGGCCATGGGCGGAAGGCTGATAAAGCGCTGGCTGATCGAGCCGCTTAACGACGCCGACGCAATAAACGAACGCCAGGAGGCGGTAGAGTTCTTTGTGAACGATCCGTTAACGCTCAACGACGTGACAGACGCCCTGAAGCGCGTTTATGACTTTGAACGGCTTGCGGCCAGAATAGCATCCGGGAACGCCAACGGGCGCGATCTGCTCGCCCTGAAGCAGTCCGTCAGAGCTTTGCCCGAGATCAAAGCCGGCATTACGGACACAGGCAGTTCACTGCTCGACTCCCTCGCCGGGAAAATGTCAGACTTAGACGACGTCGCCGATCTGATAGAGACCTCAATATCCGAGGACGCTCCGTTCACCGTCCGCGAGGGTTCTCTCATCAAAGAAGGATATTCGGACGAGCTGGAGGATCTGAAGGCTTCGATAAAAGACGCAAAGGAATGGATCGCCGGTCTCGAGCAGCGCGAACGCGAGCGCACGGGGATAAAAAATCTGAAGGTCGGCTATAACAAGGTCTTCGGCTATTATATCGACGTCACGCGCTCAAACACCTCGCTCGTGCCTGACGACTACATCCGCAGGCAGACCCTCGTGAACAACGAGCGCTACGTCACACCTCAGCTGAAGGAGATGGAAAGTCTCGTGCTCAACGCCGAGGCAAAGATAAATAAACTGGAATACGATCTTTTCTCGGACGTCAGGGACAGGATACGGACGCGGACCAGGGATATGCAGTGCACGTCGGAGGCTGTGGGAGCCGTCGATGTGCTTTGTTCGTTCGCCGACGCGTCTGTGCGATACGGGTACGTGAGGCCGGAGATCGACGACAGTCTCGAACTGATGATCGAAAACGGCAGGCATCCTGTGATCGAACAGACGGAGGGCGCCGGGCAGTTCGTCGCAAACGACGTATATCTCAACGATTCGGACCACAGTCTGATGATCATCACAGGACCGAATATGAGCGGCAAATCGACGTATATGAGGATGACGGCTTTGATCGTTCTCATGGCTCAGGCCGGCTGCCCGGTCCCGTGCGACAAAGCGAGGATCGGCGTCGTGGACCGCATTTTCACCAGGATAGGCGCTTCCGACAACCTGTCACAGGGACAGTCGACGTTCTATGTCGAGATGAGCGAACTCTCGTATATCCTAAACTGCGCGGGAGCCAGGAGCCTGGTCATCCTCGACGAGATCGGGCGCGGAACGAGCACGTACGACGGCCTTTCGATAGCGTGGGCGGCGGTAGAATACCTCTGCAGCGACAAAAACCACATCAGGACGCTCTTTGCCACTCACTACCACGAACTCACCGAGCTGGCGGACGAGATACCCGGCGTAAGGAATCTGAACGTGGACGTAGCCGAGGACGGCGGGAATATCGTATTCCTGCATAAGATCGTGCCTGGCGCGGCGAGCAGGAGCTACGGAATCCACGTCGCAAAGATCGCCGGAGTCCCTAAAGAACTTCTCGCGAACGCCGAGCGCAAACTCGAGGAACTGGAGAGCGGATACGGCAGAACCGGCGATGAGGCTCAGCAAAGCCGTGACGGCTCTTCGCGTCCGGGAAAGACTGATGGGCATTCGCACAGCGAGGTCTCCGAGGCGGGAGAGCAGTTGTCGCTTTTCGTTCCGGGGCCGGGAGCCGAGCTTGAAGAGAAACTGAAAAAACTCGACCTGATGGAGGTGACGCCTTCTCAGGCGATCAAGATACTGGAAGAACTGAAGGCATTGATAAAAGATTGAAAGCACCGATAAAGGATCGAAATGAGCAGTATCAGGGTACTTGAAAAGAGCGTCGCCGACAAGATCGCGGCGGGCGAGGTGATAGAGCGTCCGCTCTCCGCAGTGAAGGAACTGGCCGAAAACGCGATAGACGCCGGGGCGTCAGACATAACCGTCGAGATAAAGCGCGGCGGGAAGGAACTTATCCGTGTCACGGACAACGGATGCGGCATACCGTCCTCCGAGGTCCTCACGGCTTTCCTGCGCCACGCCACGAGCAAAATACGCAAAGCTGAGGACCTGAAGAGCCTGACTACTCTAGGATTCAGAGGCGAGGCTCTCGCCAGCATCGCCGCCGTCTCGCGCGTCGAGATGATCACGAAAACAAAGGATGAGAGCGCCGGCGTACATCTGGTGATCCACGGAGGGAACGTCATCTCAAGTGAAGCGGCGGGATGCCCTGACGGGACTACGATAATAGTCAGAGATCTGTTCTTCAACACTCCTGCGCGCGCTAAATTTTTGAAAAACGACGCCGCGGAGAGTTCTCTCGTGATAGAGCTGATGTCCAGGATCGCCCTGACGCATCCCGAGATCCGTTTCAGGATGGACAGCGGCAGTTCCAACGTGTTCACGACGCAGGGAAAGGGAGATCTGCTGGCTGCCATCATCGCTGTATATAAAGAGAGAGACTACAGGGATCTGGTGCCGATCAGCCGAGAAACAAAGGGAATGCGCGTCTTCGGATATATCTCGAAGCCGGCGCTGTCGAGGCCGAGCAGGAGGAATCAGTATTTCTTTGTCAATGAGAGAGTGGTCGAGAGCAAGGTCATGGAAAAGGGCCTTATGTCCGGGTATAAGGAGCGGCTCTTTCAGGGTAGATATCCGATCGCGTTTATTTTCCTTGAAACGGATCCGGCTGATCTCGACGTGAACATCCATCCGAATAAGAAAGAGGTCAGGTTCGGAAATGAGCTGGACGTGATCGAGCTCATCAGAGACGCTGTGATCGACGCGCTCGCCGCCGGTCAGGCCGTTGCCGATGTCACGGACACTTCTCATTTCAAAGAAAGAGAACAGGATTTCTCCGCCGTTTCTCACAAGGGCGAAGAACAAGTTGACATAAAAAATTTCTTGTCAAATAAACGGACGGAAATCGAGATCAAAAGAGAAAAATCCGACGGAAAAGAAACGGAAGGATCGCCTGCAAAGTTGAAGACCTCCGCAGAATCCGTCGCTGTTCCCGGTATTGCCGGCGCCGACGTAACACCGCCTTCGGTAAAGCCGTTTGACTTCGACAGCCTGCGCATCGGGGAAATACTCTTCGACACATATATTACGGCGACCGATGAGGACAACTTCTATCTGATAGATCAGCACGCCGCTCACGAGCGGATCAATTACGAGAACTTCGTCGATGCTTACGAAAGAGAAGAATACGCGAGTCAGATGCTCCTTCTCCCGATAATCTTCGACGTTCCCGTAGTTCTTGCCGAAGGAGACGGAACGTGGGCAGAAGATCTGAGGAAAATGGGATACAACGTGGAACGCTTTGGTGAGAACACGTTCATAGTCCGCGCCATACCTGATTTTCTCACGACTGAGGAAGCCGAAACCTTCCTGAACGACTACGTCGACCAGTGCGCCGCTGGAGAAAAGGTCGGCGACAAGGCCGCGCTCGATAAGATAATAACTCATTCTTGCAAATCAGCCATCAAGGCGCACGACCGCATCTCTGGAGAAGAAACCGAGGCTCTGATCGACAGGCTCAAGCGCTGCGCGAACCCGTATTCGTGTCCGCACGGGCGGCCGACGTTCGTCAGATTTTCCCTTCATGATATCGAACGTATGTTCAAAAGGATCGTTTAGAGGTATAAATGATAAGACTTGCTGCGGTCCTCGGACCGACCGCGACTGGCAAAACGAAATACGCCATCGAGATAGCAAAGCGCGCGGACGGCGAGATAGTTTCCTGCGATTCCATGCAGCTGTATAAGTACATGGACATAGGAAGCGCCAAGCCGACGCCGGCAGAACTGGCCGAGGTGCCCCACCACATAGTCGGGGAGATAGACCCGCGCGAGCCCTTCAGCGCCGCAAGATACAAGGAACTCGCGACGAGAGCGATAGACGACGTCTGCTCCCGCGGAAAACTTCCTATAATGGCAGGCGGCACAGGGCTTTATTTCGATTCGGTCATATACGACCTGGATTTCGCGTCTCCTCCCGCGGAGGACAGCGGCCTTCGAAACAGACTCAGGAAAATCGCCGAAGATCAGGGGCCCGATGCGCTTTATTCCATGCTCGTAAAAGAAGATCCCGCCGCGGCGGCGAGGATACATCCGCATAACGTAAAGCGCGTTATCAGGGCTTTGGAGACAGCCGGGCGTGGCGTTCCGATATCGGATTTTTCTTCCGATCCTGTCCGCAGCGCAAAATATGAAACACACATCCTCATCCTCGAAAGAGACAGGGACGAACTGTACGGGCGTATCGACCGCAGAGTCGACGAGATCGTAAAAAACGGGCTGGTCGACGAGGTCAGAGGACTTATCGACATGGGCCTTTCATATGACGATATCTCCATGAAGGGAATAGGGTATAAGGAGATAATCGACTGCCTCGAGGGCAGATGCTCACTGGAAGAAGCCGTCGATAACGTAAAAAAGAACACGCGCCACTACGCGAAGCGCCAGATCACCTGGCTGAAGCGCTATGACGACGCGTACAGGATAAACCTGACCGGCAGAACAGACGACGAGATAATACTGGAGATAGAAGAATGGCTGAAAAACGAATCGTTGTTCACAATAAAAGCGACAAGCCCGACAACGTAGTGCGCCACGAGGAGAAGATCTATCAGGAATGTACAGAGATAGAAAACGTACTTCCGAGATTCCTCCGCGGCTACTTCATATATCTCAGAGACAACGTGCTGCCGATGACCAGGCTTGAATATCTCCGCGACGTCAGGGCATTTTTTGAGTACCTCATACGAGAGACAGATCTGACGGAGGCGGAAGATACTTCAGCGGTTACGCTGAACGACCTCGAAAAGATCAAGGCCGTCGACGTGAATATTTATCTCGACTACTGCAGGCACTACAGCGTGGACGACGGCAAGGGGACCGTCACCGTGTACCAGAACAACAACAAGACTCTGGCACGCAAGAAATCCTCCCTCTCCGTGATGTTCAAGCAGCTCTACCGTGACGAGCTTCTCCCGAAGAACATAACCGACGGTTTTGACCCGATACGCGTGCAGAAAGCCGGGGAGCGCGAGATCAAAGCGCTTCAGGACGACGAGGTCATGATAATGCTCGACGCCGTTTCGACCGGCGAAGGTCTGACAAAGCACGAACTCGCGTACTGGGAGCGCACAAAAAAGCGCGACAAGGCTATTCTGGAGCTCTTCCTCACATATGGCCTCAGGCTTTCCGAGCTTTGGCAGTTGAACGTGAGTTCGTTCAACTTTGGCCGCGGCGAATTCAAGATATACCGCAAGCGAGGCAAGGAGAGCATGATGCCCCTTAACGACAGCATCACAGCGGTCGTCCGCGACTATATCGATAACGAGCGCGCAGACGACAGCACACTGGCTCCGGAGGAAAAGGACGCGCTGTTCCTTTCACTTTGCGGAAGGCGGATGACGGAGCGTCAGATACGCGAACTCGTCAAAAAATACACAGCGATAGCGCTCAATACATCGAGGCGCGAGAGCTACAGCCCGCATAAACTCAGGGCGACCGCCGCGACAAGCCTCATAGGGCGCGGAAATTCGATATACGACGTGGCCGCGCTCCTGGACCACGAGCAGGTCACGACGACCCAGCTCTACGCAAGGCAGAAGCAGAACGTCAAGCGCGACCTCGTAAAGGGCATGGAATGGGAAAAAGAGCGCCTCGATGGTTCCCCGAAGGATACCGGAAGGCGCAGGCAGAACAGCGAAGCAGAAGATACGAACAAAGACTCAACGGAAGAATAATGACATCGATATCGTACGAACAAAAGAATAACATCGCGGCCGCCGCAACCGGCAGCGAAGCCGCTGAAAAAAAAGTAAAGGAATATCTGGTAGATGGCTGTGGCATAGACGAACGCGCGTTCGACATCGTGCAGGAAGCCGAGAACGCCGTAAAGGACCGCTTCGTGCTTCAGGACAGGATCGCGGAATACAACCAGGTCAGAGTCCTGAACGCATTCAGGAAGAACAGGATATCCGACACCCATTTCGACTGGAAAGGCGGATATGGCTACGACGATCCCGGACGCGAGGCCGCGGAAAAGGTCTACGCCGACATCTTCGGCACAGAGAGCGCGCTCGTGCGCATGAATCTGGTAAATGGTACTCACGCCTTAGCGACGACGATGCTCGGGATACTGAGGCCCGGAGACGAACTGATCTATGCCACCGGGGCGCCGTATGACACCCTGGAGGAAGTGATCGGGATACGCGGGTCCGGAAACGGATCGCTGAAGGATTACGGCGTCACATATAAGCAGGTCGAACTGACAGGATCGGGAGAAATAGACCTTCACGCGCTCAGGGACGCGATCACTGACCGCACCGCAATGGTCACGATACAGCGCTCCACCGGATACGGCTGGCGCAGGGCCCTTACCGTCGGACAGATCGCCGAGGCGGCTGATTTCATCCATTCAGTCAGGCCGGACATCGTCGTGATGGTCGACAACTCATACGGCGAATTCGTTTCGTGGCAGGACCCGACTAACGTCGGAGCCGATGTCATGGCGGGATCGCTCATCAAAAACCCCGGAGGCGGGATCGCTATCTCGGGAGGATACGTCTGCGGACGCGAGGATCTGATCGAAAAGGTCTCATACCGCATGACATGCCCGGGGATAGGAGGGGAGTGCGGCCTTACATTCGGACAGACGAGAGGAGTATTGGAGGGCATCTTCCTGGCGCCGAAGGTCGTCTGCGGAGCCGTCAAGGGGGCCATCCTATGCGGCAGGGCTTATAGTTCGCTCGGCTATGAGATATGCCCGCAAGTCGGCGACGAGCGCAGCGACATAGTACAGGCCATACGTCTCGGAAGCCCCGAGGCGGTTGTCACGTTCTGCGAAGGGATCCAGAAAGCTGCCCCTGTCGACTCGTTCGTCACACCGATACCGTGGGATATGCCGGGCTATGAAGACCAGGTCGTTATGGCCGCCGGTGCATTTGTTCAGGGCTCATCGATCGAACTCTCCGCTGACGCGCCGATCAGACCTCCTTATAACGTATATTTTCAGGGCGGCCTGACTTACGAACATTCGAAGATCGGCGTCATCTATTCTATAGACGCCCTGTTAAAAAAAGGACTGCTTGAACATTGACAGATACACAGAAGCTTTCTGATAAGATATCAGAAAAAATAGAACAGGAATCAGACAGGAACAACGCCACGACCGGAAGAAAGGTCGGGAGCATCATTAAATTATGCATCCTCGCGGTCATTGTCGTCGGCATCCCGCTTTATATTTTGTTCTTCCATTCGGATTTTCTCGACTCGTTCAAAAATCTCGACGCGATACGCGCTAAATTCGAAGACAACAAAGTAAGAGCGGTCTTCATATATCTCGGCGCCGAAATACTCCAGATCATAATACCGATCATCCCGGGGCAGCTTTTCCAGATCGCCGCGGGATATTTCTTCGGTGTGATCCTGGGGATGCTCTATTCGATCGCGGGCGCAGCCGTCGGAACGACGATAACTTATAATCTGGCCCATTTCCTCGGCCACGACTCCGTAAAGGTCTTTGTCAAGCAGGAAAAGCTTGACAGATATCTCGCGATGCTGAACAGCAAAAAAGCTTATATCATCACGTTTTTGTTCTATCTGATACCGGGGATGCCAAAGGACCTGATGTGTTACGCAGCGGGGATATCCGAGATGAAATTCAAGCCGTTCCTGCTTCTGTCGCTGTGCGGCCGCATGTTCGGGATGACGATGAGCCTGATGGTGGGGGCATTCTATTATAAAGGAAATTACACCGCTCTGATCATCGTCGCCGTCGCCGCCACGGCTTTATTTGTCTACTGCGTTTTGAACAGAAAAGCGATCAACGCCTGGTTAGATAAGATGTACGACAAGATCTCAAAGTAGCATAATCAAAAGGAAAATAAAAAAATCGAACAAATTTTCGTTTTTCTGTTGACATCGAACCTATGTTCTGCTATTATTTAAAAAACGAACATATATTTGTTTTTTAAAGAGGAGAGGTTACAGGCGTTGTCAAAGAAATACAGGATCAAATCAAAGGTCAGATTCACGGTTTTCGTAACGATCTGCATTCTCATAACGGTATTCTGTCTGGGCAGCGTTTTCGGAGCCGGCGAAGTCTCCGGCGCGACCGAAAAACAATACGTGACGATCACGGTCGAACCCGGAGATACGCTTTGGACTATAGCCGAGACATATTCCGACGAAAACGTTGACGTCAGACAGTACGCATACAGGATCGCCAGGTTCAACGGGATCTCGGATTCGACGGTTTACGCCGGAGAAGAACTCATTATCCCGCTTGTCTGATAAATGTTGTAAATCAGCCGTTTTTTCGAGGCTCTAATTTGCGTTTTAAGCGATTTTAATCTGAAAGACGATATATTTATCATCAGAAAACAAGCCCGAAAAAAGGGCATTTACGTTAATATGTAAAAACGGGCTAAAGATGCCGCGCAGGACATATCATAGGATATATTAGAAGATATATTAAACATATTCTGCGGCCGGCTGCATCTGAAGAAAGAAATATCAGGGAAGCTGCGTCTCGCGAATAATATAACGCATCCACATCTACATACACATACACATACACATACACATACACATACATATCCATATACATATTTGGAAAATAGATGCCGATGTGCAGAAGTCTTTAATAGTCTAGCGCGGAAGAAAATCGGTATCAGACGTGTCCCCCGTCTTTATCTGTGCATAACTGTTCCGAAAATTATGATTTTAGGAATAGTCATATCTCTTCTCCACTCACTTAAAAAATTGAAAAAACGGCTCCGAAGCAATTATTCGAAGCCGTTCTTTGATCAGATATCATGCAGGTCAAATCTGTACAAGTGGCCGTCGGATCAGTCCGGCGTCGTAAAATATTCGACCGCGGACTCGAACATCTTCATGTCGAAGCGCCCCGGCACGTTCTTATACAGATACTTTCCGGTCCTCTCTGTGTGGCCCATCTTACCGAGGACTCTTCCGTCCGGAGACGTTATTCCTTCGATCGCGTGATACGAACCGTTCGGATTGAAAGCTACGTTTCCTGATACGTCTCCAGCCAGATCGACATACTGAGTCAGGATCTGTCCGTTTTCGGAGAGCTGCTCGATCTGCTTCTCGGACGCTATGAACCTGCCCTCTCCGTGAGAGATCGGGACAGTGTAGATCTCACCCGGAGACGTGTTCATCATCCAAGGCGATCTGTTCGAAGCCACGCGGATCCTTACCAGTTTCGACTGGTGGCGTCCGATCTCGTTGAACGTGAGCGTCGGGAACGTTTCCTCCGTGTCGAGGATCTTTCCATAAGGCACGAGGCCGAGTTTGATCAGGGCCTGAAAACCGTTGCAGATGCCCGCCATCAGGCCTCCGCGTTCGTCCAGAAGGTCTGTCACCGCTTCCTTTATCTCATCGTTCCTGAAAAACGCGGTTATGAGTTTTCCCGAGCCGTCCGGTTCATCCCCTCCCGAGAATCCTCCCGGGATGAAGATGATCTGGGATCCTCTGACGAGAGACGCGAATTTTTCAACTGATCCGGCGACCTTCTCAGGCGTCAGATTGTTGATCACGAACACCTCAGGCTCTGCTCCGGCGTCTCTGAACGCCTTTGCCGAATCGTACTCGCAGTTCGTCCCCGGGAAAACAGGAATGAGGACCTTAGGCTTTGCGACGCGGGCCGGAGCCAGAAGGATCTCATCCGTCTCATACGTATACGGCATCATGTCGATATCCGAAGTCCTGATGTTGCACTTATAGATCGGCTCGAGCCTGTCCTCGTAGGCGTTCTCGAGATCGTCGATGTTGATCGTCTCCGTACCTTTAGAAATAACGTACTTTTCAGTCGTGACGCCAAGTTCGGATACCGTATAAAGCGTTGATTTTTCAACGCTTACTTCATTTTCGGAAAGTTCGATCACGAGTGAACCGTATGAATAGCCGAACAGTTCGTCCGTCTGAACTTCCTCTCCGTATGAAAAGCCGACCGCGTTGCCGAGAGCCATTTTAAGAACTGCTTCGGCGATACCGCCGTATCCCGGAGTATAGCAGCTGACAGCCTTTTTGTCCCTGACAAGGCGATTTACGATGGAATACACGGCTTTAAGCGACTCGCCGTCAGGAAGCCCGTTCGCGTCGCGGCGAGGCGAAACCAGTATCACCCTGTGCCCCGCGGCTTTGAATTCAGGCGAGATCACGTCGCCGGCCCTGCCGGTCGTTACGGCAAAAGAGACGAGCGTCGGCGGAACGTCGATATCCTCGAACGTGCCGCTCATCGAGTCCTTCCCTCCTATCGCGGCGATGCCGAGCTCCTTTTCGGCTTCAAAAGCGCCTAGGACGGCGGCAAAAGGCTTTCCCCATCTCTTCCCTTCCCGTCCCGGCTTCTCAAAGTATTCCTGAACGGTCAGATACGTATCGTCCAGAGACGCGCCGTGCGCTATCAGTTTTGATACCGATTCGATTACAGCCAGATAAGCGCCGTGATAAGGGCTGGCCGAAGAGATCATCGGGTTGAAGCCCCAGGACATGAACGAACACGTGTCCGTGTGCCCTTCTTCGGACGAGATCAGATGGACCATAGCCTGAACAGGTGTGCGCTGTCTGATGCCGCCGAAAGGCATCAAAACAGTCCCCGCGCCGATAGTTGAGTCGAAGCGCTCCGAAAGCCCTCGCTTCGAGCAGACGTTCAGGTCAGAAGCCAGATCGAAATAAGCCGCGGAAAAGCCCGCCGGGTGTGTTTTGGCGAAACCTGCGTGCTTCGGTACTTCGACCGTTATATGTTTCTCGGCGCCGTCAGTGTCGAGGAATTCTCTGGATATGTTCACTATCGGCCTGCCGTTCCAGTTCAACTTAAGGAACGGTTCTTCCGTCACTTTCGCGACTACGGTGGCCTCGAGATTTTCAGACTCGGCTATCTCACAGAACCTGCCGGCGTCTTCCGGGGCGACTACGACGGCCATCCTCTCCTGAGACTCCGATATCGCGAGTTCGGTCCCGTCCAGACCTTCATATTTTTTAGTCACCTTATTCAGGTCGACCTCGAGTCCGTCGGCGAGTTCCCCGATCGCGACAGAAACACCGCCGGCTCCGAAATCGTTGCAGCGCTTTATCATCTTTGCCGCTTCGTGGTTCCTGAACAGCCTCTGGAGTTTGCGCTCTTCCGGTGCGTTGCCCTTCTGGACCTCAGCTCCGCACGTCTCGAGGGACTCGGCGTTATGAGCCTTAGAGGCGCCGGTCGCTCCGCCGATCCCGTCTCTTCCGGTCCTTCCGCCGAGCAGGATCACCACGTCTCCCGGAACCGGTCTCTCCCTGCGGACGAATTCCTGAGGTGTCGCGGCTATTACAGCGCCTATCTCCATGCGCTTTGCGACGTAGCCCGGGTGATAGACTTCGTCCACTATTCCCGTCGCAAGTCCGATCTGGTTGCCGTATGAACTGTAGCCCGCCGCGGCGCCTGTGACTATCTTTCGCTGAGGAAGCTTGCCCGGGATGGTCTCATCGACGGGCTTGAGCGGATCCGCCGCGCCCGTGACTCTCATAGCTGCATATACGTAACTCCTTCCGGAGAGCGGGTCTCTGATCGCACCCCCGATGCACGTCGCAGCACCGCCGAACGGCTCTATCTCAGTCGGATGGTTATGCGTCTCGTTTTTGAACAGGAGAAGCCATTTCTCGGGCTTTCCGTCTATCTCTACGTCGATCTTCACCGTGCAGGCGTTGATCTCCTCGGAAGAATCGAGCTTGTCGAGAAGCCCCTTCGAGCGGAGCATCTTTACGGCTATGGTGCCGATGTCCATCAGCGTTACGGGCTTTGTCGACCCCGCCTTCGCCTTCTGCCGCTTATAGTCCTCGAAAGCGGCGCGGACCTCATCGTCCTCTATCACTGCGTCGTCTATTATCGTATTGAAGGTGGTGTGTCTGCAGTGATCAGACCAGTACGTGTCGATGACTTTGATCTCGGTGATCGTAGGATCGCGGTGGAGAGAAGCAAAATAGTCGCGGCACATTGCCAGGTCTGCGTCGTCCATCGCAAGGCCGTTTGAAACGCGGAATTCGTCCAGTTCTTCGTCTGTCATCTCGTCAAAGCCCGTCAAAACATCGACCTCCGTCGGTATGTCGTAGACCGTCTTGAGAGTCGTGAAAAGCTCCAGCGAAGCCTCGCGCGCTTCGACCGGGTTGATGATGTATTTCTTTATCTTATCGAGGTCGCCGGATGAGATGTCTCCCGTCATGATGTATATTTTTGCGGTCTTGACGTCGGGACGCATCCCGCAGCTGATGAGCTGGATGCACTCCGCGGCCGAGTTTGCGCGCTGATCGAACTGCCCCGGCAGATATTCGACCGCAAAGACGGTCATACCCGGAGCCGTCCGAAATGCGCTGTATGTATCGTCTATCTGCGGCTCCGAAAAAACGGTGCGTACCGCTTTTTCGAAGAGTTCCGGGCTGATGTCCTCCACGTCGTATCTGTTGACGACGCGCAGGGATTCAAGCGACGCGATCCCGAGGATGTCGCGGAGCTCGCCGAGGAGTGCGGACGCTTCAAGCGCGAATGCGCTCTTTTTTTCTACGTAAACGCGATATACCATGATCCACCTGCTTTTTATCTGTTCTCCAGAGCTGCCAGCGCGGCGGCCCCGATGTCTCTGCGGTAAAAATCGTTTTCGAAGCGCACTTTGGAAACGTCCTGATACGCGTTCGTTATGGCAAGTTTCAGGTCTCGGCCTGTGCATGTGACGCCCAGTACCCTGCCTCCGCTTGTGACGAGGCGGCCGTTTATCTCTTTTGCTCCCGCGACGTAGATATTCTCCATTCCCTCAGGGATGAAGATCTCATAGCCCTTCTCGTACTTCACAGGATATCCCTTGGAAGCGACGACGACGCAGCAGGCGCAGTCGTCCGAAAACCTTACGTCGGCTTCTGATAAAGTACCGTTCGTCACGTGCATCATGACATCGAGAAGATCGCTCTCTAGCAGAGGCAGGACGACCTGCGTCTCCGGATCTCCGAAGCGGCAGTTGTATTCGATGGCCTTAGGGCCGTCCTTCGTTATCATGAGACCGAAATACAGGCAGCCTCTGAACTGTCTGCCTTCGGCATTCATCGCTTTTATTGTTGGGACAAAGATCTCCTTCATGCAGCGCTCCGCGATCTCCGGAGTGTAGTAAGGGTTCGGCGCTATTGCTCCCATACCGCCCGTGTTCGGCCCTTTATCGCCGTCGAGCGCGCGTTTGTGGTCCATTGAAGATATCATCGGGATGATCGCGTTCCCGTCGGTGAAAGAAAGAACGGAAACCTCAGGACCCTCAAGATACTCTTCTATGACGACCTTCGCGCCGCTGTCGCCGAACTTGCGGTCTTCCATCATCGACTTTACAGCGGCTTCGGCCTCCTCGACCGTTTCCGCTATGGTTACGCCCTTTCCCAGGGCCAGACCGTCAGCCTTTACGACTACAGGAGGCTCTTGAGACCTGACGTACTCCAGGGCTTTGCCCATATCCGTAAATACCTCGTATGAAGCCGTCGGGATGCCGTATTTCTTCATCAGGTCCTTTGCAAAGGATTTGCTCGCTTCTATGAGAGCGGCGTTTTTATGAGGCCCGAAGGAAGGTATCCCGACAGCCTCCAGCATATCGACGAGTCCGAGAGCGAGAGGATCGTCCGGGGCAACGACGGCGTAGTCAACGCGTTTTTTCTGAGCAAAATCGACTATCGCGTCCAGGTCGGTCGCTCCTATGTCGACACAGACGGCGTCGCGGGAGATCCCGCCGTTTCCGGGAAGCGCGAAGATCACGTCGACTGATTTGTTCTCCTTTATCTTCCGTATGATGGCGTGTTCCCTGCCGCCTCCTCCGACTACCATTACCTTCATTTACTGTCTCAGCTCCTTTCTTTTGATGGGAAAGTACTGTTTTAATGATGGAACAGTCTGATCCCGGTAAATGCAGTTACCATATTATATTTATCGCAAACTTCTATGACGTTGTCATCGCGGATCGAACCGCCCGGCTCGGCGACGTATGACGCTCCGCTCTTGTGAGCCCGCTCGATGTTATCTCCGAACGGGAAGAAAGCGTCGCTTCCGACGGAAACGCCCGATATCCCGGACAAATACCGCTTCTTTTCCTCCGGCGTGAAAGGCTCCGGGCGGCGGGTAAACACTCTCTGCCAACTTCCTTCCGCGAGCAGGTCTTCGTATTCGTCTCCCAGATACAGGTCTATCGCGTTGTCCCTGTCAGGTCTGCCGACATCGTCGCGGAAAGGCAGTTCCAAAACTTTTGGAGACTGGCGCAGATGCCAGAAATTGGCTTTGCACCCCGCCAGACGTGTGCAGTGTATCCTGGATTGCTGCCCCGCTCCCACGCCTATCGACTGTCCGCCTTCGGCGAAGCAGACTGAATTCGACTGAGTATATTTCAGCGTTATCAGCGCCACGATGAGATCGCGCTTTGCCTCCGGAGGAAGTTCTTTGTTCTTCGTTACGATGTTGGAAAGGCACGAGTCGTCGATCACGCAGTCGTTGCGCTTCTGTCTGAAAGTGATGCCGAAGACCTGTTTTGTCTCGGATCCCGACGGGACGTAATCCCTGTCGATCTTGATGATATTGTAATTTCCCTTTTTCTTTGTCTTAAGTATCTCCAGCGCCTCCGGCGTATAGTCCGGAGCGATGACACCGTCCGAAACCTCGCGTTTCAGGATACGTGCGGTCACGGCGTCGCAGGTGTCGGACAGAGCAGCAAAATCCCCGAACGAGCTCATGCGGTCAGTTCCCCTCGCCCTCGCGTAAGCGCATGCGACCGGAGAGTCGTCCAGACCTTCGATGTCATCGGCGAATACGGCTTTTTTCAATGATACCGGGAGCGGAACGGCAACGGAGGCCGATGTAGGGCTCACGTGCTTGAACGATGCCGCCGCAGGGAGCCCCAGGCTCGCCTTAAGTTCCTTTACAAGCTGCCAACTGTTGAAAGCGTCGAGAAAATTGATGTAGCCAGGCCTTCCGTTCAGTATCTCTATCGGGAGATCGCTGCCGTCTTCCATATATATCTCGGCCGGTTTCTGGTTGGGATTGCATCCGTATTTAAGTTCGAATCTTTTCATCGCCGATGTCTCCGTTTTATGTCTACTTTTGATATTTATTGATGATGAGACGTTCCTGTCTGCCCGTTTCCCTGTCGACGTAACCGACGACGAGCGAGATCCTGTTATCGACGTCGAGGCTGTCCCATATTTCAGAGATGAACTCGTCAGGGCTATCAGGGATCTCGATGCGGCGGGGTTCCCCTTCGAAGGATGGCAGAGGATCTCCGTCGGACGAATACGTGCTGATGAAATGGCCGACGCCGTTTTCCGGCTCGTATTCGAAGAACTGCCGCGACGTCACGTCTCCGTTTTCTCCGGAGCGTTTAAGGATGCTGAGTTTATATGAGCATCCTCCTGCCGATTGACTGTCTTTTCGTCCTGCGCTTCCTCCGGCGCTCAGTCCCGCGCCGTTTCCGAGATCGAGCATCCCGCTTACCCTCGGCGTGAAATTCGGGGCGTCTGGTTCGTATGTCCTGGTTCGGAGTGCTTCCTCGAAAGTCCCGCCTTCGTTGAGGGATCCGACTATCGTGTCTGTCTGATCGCCGTTCGTGACGACGAGGTGTCCGCCGCATGCGCGGATCGGATGATATATGATCAGCGAAGGGTCGGAGACCTTAGACTCGTCGAACGGTCTGATGACGATGCCGTCGCCGTCTTCGACGAATATCCTGTTCCTGCTGTTTTCAGAGCGTCCCGAGATGAAGTAGGCGTAGACTGCCCTCCCGTCAGGGGCAGTGCCCAGCGCTATCCCGCGGCCTAAATACTTTGCTTTGCCGAGAACGGACTCGACGGAATCAGGCCGGCACATCAATCTGCGGCTGACGCTTTCGACGCAGAGCGGCAGGATCACCCATTCCGCCTGTTCCATCACGCGGCGCTGCAGCGTTTCCGGAGTGTCGCCGTCCCGGACCATGACGGGCTTCTGAGCGATTATTTCGCCCCCGTCCGGGACCTCGTTGACGTAATGGACCGTTGCGCCGGTGACTTTTACTCCTGCGGCGAGGACCTTCTCGTGCACGTGCAGGCCGTAGCATCCTTTTCCGCAGAAAGAAGGTATAAGCGCGGGATGGATGTTGATGATGCGTTCCGGTAACTCCCTGCAGAATCCCGGGGAGAGGATCTTCAAAAAGCCTGCGAGGACTATCAGATCTATCTTCGCGGATCTGAGTCTGGCAGTAAGCGAACTCTCATCTTTAAAGATAAAGGTTTCGACTCCGGCGCTCTCCGCTCTTTTCAAGGCGTAGGCGTCAGGCCTGTTCGACGCGACGAGAACAACTTCGCCGCTTTTTATGATCCCGCTCTTTTCGGCGTTCAGTATAGCCTGCAGGTTCGTTCCGCCGCCCGATACGAGGACAGCGATCCGGCATTTTTTCAGCATAGCTCCACACCCTCCTCAGATCTGACCGTGCGGCCGAGCACGTAGGCGTCAACGCCGTTCTCCTTCAGGACGGAAACGGCCCTGTCGGCGTCTTCCTCGGCGACGACGCACGTCATCCCGACTCCCATGTTGAAAGTATTGAACATGTCTCTTTCCGGGATGCCGCCGGTTTTTGCTATGAGATCGAAAACCGGAAGTACCCTGACGTCAGATCTGCTGATCCTGACGCCTATCCCCGCAGGGAGGCTGCGCGGTATGTTCTCAAAGAATCCTCCGCCAGTGATATGAGCCACGGACTTTACGTTCACCTGTTTGAACAGAGCGAGCATAGGCTTCACATATATCTCCGTAGGGGTCAGCAGCGTCTCTCCGAGCGATCTTCCGCCGAGTTCCGGTACACCCTTCCCGAGGTCGGCGTGTTCGACGTCGAAGACCTTCCTGACGAGGGAGAATCCATTGGAATGTACGCCGGATGAAGGAAGCGCGATCAAAACGTCGCCCTCCCTGATCTTGTTCTTGTCCAGGACGCGAGACTTATCTACTACGCCGCAGGCGAAGCCGGCCAGATCGTACTCGTCCACAGAATAAAAGCCGGGCATTTCCGCTGTTTCGCCGCCTATGAGCGCGCTCTCGGCTTTGACGCACCCGTCGCAGACACCCTTTACTATGTCGGCTATCTTCTCTGGTTCGTTTTTGCCGCAGGCGATGTAATCGAGAAAGAACAGCGGCTTTGCGCCTACGCAGATGATGTCGTTTACGCACATCGCGACGCAGTCGATACCGACCGTGTCGTGCTTATCCATCAGAAAAGCGATCCTAAGCTTCGTTCCGACTCCGTCCGTGCCGCTGACGAGCACCGGCCGGCTGATCTCGGCCGTGTCCAGTTCGAACAGCCCTCCGAAGCCGCCTATGTCAGGCGCGTTGCCGAAAACCGCCGTTCTGGCGATATGCTTTTTCATAAGTTCGACCGCTTTGTAGCCGGCAGTGATGTCGACTCCCGCTTCCTTATAGCTTTCGCTGAAACTCTTAGGCATTTTCCCCTCCGGATCCACTTTCCTTTTCGCGTATCTTATGTTCGAATTTATTTTTCTCCGTGACTTTCGGAGTTTCCGTCGGATATCTGCCGCTGAAGCAAGCGGAGCAGTAGCCCTCCTCAGGCTTTTTGCCCAGTATCATGCAGAGATGGTCCACGCTCAGATATCCGAGGCTGTCCGCACCGACGACACCGGCGATCTCGTCCAGTTTATATCTGCATGCGATGAGATTGTCGCGCGAGTCGATGTCCGTTCCGTAGTAGCACGGATTCATGAAAGCCGGGGCCGAAGAACGCACGTGTATCTCAGTCGCGCCGGCCTCTCTCAGGAGTTTGATGATCCGCGATATCGTCGTTCCTCTCACTATGGAATCGTCGACCAGGACGACGCGCTTGCCCGAGACCGTATCCTTCAGGGCGTTCAACTTGATCCTTACTTTATCCTCGCGGTTGCCCTGCCCCGGCGCGATGAACGTCCTGCCGATGTATTTGTTCTTGATGAATCCGATGCCGTATGGGATGCCGGCCTGCTGCGCGTAGCCGATCGCGGCGCTTATGCCCGAATCCGGGACGCCCACGACGACGTCGGCCTGGACCGGATGCTCCATTGCCAGGCACGCGCCCGCGGCTTTCCTCGCCTGATGAACGCTGATGCCCTCTATCACTGAGTCCGGACGGGCAAAGTAGAGATATTCGAAGATGCAGATCTTATGAGGCGCGATGCCGCAGTGCGTGCTGATCGACCTGACACCGTTCTTATCTATCACGAGTATCTCGCCCGGGTCTATGTCTCGTATCAGTTTGGCTCCGGTGGCGTCGAGAGCGCACGATTCGGAAGCGATGACGTACGCGCCGTCGTCTTCTCTGATGCCGTAGCAGAGAGGCCTGAAGCCGTGCGGGTCCCTGACTGCGATCAGTTTGGTCGGAGACATTATGACGAGAGAGTATGCGCCTACGAGCTTGTCCATCGCCCTGTCGATGGCTTCTTCGATCGAGGAGCATTTGATGCGCTCCTTTGTTATGATGTAGGCTATCACCTCGGTGTCGATCGTTGTGTGGAATATGGAACCCTGGAGTTCCAGTTCCGTCCTTAAGTCGTACGAATTCACGAGATTGCCGTTATGCGCTATGGCCATGCGGCCCTTATGATGATTGATGACGAGAGGCTGGGAATTGTTCCTGTTATTGATCCCGGTCGTGCTGTATCTGACGTGTCCGACGGCGATGCTCCCCCGCCCCAGGCTGTTCAGTATCTCGGAATCGAAGACGTCGTTCACGAGCCCCTTGTCCTTATATGAACTGAATACGCCGTCGTCGTTGACGACTATGCCGCAGTTCTCCTGCCCTCTGTGCTGGAGCGCGAAAAGCCCGTAGTACGTCGTATACGCAACGTCTTCGGTATCCCTGGTGTATATTCCGTAAAGCCCGCATTCTTCTCTGAGATCGCTCATATCTGAAACGCTCCTTAGTCGTTGAACATATCTTCGATGGCGGCGTTTTTCTCCAGGACCCTGGCGGATCCCTCCATGCGCCTTTCGGTAAGCTTCTTAGCGAGTCCCTCGTCCGAGAGAGCGAGGATCTCGGCCGCGAGAAGAGCCGCGTTTTCTGCTCCGTCTATAGCGACGGTAGCCACAGGGATCCCGCCCGGCATCTGTACTGTCGAAAGAAGCGAGTCGAGACCGTCGAGAGTCGAACTTTTGATCGGGATGCCGATGACCGGAAGAATCGTATTCGCCGCGATCGCTCCCGCGAGATGAGCGGCCTTCCCGGCTGCGGCTATTATCACGCCGAAGCCGTTATCCGCCGCGCCGACCGTGAAATCTCTCGTCTCGCCCGGCGTGCGGTGCGCGGAATATACGTGCGCCTCGAAAGGAATGTCTAAACTCTTCAGGGTATCGATCGCTTTCCTTACTACCGGAAGATCGCTGTCAGAACCCATGATAACTGCAACTTTTTTCATCATGACCCCCTGCCTGTACGAAAAATACGCACTTCGGATAATAGGAAATTTAAAGACGTTAACTATCTTACTATACTTTATCACTAAGAATTTTTCGCTTCAACGGAAGTTCACGTTTTTGAATGTTTTTTTTGAAGAAAACGCCGTTATAAAGGCGATAAATATTAAAAAAGCGAACTATATTTCGTATATCGCGGAAATTAGTTCGCAAGTGTCCCTGTATCTTATTTCAGTCGGATCCGCTGCGCTCTCGCTCGGCTCTGTTCCTTTCGCGATCCAGATAACTCTGAAGGATCAGAACGGCGGCCTGCTTGTCGACCACTTTTTTTCTCTTTCTTCTGTCGAGGTCGGCGGAAATCAGGACGTCTTCCGCGATCACCGTGGTGAACCGCTCGTCCTGCCAAACCACCTCTACGTCGGCGAGAGCGCTGCTCCTGAGCTTGTTTTCGAGGCGCGTGCGGAACTCCCTGACCTTCTCTGTCTGCGGACTGTCTTCACCGCTCAGCATGAGCGGAAGCCCGATAACAACAGTGTCGCAGTCATATTCGCGTACGAGGTCGATGACTTTCCCTGTGTCCTTTTTGATCCCGGCGCGTTCGATCGTCGTGATTCCCTGCCCCGTTATTCCGAGTTCGTCGCTTACTGCCACTCCTATTGTTTTGTCGCCTACGTCAAGCGCGACCTTTCGCTTCATCGCTGCAAACTCCCCGATATCCGGTCATCCGGATATAATGTCAAAAAAACGGCAGGCACATGAACGTGTCCTGCCGTCTGTTTCTGCTATGATGACTATTTCTTCAAATACTCTTTAAGGATCTCCTCTACGAGGTCGGCGCGGTCGATGCGGCTGATCATCATGCGGGCGTTGTTATGGCTCGTGATGTAGGAAGGATCTCCGGAAAGAATGTATCCGACCATCTGATCGATCCCGTTGTAGCCTCTCTCTTCAAGCGCCTTGTAGACGAGCTCGAGGACTTCTCTGGTTGTTTTTTCCTGCGCTTTGGTAGTGTCGAACATGATAGTGTTTCTTTCCATAACTCAAGACCTCCCTAAGTGATAACCAAATTATACTACCGCAAGAAACTTTCCGCAAGGTCAAACGCTTCGTCGATCCTGGAAGCGTCCGGCGCTCCGGCCTGGGCGAAGTTCGGACGGCCTCCTCCTCCTCCTCCGCAGAGTGACGATATCTCTTTAATCATTTTACCCGCGTGTCTGCCGTTTTTAACAAGGTCGTCCGTCAGAGCGATGAGGAAAATGACCTTTCCTTCGTTCTCGGACGCAAATACGACAGCAGCGCTTCCTGCGGCGGCTTTTATCTTATCGGAAAGATCGCGCAGATCTGACGCGTCGGCGTTTTTGAACTTCTTCGTGATGAATTTCACGCCGTTTATGTCCTTTGCCGATGAGATGATCTCGTCGACCTCTCCGCTCATTCCGGCTTCCTTCGCAGCCTTGAGTTCCCGGCGGGCTTCCTTGAGTTCCTCGGCGAGGGCCGCTGCCTTTGCAGGCAGTACGTTAGGCGCGCATTTCAGCGCCGCGCAGGTCTGCTCTATCTCGTCTTCCTTCTCGAGCAGAGAGTCGCATATACCTGATGCCGTGACAGCCTCTATCCTCCGGACGCCTGAAGCGATCCCCGCTTCCGACAAAACCTTAAATGCGCCGATTTCTCCGGTATTCGAGACGTGAGTGCCGCCGCACAGTTCTCTGCTGTAGTCCCCGCAGCATACCATCCTGACGACGCTTCCGTATTTCTCGCCAAAGAGAGCCATGGCGCCCGACTTTTCGGCTTCCTCGACGGTCGTCTCGATAGTGCTGACCGGAACGAAAAGCGCGATTTGTTCGTTTACGAGCGCCTCGACCTCGGATATCTGCTCCGGCGTAAGCGGCTCGTAATGAGTGAAGTCAAAGCGCAGCATGCGCTCATTCACGAGCGAACCTGCCTGCTGTACGTGCTCGCCCAGGACCGTGCGCAGAGCCTTCTGAAGAAGGTGCGTCGCGGTATGGTTCCTGGCGGTGAGATGGCGCTTTTTAACGTCGACGGAAAGAGAGACTGTATCTCCCTCGGAGAAAGTCCCTTCGATCATCTTTACTTTGTGAGAGAAGATCCCGTCGGCTTTGGTGACTGAAATAACTTCGGCTTTGGCAGTACTTGTTGACATAATACCTGTATCGCAAATCTGTCCGCCGCTTTCCGCGTAGAACGGAGTCCTGTCGACGTAAACTGTCGCCGTCCCGCTTTGGCCTTTGTCATCTTTCCCGTCAAAACGTATGCTCAGGATCTTTCCCTCGTCCTCGAGAGTTTCGTAACCCGTGAAGACAGTCTTCGGGAGTTCGACGTCGCTGCCTCTGTTTTCCCAGCCTTCCTCGTCACTTTGCTTCCTGCCGCCTCTTGCAGTCTCCTTCTGCTGTCTCATCTTTTCGGCAAATCCGTCCATGTCGGCTGTCATGCCGTTCTCGGCGAGTATCTCGCGCGTGAGTTCAGGCGGGAATCCGTATGTATCGTAAAGTTTGAACGTTTTTTCTCCGTCCAGTACGGATGAGCCTGTTTTCTTCAGCTCTTCGACGTATTCGGCGATGATGTTCTGTCCCTGGTCTATAGTCCTGTCGAACTTTTCCTCCTCGGTCGCTATGACTTTTTTGATCAACGCGCGCTTCTCGACGATCTCCGGATACGCAGCCCCGGACACCTCTATGACGCGGTCCGCGAGGTCAGAGAGGAACCCGCTCTCGATGCCCAGCGTCCTGCCGTGGCGCGCCGCGCGCCTGATAAGCCTCCTGAGGACGTAGCCTCTCCCCTCATTGGATGGGATTATTCCGTCGGCTATCATGAAGACCATCGAGCGAAGGTGATCGGTTATTATCCTGACCGATACGTCAGTCGTCTCGGTCCCCGGCTGTTCGTACTCTATCCCCGCTTTTGCGAGAACTGCGTCGAGGATATGCCTAATGGTGTCGACGTCGAAGATCGAGTCTACGCCCTGCATGACGCAGGCGATCCTCTCCAGACCCATCCCCGTATCGATGTTCGGATGAGCCAGGTCGCTGTACGAACCGTCCTCTTCCTTTGAGAACTGGGTAAATACGTGATTCCAGATCTCGACGTACCTGTCGCAGTCGCATCCCGGCTTGCACGTCGGCTTGCCGCATCCGTACTGTTCGCCGCGGTCGTAGAAGATCTCCGAGTCAGGCCCGCACGGACCGAGGCCGATCTCCCAGAAATTGTCTTCCTTCCCGAGTCTGACTATGTGATCGTCCGGCATGCCTATCTCGCGCCAGATCTTATACGCCTGATCGTCGTCGAGATATATAGTCGCCCAGAGCCTGTCGGGATCGAGGCAGAGGACCTTAGTCAGATATTCGTATCCCCAGTTCAGCGATTCCTTCTTGAAATAGTCGCCGAACGAGAAGTTGCCGAGCATCTCGAAGAAAGTGCCGTGGCGGGCCGTTTTGCCTACGTTGTCGATATCACCTGTCCTGATGCACTTCTGGCAGGTCACCATGCGCTTCGACGGCGGAGTCTCGGCTCCGGAAAAGAATTTTTTAAGCGGGGCCATTCCCGAGTTGATTATGAGGATCGATTTGTCGTCCTTTGGTATGAGAGAGGCGCTCTTACCAAGATAGTGCCCCTTTCCGACGAAAAATTCGAGAAATGACGTTCTGATGTCGTTTAAACCTGTCTTGACCAAAGCAGGAACCTCCTGTAAAAAAGAATCACCGTGTAATTATATCACTTTTGCTCACTGTGCGGCAGTAGTCTTCTTCTGCTTCCATGACCACGTGTTTATCGAGCGGTATGGATCGAAGAACGTCGGCTTTCCCTTGCTCTCGAACGTGCTCACCGCCATGAACGTATAATTCCTGTAGCAGATCGGAAAATACGGAACGTCTGAGTTGAGCTTTGTTTTAAGCGATTCGAACGCTTTTCTCTGTCCGTCCGCCGTCAAAGCCGTCTCAAGCGAGGCGACGAGAGAATTCGTTTCCGCGTCAGAGTATTTCGCGTAATTTCCGGTGGAAAACAGAGCTGAGAGTTTGAACTGCTTGTCGAAGCGATATCCGTATATGAACATATCGAAGTTTCCGACCTTCAGAGCGGCGTCGAATTCTGCCTGTGGCAGAGCCTTGACGGTGACCGTCAGACCCATCTCTCCGAGCGACTCCGCTATGAGGTCGGCCGCGTCCTTCCTGCTGACGTTGGCGGAATTAACGATCAGAGTCAGCGCTATCGGCGTTCCGTCCGCGTTTTCCCGGACGCCGTCGTGGTCGGAGTCGGTCAGACCCATTTCATTCAGAAGGTTCTCAGCGTCTTTTGGTTTATATTCGAGGCCGTGATCTTCAGCGGCTCCGAGAAATCCAGGAAAATATACGGAGTCTGAAGCCGTACCTGCGCCGCCGTAATCTTCGTCTATTATCCTTGAAACGTCGACCGATTTTGCGATCGCCTGCCTCATGCGCGGATCGGATACGAGCGCGGATGAGCAGTTGAAGCCGACGTACTCCAGCTCGGACGAAACGACCTGCTCGCTGTACAGGGACCTGTCGTCGGCGATGACGGCCCCGTCCGAATCCTTGTACAGAAAAGCCGTGACCGAATTCATGGTGATGAAGCCCGGGATGTGTGTTTTGTCGCTAGTGATCTTGACCGTCACCGGCAGCGTCGGGGCTCCTCCGTAATAGTACTCGTTAGGCACGAGTTTAAGCAGACCTTCTTCCTCGGAATATGAGGAGTAGGCGTACGGGCCTGTCCCTATAGCAAAGTCTTCCCCTCTCTCGTATGCGTCATACGAGATCACCGGAAAAACGAGATTGTCGAGAGAAGCGTCAGACGCGGACGAGAATGTGACGGTGAGGTTTTTATCGTCGGAAATCTCGATATAGTCTATTTTTGACGCGTAGATATAGTAAGGTGAAGATGATCCCGCAATCATGATCTCCCGCAGAGACTGCCTGACGTCGTATGAGGTGACTGGCGAGCCGTCAGAGAAGCAGGCGTCGCCGCGCAGCGATATCTGTACCGTTCCCGAGGAGGCGTCCGTTGAATACGTACTCACGAGATCCGGCTCTACGTTCAGATCTGCGTCGAGCCTGAAAAGACTGCCGAATACTATGTTGTTCAAATAGACTATGTCCTCGTCGGAGGACTCGTATACGTTGAAGGTACGCGGGTTATACATGGCGAGGTAGATCTCTCCCGCCTGTTCGTAGAGCGTGCTCCCCTGGGTATCGCCGCCCGAGTCGGTCTTCTCCCCTTTGATGATCGTATACATCGCGACGGAGCCGACTATTACGGCGGCTATCACAACGATAGCGACGAGGTGCATCTTAAGGAAATCCGCGAATTTAGCGAATCCCTTCTTTTTCATATCGTCTTTATAATTCAGCATGTTCCGGTTTTCAGTTCTTCGTATTTTTCGAGCAGTTCGCGCAGCTGCCCGTAAGTATTCTCCGTATCGCCGCTGTTGTCGATCACGTCATCCGCGAGAACGACCTTTTCCGCCTGCGGCATCTGGCTGTTTATCCGCTCGATCACTTTTTCGCGTGAAACTCCGTCGCGCTTCATCACGCGCTCTATGCGCTTTTCGAGTGAGCACGTCACGACGAGTGTCCTGTCGAAGAGATCTTCGCTTTCCGTTTCGAACAAAAGAGGCATATCGACAAATACAGTCTCGCCGCTCCCCGACGCCTTCAGAGCCTCAAGTTCCGACGCAGCCTCGTCTATCACTTTACGGGTCACTATCTCCTGCAGTTTGAGGCGCTTTTCCCTGTCGTTGAAAACGATAGCGGCGACGGCTTTCCTGTCCAGTGAACCGCCGCTCGTGATCACCTCCTCACCGAAAGCGTCGGAGATCTCATCCAGCACCGGGCTTCCTTTTTCCGTTATCCTGTGAGCGATCGCGTCGCAGTCGATCACTCGGTACCCGAGTCTCACAAGCTCGCCGGAGACGGTTGATTTACCGCTTCCGATGCCGCCGGTGAGACCGACGGAGAGCATTTTTTTCATTTCAGATCGTACCATGTCTTTCCGCTGTTAAGGCTGCACTCGAGCCTGACTTTAAGCTGCATCACGTTTTCCATGCAGTCGGTCAGAAGCTTCTCGGCCTTTTCCTGTTCCTCCTCGGGAACGTCGAGTATGAGCTCGTCGTGAACCTGCAGTATCAGCCGGGATCTCATTCCCCGCTCTCGAAGAGCGTTGTGGACGCTGATCATCGCCAGCTTGATAATATCCGCCGCGCTTCCCTGTATAGGGCTGTTCATGGCCAGGCGTTCGCCGAGGCTGCGCGTCATGAAATTCGAGGATCTAAGCTCATGTATATATCTGCGCCTGCCGAGTATAGTCGTCGTAAAACCCTTTTCCTTTGCCGACGCTACCTCGCCGTCCATGAACTTCTTTACGGCTTCATGCTTTGAAAAATAGTCTTTGATATAGTTTTCGGCGTCTTTCCTGCTGATATGCAGTTCCTCGGAAAGGCCAAACCCGCTCATTCCGTATATGACGCCGAAATTGACCGCCTTGGCTCTGCTCCTGTCGAGCGGGGTGACCTTATCGTAATCTATCCCGAACACGCGGGCCGCAGTCGCTCTGTGTATGTCCTCACCGTTGTTGAACGCTCTGATGAGGTTTTCGTCGCCGGAGAGATGCGCCAGGACGCGAAGTTCAATCTGTGAATAATCGGAGCCGACGAGTACGCTGTCATCGCTCCGCGGGATAAAGGCCTTGCGCAGCAGCCTGCCGTATTCGTCCCTTACCGGGATGTTCTGGAGGTTAGGCTCCGTGCAAGATATCCTGCCCGTGGCGGCCACGGTCTGCCTGAAATGAGGCCTGATCCTCTCCCCGTCTCCGATCAGAGGCATAAGGCCGTCGACGTAAGTGCTCTTGAGTTTTGTCAGGGATCTGTAATCGAGGATCATCTGAACTATCGGATCCTCGTCCTTTATCTTTTCGAGGACCTCGGCATTGGTGCTGTAGCCCTTCTTCGTCTTTTTTCCCGCCGGGAGGCCGAGCCTGCCGAACAGGATCTCGCCGAGCTGAGACGGCGAGTTGATGTTGAATTCGACGCCAGCGCGGTCGTATATCGAACCTGTCAGCTGGTCGATCTGAACGTCCAGTTCCTTCCCGAAATCGGCGAGAGAGTTTCTGTCGACGCGGAAACCCTCGAACTGCATGGAAGCCATGACCTCTATGAGCGGGAGTTCGACCTTCTCATACACAGTCGCCAGATCGTCGTCCTCTATTTTCTTTTTCTGCACAGGCATGAGATCGCGCGATGCGGAGAGGAACGTTAGGCCGTATTCGGATTCCCTGGCCGAATTATAGGAGAACATGTCGGTCTGGGCAGTGCTCTGAGCATATTCCTTTTCGTCCGGGATCTCTGCGTGGAACGTCTCGAGGAACTGCGTCCTGAGGCTGTAATTCGACTTTGAAGGGTCGATGACGTACGCAGCGACTTCCGAATCGTGCGACGTGTCAAAACGCGTCATACCGCGGAACATGAGCGCGTAGTACGTCTCGCAGAGCGAATGTCCGGCGAACCTGAATCCGCCGTCCTTCAATATCGAGACAGCTCCGGACAAAACGTCGTCCCTGCCGCAGCAGTCTACGTGATAATATCTGCCTGAAGCTATCAGACTGATGCCCGTTATTTCAGGCGCGTGGATGTGAGACTCGTCAGAGAACACTCTGATGAATACCTCCGAGCCGCGTTCGATCTCCCTGAGTGCGGAAAGTTCCTCAGCGGTCTTGATCTCGATCTTTTCGGTGATCTCGTCCTGCCTGCCTGGAGTGCCTGAGCCGTCCGCAGTGGCAGCGGACAGATGGAGCCGCTTGAGGAAACTGTAAAACTCGAGTTCTGACAACTTATTTACGAGTTTTTCGTTGAACGGATTCTTGATCTTAAAGTTTTCTATTTTGAAATCGATCGGGACCTCGGTAATTATGGTCGCCAGTTTCTTGCTTGAAAGAGCCTGCGCGGAAAAAGTCTCAACCTTTTCTTTAAGCGAATCAGGTTTGATCTCGTCGGTGTGCGCAAGCATCTCCTCTATCGAGCCGAACTGTCTGATCAGTTTTACGCCCGTCTTTTCGCCGACGCCCGGTATGCCCGGGATGTTGTCGGAGGGATCGCCCATGAGCCCTTTAAGGTCGATGAACTGGGTCGGCGTGATACCGTATTCTTTTTCGAAAGTGTCTTTATCGTATAACGTGTATTCCGATATCCCTTTTCTCGTGAAGAGGACTTTCGTTATGTCCGTAACGAGTTGAAGGGAATCCTTGTCGCCAGTAATTATGAGCGGATCGTATCCTTCATTTTCGGCGCGGCGTGCGACCGTGCCGATGATATCGTCAGCCTCGAACTTTTCGATCTCGAGGTTCGTGATGTTCATCGCGGAAAGGACATCCTTCATGACGGGTATCTCCATGGCAAGTTCCGGAGGCATCTTGCGCCTTCCGGCTTTGTAGTCAGCGTATTCGTCATGCCTGAACGTCGGTGCCTTGCGGTCCCACGCGACGGCTATATATTCAGGGTCGTAGTCGTCGAAGATCTTCAGCAACATGTTGAAGAATCCGTAAACGCCCTGAGTGTACACGCCGTCCTTGGTTATCATAGGGCGCTGCATGGCGTAATACGCTCTGTTTATGAGGCTGTTCCCGTCTATGATGACAATCATTGCGTTCATATCTCTTCTCCGGAAATATCGTAGTCAAAAGCGTCTGTTATCAGTACGTCGGCAAAATCGCCGCGTTCGAGCGGGCGGCGCGACGTGAAAAGCACGGAGTTGTCTATCTCCGGTGCGTCGTACATGGTCCTGCCGTAGTACGAGCCGTCCTCGTCTTTTCCGTCGACCATGACCCTGTACGTTTTTCCGATCATCTCTTCGTTATGCGCGCGTGAAATCTCCATCTGGCGAGTCATGATCCCGTCCAGACGGGCCTGCTTCACGTCGTCGTCTATCTGGCCGCGCATCCTTGCGGCAGGAGTCCCTTCCTCGCGCGAATACGCAAAAACGCCGAGCCTGTCGAATTTTTCGTCTTCTATAAAATCGACGAGCTGCTCGTAATCCTCGTCGCTCTCTCCCGGGAACCCTACGATGAACGTCGTCCTGATCCTGATCCCGGGCACGCGCGAGCGAAGCCGCGTTACAGTCTCTTCTATGGAACGGCGCGAAGTGTGCCTGTTCATCGCCTTCAAGACCCGGTCCGAAGCGTGCTGCAGAGGGATGTCGATATATTTGCAGATCTTAGGCTCGTCTGCGATGGTCTCTATTAGTTCATCGGTAATGCGCTCGTCATAGCAGTACATGAGCCTTATCCATTCGATCCCGTCCACCGCGCAGAGCCTGCGGAGAAGTTCGGGAAGCATCTGTTTTCCATACAGATCGAGTCCGTAGTACGTCGTGTCCTGTGCGATCAAAACGAGTTCGCGGCATCCGGCTGCCGCCAGTTCCTCAGCTTCGGAAACGCAGTCTTCCATGCTCTTGCTTCTGTATTTCCCGCGGATATCGGGGATCACACAGTACGTGCAGCGGTTGTCGCATCCCTCGGCGATCTTAAGTGTGGAAGAATACGGGCGCGAGGAAAAGCGCCTCGACGCGCGCGCCAGAGTGTCGGCGCCGCATGCTCCGGCAAAGACAGCCCTTCTGCCGTCAGCGGAGAGCCCTTTCAGGATCTCAGGGAGCTTCTCGTACTCGTTGACGCCGACGAAGCAGTCCGCTTCAGGAAGGTCGTCAAAAAGTTCCTCAGCGTATCTCTGTGCGAGGCACCCGGCTACTATGAGCTTCGCTCCGCCGCGTTTCAACGCGTTCATGTTGAAAATGTGCTCGATAGACTCTTTTTTCGCGTCTTCGATGAAGGCGCACGTGTTGACAATGATGAAATCGGCGTCTGCGGGATCGTCGGCTATGTCGAATCCCGCGCGTTCGAGCATTCCCGCCGCGTATTCGCTGTCGTTTACGTTTTTAGGGCATCCGAGCGTGTCGAAATACACGCTTCCCGGACGGATGCCGCCTGCGGCGCCGGATGCGCCGCGCGTATCACACGTATTATCAGAGTTATTCGACATCATCCGAACCGGCCCTCCTGAGCGCAAGCTCATCCTCCGACAGCAGGACCTGCCTCGGGTGAGAGCCGTCCTGCGAACCTACGACGCCCCTTGCCTCCAGATCGTCCATTATCCTGGCCGCGCGGTTATATCCGATCCTGAACCTGCGCTGGAGCATCGAGACGGAAGCCTGCCCGGCCTGCACCACGCAGTCCTCGGCGTCCTGTATCAGTTCGTCGGAATCGTCATCCTGTGACGAGCCGCTTCCTGTCTGTCCACGTTCTATTCTGTCGACTACTTCGCTTGAATAACTGACCTCCTCGACCTGCTTCTTCACATAGTCGATGACGCTGCGTATCTCTTCGTCTGATACGAAGCAGCCCTGCGCCCGGAGCGGTTTTTTCCCGACAGGAGCAAAGAGCATATCTCCCTTTCCGACGAGTTTTTCGGCACCGCCAGTATCGAGGATGGTGCGGGAGTCGAATTGCGACGAGACGGCGAACGCGATCCTTGAAGGGATGTTTGCCTTGATCAGTCCTGTGACGACGTCGACGGAAGGTCTTTGAGTCGCGACGATCAGGTGCATCCCTGCCGCCCTCGCCATCTGAGCCAGCCTGCAGATCGACTCCTCGACCTGAGAAGGCGCGGCCATCATCAGATCGGCGAGTTCGTCGATGATCACGACGACCTGCGGCATGACTTTTTCGGTCTCGCCGGAAGATCTCATCCTGCTGTTGTAGCTCTCGAGGTCCCTGACGTGAGTCTCAGCGAATTTCTTATATCTGTCCGTCATCTCGGTGACCGCCCAGTTGAGTGCCGCGGCTGCCTTTGACGGGTCTGTCACGACAGGAATGAGCAGATGCGGGATCCCGTTATAGTCTCCCAGTTCAACGACCTTAGGGTCGATGAGCACGAGTTTTACCTCGTCCGGGTCGGCTTTGTACAGGATGCTCATGATGATGCTGTTTATGCAGACGCTCTTTCCGGAACCCGTGGCACCGGCTATGAGAAGATGCGGCATATCCGCCAGATCGGCGACTATGGAATTGCCCGAAATGTCGCGTCCTACGGCGAATGAGAGCCTGGACCCTGCGTTCCTGAATTCGTCGCTTTCGATTATCTCGCGCAGAAAAACGGTCGTGATGTTTTCGTTTTCTATCTCTATCCCCACGGCATCCTTGCCCGGGATAGGAGCCTCTATCCTGATGCTCTTAGCCTTCATGCGCATGGCGATGTCGTCGGCGAGATTGGATATCTTGCTGACCTTGACTCCGACAGCAGGCTTTACCTCATAACGCGTAACGGCTGGACCGACCGTTACCTTGACGACGTCCGCGTCGACGTTGAAGTTGCGGAGCGTTTCCTCGAGGATCCCGGCGCGTTCGCGGAGAACCGCGCTCGATTCCTTCTGACCGAGGCCGTATTTAGGCGACTTGAGAAGGCGGATCGGAGGCTTTTTGTATTTTGACGTGTCTACTTTGTTGAAATCAGAATCATCGAGCATCGCGCCGCGCGCTTCCTTAGAGGAAAGTTTTGCTGTGCCGGCAGCTGTCCCTGCCGCTGCCTCTGTACCCGCCGCGGCGCCGGCCGATAAAGAAGAGCCGGAAGCAGTTTCATGTGCGGAAGGCGTTACGTCAGGCCAGGAATCAAAGCCGGTCGCTTCTGGAGCTGAAACGGACGATGGATCGTAGAAATCATCGTCGCCGAGACCATAGGTCTTTCCTGCAGCATCATCATGCTCACCGTTGAATGTGTCCTCCGTGAGGCCGTACCCTTTCGCAGGTCCGATCTCAGGCTCCAGTCCGTATGTCGAATGCGCTCCGGTCGAAACGAAGTCGTCGTCCTGAGGGAGCCCGGTCCCCGGTACGCGCGGAGCGTCTGTCGAACCGCTGCCGATATTGTTCTCGTCCGATACGAGATCTATGAACGCTTTCTTTTCGGAGTCGGTCCGCTCGCGGGAGGCGTTCACTTCTGAGGCAGGTCCGAGTAGAGACGTGGTCCCCGCTGGGCGTGCGCCGTGGACGGCTGCGCCGTTCTGCACGGTATATCCCGTGTTTCCGGAGAGCAGACCCGCCTGAGCTGCGGGATTCGGGATCGGGCCCTGAGGCCGGGCAGCGGATGAAAGACCGCCGTTTTTCTCCTGCTGGAGTTTGATCTTTGCTTCCAGGTAATCCTGCTTGCGCTGATCTCTGAGGCGCTGCTCCTCCTCCTTGCGCTGACGTTCAAGTTCCTTGCTTCTGAGCTCGAGTTCCTGCGCGTGCCTCTCCTCTTCGTCGCGGCGCTGCATCTCGATGCGGGCAGCTTTGTCCTCCTTTTTCTGACGGTGATTGTCTATCGCCTTTGAAACAGGGGTGTTGAGAACGAGGAGCAGGCAGATGAAAATGATCGCTATCGCCGCGATGATAACGCCTGTCTTGCCTATCGCCCTTATCAGAACGTGATCGAGCAGCATCCCGACGACTCCGCCCCCGGAGAGTGAGATGCCGTCAGCGTAGAATTTCTTTACGTCTATGTCGGGAAGCGTCGTTCCTTCGAAGAACCTGATCGAGTTCAGGCTGCACATCATCAAAAATACGAGCACGCAGAGAAACACGCTCAGCCCTGATATGTGCGCGGCTTTCTTAAGCAGAAGCATGAGACCGAAGCCTATCAGATAGAAAGGCAGCACGATCCCTATCACCCCGAACGAACCCCTCAGGAACGTACCGATGACGCTGCCGACCTCTCCCGCGGCCTTGAACTGAACCGCAGCAAAAATGAAGGCGCCGAGTGCTATCAGTATAACGCCCCAGATATTGTCGATCACGCCTCTTTCAGCGCTCTGGCTCTTCTGTGCCGCGGCCTTCGAGGCCGTTGACCTGCTCTTTGATGCGCCGGAGGAAGCCGATCCTGTTGTCGTCTTTTTTTTAGTAGCCAAAGAGATGATCCTTTCAAATGCAAACGATATTAATCGGTATCCGAAACGATTGCGTGAAGCGGGCGCCGGACACCCGTTTCCTTCATGGGCCTTCTCACCCATGATAACTTGATAATTTTACCACATGCGGGGCGAGATTTCAACAAAACCGGCCTTTTAGCGTCAACCGCAGGCGAAACAGCAGCCAATAATTTTTGATAAAAAAAAGGCAGTCAGCACTCTTCTTATCTTTGGTCAAAACAAGAACAAACATTGAGAATTAAATGTCGACCGCCCTGTAACGAGCATCAAAAATATTTCGATATTAGATTTATTAGAAGTTCAGGACCTCTCCTCCGGCGATCTCTTTTACTACCCTTGCGCTCACATCGAGAGCAGGCTGGGAAGACCATAGAAGGACGTCGGCATCTTTACCGGGAGCGAGACTTCCTACTCTATCGTCTACGCCGAGTATCTTTGCAGGGTTGATCGTAAGCATATCTATAGCTCTCAGAGGGTCGAGGCCGAAACGAACGGCTTCGCCGGCCTGTATCACGATCGCGTCAGGATTCATAATTGGCCCGTCGGTCATGATTGAGCAGCAGATGCCGCGCCTGTCCAACTCTTTAAGGCAGTCAATGTCAACCTTACCTATTTCTCCTGGTAAAAGCTTTACTCCGATAGGCCCGAAAATTACACCTACAAGGTTTTTGCTCGAACAAATCTCATCGTAAAAGTCGCTCGCGCCCCATGCGTGGTCGAGGGTGAATTTAATATCATATTTTTCGGCGATCCTGATGACTGTAAGCATATCAAACTGTTCACAGTGAACTTTGACAGGTATCTCGCGGTTCAAAACCCTGAGAACATTTTCCATAGCCCGATCAAATGGAGGCATCTTTTCAGGATCCCCTCCTGCAGCAACTTTCTTTTTCCCGTAATCGCGAGCCTGATCGAATGTATCCATAATGACCTGTGCGATGCCCATCCTGGTCATTGGACGTTGATTGCGTTCGCCATAGACATCCTTAGGATTACCTCCCATAGCCATTTTAAGAGCGTAGTCCCTTTTTATACTGCTTTCATTGTATGCCGGGATATCCTTACGGCTGCGCTGCCTGCATAGACGGAGCGTGCTATAACGCCTCCACCGGAGTGATCATGAAATTTACCGGCCGCAATTCTCATGCGAGCATGCCTGAAAAAGGCATAAACCCTGCATTTGCGATCTCAAGGCTAGTACTTGAAATAAGCAGCATTCTCGGTAACGGCGAATATGAGAAACGTGTCGACTGCACCGTGATAGAGATCAAAGTCGGTGAAAAGGCTTTCGGAACATCCGCAGGATATGGTGAACTCTCCCTCACTCTCAGGGGTGAACTAGAAAGTGATATGTATTTGCTGAAGGACAATATAGTCGGTGAAGCCAAAAAACTCTGCGGGGAATACGGACTGACGTTTTCATATGATCTCATCGAGACATTCCCTAAAACTGCAAATGATAAAGCTGCAATGGATAAGGTAAGAAAAGTGTGCAGAGAAATCGGGATCCCTGTCTACGAAAAAACTGCTCCTTCGCGCGGCAGCGATGATTTCGGATATTACCTTAAACTTGTCCCGGGAGCATACATTCATTTCGGTTGTGGAGATATGCTTCCGATACACACTGGCGATTTTGATTTTCCGGACGATATCATGGGACCTGTCATCGAAATGCTTGAGGGTATCGCGGCAGCTGAACCACTTAATACAGGTCGATGATATTTATCAAGAAAAGAAAGACATGAATAAGAAAGAACGTCCGCTGCAGGACGTTCTTTCTTCGTTTTACTGATATTTGACAGTTGACAGCCGGTGGCATCAGCCGAAAATGCCGTTCCCGAACAGAGGCGCGAATACGACCGCAACGATCGTCATGAGCTTGATCAGGATGTTCAGCGAAGGTCCGGACGTATCCTTGAACGGATCGCCTACCGTGTCGCCGACGACAGCGGCCTTGTGAGGCTCTGAGCCTTTGCCGCCGAAATGACCGGCTTCGATATACTTCTTGGCGTTGTCCCACGCTCCGCCAGAGTTGGACATCATGATCGCGAGCATTACGCCGGAAGCGAGCGCACCGCCGAGAGCTCCCGCGAGCGCTTCTTTACCGAGCAGGAATCCGACGAGAAGAGGTACCACGATGGCGAGCAGCGCCGGGAGGATCATCTCTTTCAGAGCTGCCTGTGTCGAAATGCTTACGCATCTCTTATAGTCAGGCTTTGACGTCCCTTCCATGATGCCCTTGTCTTCTCTGAACTGTCTTCTGACCTCTTCGATCATCTTGTTCGCGGCTTTGCCGACTGAACTCATGGTGAGAGCCGAGAACAGGAACGGGAGCATGGCTCCGATGAAGAGTCCGACGATGACGATCGGGTCGAGCAGGCTGACGAGCTCGATCTGCGCTACTTCAGCGTATGAAACAAAGAGAGCGAGAGCCGTGAGTGCGGCGGAGCCGATAGCGAACCCCTTGCCGATAGCGGCGGTCGTGTTTCCGACGGAGTCGAGAGTATCGGTGATCTCTCTGACTTCTTCAGGAAGCTCGCTCATTTCGGCGATGCCGCCGGCGTTGTCGGATACTGGTCCGTACGCGTCGACAGCGACTGTCATTCCGGTAGTTGAAAGCATTCCGACAGCGGAGAGAGCGATACCGTAAACTCCTCCGAAGTTATACGCGATCAGGATAGCCGCGCAGATGAGAAGGATCGGGAAAAGGACCGAGTTCATTCCTACGCTGAGTCCGGAGATGATGGTCGTGGCCGCTCCGGTCTGCGACTGATCCGCGATCTTCTTTACGTAACCGTAATCCGCGGACGTGTATATCTCAGTGATCTTTCCGATGGCGATCCCGCAGACGAGACCTGCGATGATAGCCCACGCGTAACTGTACTCGCCGAAGAAATGTTTGCTCATTATGATGGAGCAGACGATCACGATGATGCCGCTGATGTACGTTCCAGTGTTCATGGCTCTGGAAGGATTCGTCTTATCGTTTCCTTTGACCATGAGTATTCCGAGCACTGAGGCGAGGATGCCGACTGCCGCTAGGAGCAGAGGGAAAAGCGCCGCAACGCTCTCCGAGAAGGAGTGGCCGCTTGCCGCGGCGGACGCGAGCGTTATGGCCGAGATGATGGAACCGACGTACGATTCGAAGAGGTCGGAGCCCATGCCGGCGACGTCTCCTACGTTATCGCCTACGTTATCAGCGATGACCGCAGGGTTGCGAGGGTCATCTTCAGGAATGCCGGCTTCTACCTTGCCGACGAGGTCAGCGCCTACGTCAGCAGCTTTGGTATAGATTCCGCCGCCTACCCTGCCGAACAAAGCCATCGAAGAAGCGCCGAGTCCGAATCCTGTGATGCACTGCTGGACGGTCGCAAAATCGAGGACGCAGAATACGATCCCGAGTCCGAGGAGGCCGAGTCCCGAAACGCAGAGTCCCATGACGGAGCCGCTTCTGAAAGCGACGGCGAGAGCCTTAGGCATTCCGTGAGTCATAGCCGCGTTTGCAGTCCTGACGTTTCCTTTGGTAGCGACGTTCATTCCGAAGAATCCTGCGAGTACGGACAGCAGAGCGCCGATCACGTACAGGACCGCGGTGACCCATGAAACGAACAGGCCGAGGACGATGAACAGGACTACGATGACGATCGCCATGATCTTATATTCGCTGTGCAGGAAAGCCATCGCGCCTTCTCTGATGAAACCGGAAATCTCTCTCATTCTCTCATTTCCGGCGTCCTGCTTTCCGACCCACGTCGCGAGAGCAAACGCGACGACGAGGCCGACCGCAGCACAAACTGGAGCGATCCAACTCATAAGTAAATCATTCCCCTTTCACATACAACATTAAGAGGCGTCGAAAGCGCCTCTTAGTTGCAAAGTCAATAATAATAACGATAATATCGCAAAGGCGGCACGCCTACTCGGCAAATGCCACGATCACAACCGAAAGAACTATGAACGCTATAGCGGCGATGATGGTGAGCCGCTTGAGAAGGATGTCCTTAGCGCTCGCTCTTTTCTTTCCGAAGAGCTGTTCGGCCCCGCCGGTGATCGATCCCGAAAGCCCCTCGCTGTTCCCTGACTGGAGCAGAACGCTCAGGATGAGGAATACGCTCACGATAGCCAAAATTATCTCCAAGGCTGTATGCATACTTTCACCTCCAAATTTCTGACCGAATTATTTTATCATAGAGAATATGTGAAATCAATACCTGATTTCGGGCATTTAACGCTGTTTTCATGGGCTCAGGCGCGCCAGATGAATGCTTCGGCGCCGCCCTCCTTTTACAGGATCGTACGCATGCGGGCGCTCGCGCTTTCAGTCAGCGAGGACGAAGCGCCTGATCGCTTCGTTGAAGCCTTCGTCTCTCTCCCCTTCGCACACGTAATCGGCGATCTCCTTCAGTCCGGGGACGGCGTTTGCGACAGCGACTGCGGTCCCTGCCTCCTCGAGCATGGGTATGTCGTTGGTGTTGTCGCCCAGGGCCATGACTTCTTCTTTTTTCAGCCCGAGCATCTGCGTGAGCTTCCTGAGCGCCGCGCCTTTATCCGTTCCGGGTGCCATGATCTCTATGAGATACGATTCGGACTGGGCAAAGTATGCCTGCCCGGAGAACTTTTCCTCAAGTTCGGCTTGGATGGCGGGTACTGTTTCTGTCGTCGCGGCTATCAAAAGTTTAGGAGTGTCGAACGGCTTCATTATCCTGAAGTCTCCGACCTCACGGTACGTGGTGTTTTTAAGATCTGGATCGTCGTGACGGCTCAGGTCCAGTTTTTCAACGACTATCTCGTCATCGTCGTACATCTGCAGGTACAGCCCGCGGCTTCTGCAGAACTCGGCAGCGCCGCTGACGACCGCCTCCGGGACGCACGACTCGAACAGCGTCCCGCCGTCCGCGCGACGGATCTGGGCCCCGTTGTAGCAGATCACCGGCGTCGCCGCGCCGACGGAGGCCGCGGCAAGGCGCGCGGAAGGGAAACAGCGGCCGCTTGCCACGGCCGCGGCGGTCCCGCGGGCAGCGGCCTTGCGGAGGAGAGAAGCGCTCTCCGGCGTGATCTGGCCGCTGCGGTCAAACAACGTGTTATCAAGATCTGTCGCAATCAGTTTGATCATAAAAAATCCGGTCTGAAAAGTCTAAAGTGAAGATCCGGTGTCTAAGCGGAGGATCCAGTAATAAAGTTGAAGATCCAGTAACTAAACTAAAGATTCATTAATAGTTTGGCTAAAAACGAGCCCGCTAGAACGATCTCGATCATAATATAAAAGATCGTGAACCACGAGCGCGTGCGGATCTTGCTGTAATTGAAAGTAAGAAGGTTCTTCAGAACGCCCGCGCCGCCGCCGCGTTTTGTTTTGTCTCTGTACGGGTCGTCCGGGCTGAAGCAGAAAGCTGGCCCGCCCACGATCACGTCTATGTCCTCCTTTTTCGGTACGTAGACCTTCCTCTCGTCATCCGGATCGAACGGCTTTCCGTTATCCTCGGGCTGGAAGAGCGCTCTGTGGACGGCGCAGTACGTGCCGCGCGCGTAGCTCATACATCTGTCGAAAACGCTGTCCCAGCGCCTCGTCAGAGTCAGCGCTATGATGCCGGTCAGGAGCAGGACGAGAGTTATGAACGCGGAAAGCATCATGATCTTCGTCGTGAATATCAGGGCCATCCCGCCGCCGGCAAGCGCCATATAAATCGTTGCGAACGTCAGGCGCTCGTTTTCGACGTGGCGCGCGTGATTCAGGTTCTCCTGGAAGCAGGTGGTCAGAAACGGCATCCTGTCTCTGATCTGGTCCTCGCTGCCGTTGTAGATGCGGTCCTGCATCAGCCAGATATAGCGGTCTCTTTCATCGTCCATGTGATGATCACCTCTCCGGCGCCGATTCGATTATCTCGTTGAAAGACTCGGGATCGAGGCTGGCGCCTCCGACAAGCGCGCCATCGATGTCAGGCATCCCGAGTATCGCCGCCGCGTTGGCCGGCTTCACGGATCCGCCGTACTGGATCACGATCTGAGAAGAGACCTCTCCGTCGTAGGTGTCCTTGATGACGTTCCTGATGAAAGCGCACATCTTCTCGGCCTGATCGGGAGTCGCAGTCTCTCCCGTCCCGATCGCCCAGATTGGCTCATAGGCGATCACTATGCACGGCGCATCGGATCTGTCGATGCCTGCCAGGTCGGCTTTAAGTTCATCTCTGACTATGGCTTCGTGGATGCCCGCTCTGCGCTCGTCTATGTGTTCGCCGACGCAGAGTACGGGCGTGATATCGCTTTCGGCGAGTATCTTTTTTAACTTCAGGTTTACGGTATCATCCGTCTCGTTGAAATACTGCCTGCGCTCTGAATGTCCGACTATGCAGCAGTCCACGCCTATCTCCTTAAGCATCGGAAGCGAGATCTCCCCGGTGTAGGCGCCCTCGTCCTTATAATGAACGTTCTGCGCTCCGACCGAGACGCCCGAGCCCGCGAAGCTTTCCTTTAACGCGGAAAGCTGCGTGAACGGAGCGCATACAGCTGTCCTGACGTCGCTGCGCCTGTATATCGCGGAGAAACCGGACGCAAATTTCCGGGCGGACTCCGTCGTCTTATACATTTTCCAGTTGCCGGCGATAAATATCCTGCGGTCCATTGTTTCCTCCCGGACTATTTGTCCTGAATAACCTTGATGCCCGGAAGCTCTTTGCCCTCGAGGAATTCTAGCGAAGCTCCGCCGCCAGTCGAAATATGCGTCATCTTATCCTCGAGACCGAATTTTTTCACCGCCGAGGCCGAATCCCCTCCTCCGATGATCGTTACGGCAGAACAGTCGGCGAGCGCCTCCGCGATCGCCTTCGTTCCGGCTTCGAAGTCGGACATCTCGAAGACTCCCATAGGCCCGTTCCAGACGACCGTGCCGGCCTGGTCGATGACTTCCTTAAAAAGCTTCACCGTCTCAGGTCCTATGTCCATACCCATCATGTCGGCAGGGATCGCGTCTCTTGAAACAGTCGCCATCCTCGCGCCGTTCTCGAATTTATCCGCGCATACGACGTCGACAGGCAGGAGTATCTTGACGCCCTTCAGGCCCGCCTCCTCGATAAGCTTAGCCGATAAAGCGACGTTGTCCTCATCGAGGATGGATCTGCCGATCTCGAGTCCCATCGCCTTATAGAACGTGAACATCATCCCGCCGCCGATGAGCAGCGCGTCGACCTTATTAAGCAGATTTTCGATGATAGGAATCTTGTCTCCGACCTTTGCGCCTCCCATGATCGCGACGAGCGGGCGTTTAGGATCGTTGACGGCCGCGCCGAGGTATTTCACCTCTTTTTCGATCAGGTATCCGGAAACCGCCGGAATGTAAGCAGCGACTCCCGCCGTGGAAGCGTGGGCGCGGTGTGCCGTGCCGAACGCCTCCTGAACAAAGAAATCACCGAGCGAAGCGAGTTCCTTCGCGAACTCCGGGTCGTTCTCTTCCTCTTCTTTGCGGAACCTGACGTTTTCAAGCAGCGCGACGTCGCCGTCCCTGAGTTCGGATACAGCCTTTTTTACGTTCTCGTCTATGACCGCGTCGCTGGCGATGAACTTAACCTCTTTGCCGAGGAGTTCCGAAAGACGCTTCGCGACCGGTGCCAGGCTCATCTCGGCGACAGGCTTCCCCTTCGGTCTGCCGAGGTGTGACATCAAAACGACCTTTGCGCCGTGATCGCTCAGATATCTTATCGTAGGGAGGGCAGCCGTTATGCGGTTGTCGTCTGTGATATTGCCTTCCTTGTCGAGCGGAACGTTGAAATCGACTCTTACGAGAGCGCGCCTGCCTCTGACTTCAATGTCTTCTATATTTTTCTTCATTTTCTCTAAAAGCCTCTCTGTGATTACGTCTGCCGTAACAGCAATTCTGTGATAACGTCTGCCGCAGCAGCAGTTCTGTGATTACATACGCCGTGACAGCAATCGGCCGGGTGCTTGATGCGCCCGGCGCGTGATTTGATGCTCTGTCTATTTGTTATCCGTCTCCGCCATTCTTTCGATGAGTTCCAGAGACTTGGTGGCATAGCCGAATTCGTTGTCATAGTACGCGATGAGTTTGAAGAATTTTTCATCGAGCTGGATGCCGGCCGTGGCATCGTAGATCGACGTGTGAGGATCGCCGACAAAATCGGTCGATACGCATTTGTCCTCTACATACTCGAGTATTCCCTTCATGGAGGTTTCGGATGCTTTCTTCATCGCGGCGTTGATCTCCTCGAGGCTTGCGGCTTTCTGAAGGACAACGGTGAGGTCCACGACGGATACGTCAGCGGTAGGAACGCGGAACGCCATTCCGGTCAGTTTGCCGTTCACCTCCGGAATAACGAGGCCGACGGCCTTGGCGGCGCCTGTCGTGGTGCTGATGATGTTGCCGTATACGCTTCTGCCGATCCTCCAGTCTTTCTGGTTCTTGCCGTCTACCGTCTTCTGCTTTGACGTAGAAGCGTGGATCGTCGTCATGAGTCCCTTCTCGATCCCGAAGTTGTCCTGAAGGACCTTGCACATAGGAGCGAGGCAGTTCGTGGTGCACGAAGCGTTGGAGACGACCTGCATGTCTTTGGTGTACTTATCGGTGTTTACTCCGCAGACGAACGTAGGCGTGACCTTGTCCTTAGCCGGGGCCGAAATGACTACTTTCTTTGCGCCTGCGGCGATGTGCTGCGAAGCGAGCTCAGTCGTGAGGAACGCGCCGGTCGATTCGAGTATGTACTCAGCGCCGCAGTCCTTCCACGGGATCGCGGTAAGTTCGGTTTCCTTGTAGACCTTGATCTTTTTGCCGTTTACGACCAGACCGTCTTTGTATCTGCCGACTTCCCCCGGGAATCTGCCGAACGTCGTATCGTACTTCAGCATGTAGACGAGATAATCCAGATCATCCGCGCTCCTGTAGTTGATACCGACGATGTCGATGTCGGGATGCGTTACAGACGCTCTGATCGCGAGTCTCGCGATCCTTCCGAATCCGCTGATTCCAACTTTGATTGCCATAGTAAACCTCCATGATCAAATAATCCGGCTGATGATATATTTGTTGATTTATCGTTCCGGGTCTGCCCCGGCAACTGACTATATGTCACACTATGTCACGCTTTCAGCAGGCGTCAGAACTTCTTCCTGCCGGTCGAGGATCTGATCCCCGCTTCCTCTCTGTATTTTGCCACAGTCCGCCTGGAAATGGCAACACCGCGCCTCGTGAGCATATTCGCTATCTGAAGGTCGCTGTACGGCTTCTTCGGATTTTCACCGGAAATGATGTCTTTTATCATCATCTTCACGCTGCTCGAGGAGACGCCTTCTCCGTCGTCGGAATAGACGCCGCTCGAGAAGAAGTATTTCAGTTCGAGCACCCCGCGCGCGCACTGCAGATATTTTCCGTTGATGGAGCGGCTGACCGTAGACTCGTGGACATCGACCTCGTCGGCTATCTGCTTCAGCGTCAGAGGCTTCAGGTACAGTTCCCCTTTGCGGAAAAAGTCCTGCTGGTAGTCGACTATCGCGCTCGCTACCCTGCAGATCGTGTTTTTGCGCCTTTCTATGCTCTTCATGAGCCAGACGGCGGAATTGAATCTGTCGTTCAGATATTTCGCGAGTTCGGAGTTGGCGGACGCCTCGTTCCTGAGGCTTTCGTAGTAGGAACTGACCATCAGGCGGGGCGTTCCCCTGTCGTTCATGATGACTCTGTATCTGCCGTCTATTTCGTCTACCGTGATGTCCGGGATTATGTATTTTACGGTTTCGTCCGCGTCGTACAGCCTGCCGGGCTTCGGCTCGAGTTTCCTGATCAGTTTCGCTATCTCGAGGACTCTTGCGGTGGAGATTCCCATCTCGCGTCCGATCTTCGATATCTTGTTAGCCGCGAGGTCCTCAAGCTCGTTCTTTACGAAGTAAGCGACGTCATCCGCCACCTCTCCTGCCTGCTCCAGTTGTATCATAAGGCATTCGGAAAGGTTTCTGGCGCCGACGCCTGCCGGCTCGAACGTCTGGATCACTTTAAGCACTCGCTCCGCGTCCTCGAGACGAGCCGAAACGGCCGAAGCGGCCTCCTCTAACGGAATGCCGAGGTAGCCGTTGGGATCTATCGCTTCGACGATGTATCTGCCGATAGCCGCGTCCTTACCCTCAAGCCCTGAGAAATGCAACTGCATCAGGAGATGCTCTGTCAGGCTCGTGCGGAATGCGACGTACGCCCCCGGGTCGGAAGCCGGTTCGTCGTCATCGTTCGGATCGTATTCTCTGTACGTGGAAAGCCTGGCGTCCGACTCGAGGATGCTGTCCTTGAGAGAATCGAGATCTATATCCGCGGAAAGTTCCTCCTCCGGGTCCCTGTCGTTTTCCAGCACGGGATTTTCGAGGAGTTCTTCTTTGATGTATTCGTTGAGTTCCTGAGTGTTGAACTGCAGGATCTTGATCGCCTGGATGAGCTCCGGCGTCATGGAGAGCGTCTGCGTCTGCTTCTGTTCAATTGAGAGTTCGTAGCCGATCTTCATATATATTGCCTCTCGAAGCAAAGATGAGAGTGAGAGTTTGCAATGCAAATATTATACCACTTTGCGCCGATAAGGCAATGACGCCGCCGCACAGCGGCGAATTTATTGAATTATTACAAAGCCTTGATGACCGCCTATCTTCCGGTCACCTCTCTGATGACTCTGAGAACGTTGCCGTGGCTTATTTTTTCGATCTCGTCGTCGGTGAACTTCCTGTCCATCTCCTCGAGGATCTTAGCAAAGCCGCTGTAATCTACGAGTTCGCCGGTGTCCTCGATGCCGTCGAAATCCGATCCGAAACCGATCGAATCGATGCCGGCCTTGTCTTTCATGTACATCAGGTGCTCCACGACGCGTTCTGCCGTAGGAGGCGTCCCGTCCTGATTTAGGAAGTGTCCGTAGAAGTTGGCGCCGACGACTCCGCCCTTATCTCCGAGCGTCTTAAGCTGATCGTCTGTCAGGTTGCGCTGGTGGTCGCAGAGGGCCCGCGCGCATGAATGCGAGCATACGAACGGCTTGCTGCTGTATTTCGCTACGTCGTAGAATCCGCCCTCGTTCAGATGCGAGCAGTCGACGATCATGCCCAGTTCGTTCATCTTCTCTACGGTCTCGATCCCCAGCGGCTTCAGCCCTTTTGCGTGGAGTTCCGGATCTCTGCTGTTCGGATAAGCGATGCTGTTCTCATGGTTCCAGATCAGAGCGATCATGCGGACGCCCATTTTATACACCTCATCCACCCTGTCGATTTGATCCTCGATGAACGCGCCGTCCTCAATCGTCAAAAACGAAGAGAGGAAGCCGTCCGCGGCGTTCCTTTCGATATCTTCGGCGGTGTAAGCCGGCCTGATGACATCTTTATACTTTTCCATCTGTACCTGATAGTTCGCGTATATCCCTTTCAGAAGATCGTACGGATCCTCTCCGGAACTCTTCCACGGCAGGTACATCGCGAAGCACTGAGCCAGAGACCCGTATTCCTGCATCAATTTAAGATTGATATTCGTAGGACCGTCGTAGAAGCTCTGCTCCGGATGCCTGTAGCTCTCGAGCAAAGTATCGCAGTGCATGTCGATGATTGTCTTTTTTGCGCTCATGATTGATGCCTCCGTTCTCAATACCAGAAACCCTTTATCAATACAAGAAACCTTTTATTAACGCGCGCCGCAGCGGCCGGCGCTGTCTGCCTGATCATACTGCTTTGATAAATAAGACCTGCGGTTAAATATTTGATAAATATGACCCACGGTTTAATATTAGTCTGTTTCCGGTGTTTTGTAAACAGCGTCGCGATCACGTCAGGCGCGGAATTATAGCCGCAGGCGAGGCCTCCCCTGCATTGTTTTCTCTTGCAAAACCTGTCGTTTATATTATAATTGTTACCGCCGGCGGGCGATGCAGCCCGGCAGATCCATCAAATCATAAGAAAGAGGTCTATCAAATGGAACAGAGCCTGTACAAGCAGTGGGACGAACTTCTGAACGGCCAGACTAAATCGACCGTCAAGGCGTTCTGGAACGAATATTCCGACACGGAAAAGAAGATATACGCGTACGTACTCGCGCATCACGACGAGCACCTGAAAGGGAAAGTCTCCGATCTCGTAGATCAGTTCAAATGCGATAAAGTAATATTCGTCGGGTTCCTCGACGGCATACAGACGAGTTTAAACGACCCGTTCGACGTGGATAAGATCACGCTCGACAGCGAGATAGACCTCGACGTCGATTTCGAGAAACTGTATTTCAACATGCATAAGGCAGGTGCCGACTACCTGTGGAGCCTCGAGGAGTGGGACGACGTCCTGAGCGAGGAAAAGCGCCGCGAGATCTATGACGACTACCGCCGTTCGCGCACGGTGCGCCTTCCTAAGAAGCCGGGCAGAAACGACCCGTGTCCGTGCGGTTCGGGTAAGAAATATAAAAGCTGCCACGGCCGTCCGGGGCACGAGAACGACCCCTGGCCTGATCAGGGTGCTCCTGAAGCAGAATAGCGCTCCGGATGCCACGTCCCCGGTCCCCGGCCAAACGAGATCAAACAAAACGATATGATCAAAAACAAAACCTCTGATGTCGAAATCAGAGGTTTTTTTCACAGAGATCGTTTATCGGGCACGTATCGCACGACGGCTTTCTGGCGCTGCAGCACCTCCGCCCGTGGAATATCAGCAGGTGGTGCGCCTCGGTGTACCTGTTCCCCGGGAGAACGCGTTTCAACTGCTCCTCGGTCTCTTCCGGCGTTTTCGCATCGGCCAGCCCTATCCTGTTTGAGACTCTGAAGACGTGGGTGTCGACCGCGATCCTTTGTTCGCCGAAAGCTTCGGCGAGGACTACGTTCGCCGTCTTACGCCCGACGCCCGGCAGAGAAACGAGGCTATCAAAGTCTCCCGGTACTTCGCCGCCGAAATCGTCGATCAGCCTGCGGGAAAGCGCGATGATATTGGCGGATTTAGTCCGGTACATGCCTATGCTCTTTATTATCCCGGCGACTTCATCCTGATCCGCCGCGGCGAGTGCCCCGGGATCGGGATACTTTTCAAAGAGTTTCGGAGTGATCCCGTTGACGCTGACGTCGGTCGTCTGAGCCGATAAAACAACTGCAACGAGCAACTGGAACGGATTATTAAAATGCAGTGCGCATCCCGCGTCGGGATACGCCACCGAGAGCCTGTCCAAGATCTCGGATGCCGTTTTTTTCTTGATCATAGCGATATTTTATCACACATCCCCGTTTCTTGACAGTCAAAGCGCGCGGCAGATATAATTTACGCATGAGCAGATTACAGGATTTACTTAAGGAACAAAACGAGCCCGATACCCCGGGCGAACGCGTCTATCGCGACCTTCTCAACGACATTCTGACAGGCGTTCTGACGCCCGGATCAAGGCTTTCCGAGCCATCGCTCTGCGAGAAATACAGCGTGAGCAGGACGCCGCTGCGCGCCGCTTTTCAGCGCCTGGAGACGCTCGGACTTCTCGATTACATACCCAACAGAGGCGAATTCGTCCGCGGGCTGAAAGAGGAAGAAGTCTCCGACATGATGGTGATGAGGCGCGACCTCGAAACGTTCGCGGCACGTCTTGCCGCAAGGCGGGCGACCGAGGAGCAGATCTCGGACTTAGACGACATCTTCAAATACATGGTCCTGTATACCAAGACGAACGATGTGCCTAAGATGATCTCCATAAACAAGGTATTCCACTGCCTCGTCTACGAGGCGGCAAACGACGTCCTCCTCGAAAAGACTCTGCGCACGCTCCAGGACTTCTCAGGCTACTGCTGCTCGACGAACTATTTCGAGCCTAACTACCTCAACCGCGTGCTCAGGGAGCATCGCCGCATCTACGAGGCGATCATTTCCAAAAACGAAAAAGCAGGCGCACACGCGATGCGCCTGCATATGAACAATACGATCAGACGTTCCGGGATTACGCAGGATTTTCGACTTTAAAGTCGAGTCCGCCTTCTCCCTTCGTCACCGTGACAGAACTTCCGTCCATTATCTCGCCCCGGATGATCATCTCGGCGAGTTTATTTTCAACGTACTTCTGCAGATATCTCTTCACCGGGCGCGCGCCGTATTCCGGATCGTACGCCTCTTCGGCTATGTAGTCTCTGCCGCTGTCTGTGAGTTTCAGATCGATGTTCCTGTCCTCGACTCTCTTCCTGATCTGATCGAACTGCAGGCCGATTATCTTTCCGATGTTGTCCTTTGTCAGAGGGCTGAAGACGATTATCTCGTCTATCCTGTTCAGGAATTCAGGCTTGAACGATCTCTCCAGCTCGTTCATCACGTTCTGTTTCGTCGACCCGTCGATCTTGCCGTCGTCGCGGATGTTCTCGAGCAGTTCGCGGCTTCCGATGTTCGACGTCATGATGATTATCGTGTTTTTGAAGTCGACCGTTCTGCCCTGGTTGTCCGTAAGACGTCCGTCGTCAAGCAGCTGCAGCAGGATGTTGAATACGTCCGGATGAGCCTTTTCTATCTCATCAAAGAGGATAACGCTGTACGGATGCCTCCTGACAGCCTCGGTGAGCTGCCCGCCCTCGTCGTATCCGACGTATCCCGGCGGCGCGCCGATGAGCCTTGAGACTGAGTACTTCTCCATATATTCGGACATATCTATCCTGATCATGCTCTTCTCGGTGTCGAACATTGCCTCGCTCAGTGCTTTGGCAAGTTCGGTCTTTCCTACGCCCGTAGGTCCGAGGAATATGAACGAGCCGATTGGCCTGTTCTGATCTTTCAGCCCGGCTCTGGCGCGGAGTATTGCCTCCGACACAGCCTGTACGCCCTCATCCTGTCCGATGACCCTCTTATGGAGCGTCTCCGGGAGTCTGATAAGTTTCTCCCGCTCTGTTTCGACGAGTTTCGCGACAGGGATGCCGGTCCAGCGGGATACCACCTCGGCGATGTCCTCCTCGCCGACTTCCTCTTTCAGCAGGCTTTCGTCCTTGCCGGATTCGAGTTTCTGCTTCTGCTCCTCGAGCTTTTTCTCAAGTTCCGGAAGTTTACCGTATTTCAACTGCGCGAGGGCTTCGAGATCGTATTTGCGCTCGGCCTCCTCCATCTGATGTTTCACGTCTTCTATTTCCTGACGTGTCTTTTTCGTCTCGGTGATGAGTTTCTTTTCGCTCTCCCACTCGGCGCGCATCGACGCGTCCTTTGCCTTCAATTCGGAGAGTTCGTTCTCGAGCGCGGAAAGTCTTGCCTTTGACGCTTTGTCCTCTTCCTTTGCGAGCGCCTGCTTTTCGATCTCCAGCTGCATTATCTTACGCGAGATCTCATCGAGTTCGGCAGGCATACTGTCAATCTCTGTCCTGATCTTTGCCGCCGCCTCGTCCATGAGGTCGATGGCTTTATCCGGAAGGAATCTGTCGGTGATGTACCTGTCCGAGAGTTTCGCGCAGGCGATCAAAGCATTGTCAGTGATCCTCACTCCGTGATGGATCTCGAATCTCTGCTTCAATCCGCGGAGTATCGAAATTGTATCCTCGACGGACGGCTGGTCTACGAGGACTTTCTGGAAACGACGCTCCAGAGCCGCGTCCTTCTCGATATACTTCCTGTACTCGTCCAGCGTGGTCGCGCCGATGCAGTGCAGTTCACCGCGCGCGAGTTTAGGTTTGAGCAGGTTTCCGGCGTCCATGGACCCTTCGGTCTTTCCGGCTCCGACGATGTTGTGGATCTCGTCGATAAACAGGATGATCTTCCCTTCCGACTTTTCGATCTCGTTCAGGACGGCCTTCAGCCTCTCCTCAAATTCGCCGCGGTATTTAGCGCCTGCGATGAGAGAGCCCATGTCGAGGGCGAATATCGTCTTATCTTTCAGGTTCTCAGGTACGTCCCCCTTCAGGATCCTCTGGGCGAGGCCTTCCACGACGGCTGTTTTGCCGACGCCCGGTTCGCCTATGAGGACAGGGTTGTTCTTAGTCCTGCGCGAGAGGATCTGTATGGTGTGCCTGATCTCCGCGTCCCTGCCGATGACAGGATCCAGTTTGCCTTCTCTGGCCATCTCGACCAGATCGCGGCCGTATTTCTGAAGAGCGTCGTAGTTGTCCTCCGGGTTGTCGCTCGTCACGCGCTGATTGCCACGCACCTGCGAAAGCGCGGCGAGGAACGCGTCCTTCGTGATCCCGTATCTGCGGAATATCTCCGCGGAAGGACCGCTGTTTTCCTCAAGGAGCGCCAGATAGAGATGTTCCACGCTGACGAATTCGTCCTTGAACTGTTTGGCTTCTTTCTCAGCTTTGTCCAGAAATCTCACGGTCCTCTGTGAGGCATACGTCTGCCCTCCCGTCGATTTCGGCAGTTTCTCCACTTCTCTGCTGACCGCGTCTTCGACCTGCGAAGGGTCCTTTTCCATATATTTAAGAAGCCTTGGTATCAGTCCGTCTTTTTGGCGAAGCAATTCGAGATGGATATGCTCAGGCTCCAGTGACGGATTTCCGTATTCGATTGCCAGATTCTGCGCGTCGATGACCGCAGACTGAGCGTTCTGAGTGTATTTTTCAATGTTCATCGCAATCATCTCCTCCTATGATCGTTAGTCTTTACGATTATCATATACCCGCCCAAAGCAAAACTCAACACAAAAATTAGCACTCTCGCGGTGAGAGTGCCAAAATATTACGATGGCTGTTATTGTCTATATAACATGTGTTCAGAAGAAAATTCCGATGAGCAGATTATACAGTCCGGTGACGCACGGCGAGACGATCCTTCCGACTATGCCGAATACGATCAGCAGGAGGAGGATATAGTATCCGTACCGCTGTGCCTGCGGATACCATCTGTATCTGTCGAGTTTGAATATCTGTGTGACTAAATTGAATCCGTCGAGCGGCGCAAGCGGTATCAGGTTGAAGACCATGAGCGCCAGATCGATTATGACCACGGACTGAAGGATCTCGAAAATGACAGAGCCGAAGGAATTGCCTCCGTATATCATCGAAGGGAAAACGGCAATGCATATCCTCATTACGGCCGTGAAAATGAACGCCGTAATGAAGTTGGTGATGACGCCGGCGACGGAGACCAGCGCTTCGTCTCTCCGCCTGTTTCTGTAATATCTCGGGTCGATCATGACCGGTTTGCCCCATCCAAAGCCGAGCAGGAACAGCGTCAGCAGTCCAAACGGGTCGATATGAGCGGCCGGATTCAAGGTCACTCTCCCCTGCATGCGGGGGGTCGGGTCACCCAGTTTATCTGAGACTTTTGCGTGCGCGTATTCGTGGACGCTCAGTCCTATGACTATCCCCGGGAGAGACAGGAGTTTGTTCATCAGCGACTCCATGCTGAAGCCGTACATCAGACTCCTTATGATGAGAAGTACCAGGAATATTGCCATATACGGATAGCGGCGGAAGAAATCCTTTATTCTTTCCAATGTGTCCTCCGATTCATTTTTGTCTGGCTCACGTGCCCGGCGCAGGGGTTTCAGCGCACTAGTTCACCGAACAAAGAAAACGTTTTCGCGTCGGTGATCTTCACGTTCACGTCTTTGCCGATCAGATCGTCTGAGGCTTTGAAATTAACGAGTTTGAAGCCGTCCGTGCGCCCGCTGAGCGTCCCTTCGGTCTTTCCCTTCTCGTCGACGATGATCTTTTCCACGAGTCCGACGTAAGCGGCGTTTTTCTCGGCGCTTATCTCATTCACGGCCTCGACGAGCCTGTTGAAGCGCTCGTGTTTGACCTCTTCCGGTATCTGATCTTCGTACTTCGCGGCTGGCGTGCCGTTCCTTTTAGAATACAGAAAGGTGAAGGCCGAGTCGTATCTGACTTCCCTGACGAGTGAGAGTGTGTATTCAAAGTCCTCTTCCGTCTCGCCCGGGAAACCGACGATTATGTCAGTGGATATGGTGATCTCCGGTACGGCAGCCCTCAGCTTTTCAACGAGCGAAAGGTAGCCCTCGCGGGTATAGTGCCTGTTCATCCGTCTCAGGATCTCGTCGCTGCCGCACTGGACCGGAAGGTGGATGTTTCGGCAGAGTTTGTCGCATTCGGTAAAAGCGTCGATCAGGCGGTCCGAAAGATCCTTCGGATGTGACGTCATGAACCTGATGCGCTCTATGCCGTCGATATCGTTTATCTGACGTATGAGCCCAGGAAAATCCGTGACGTCCCCGGACTCGGAGAGACCTCTGTACGAATTGACGTTCTGGCCGAGGAGCATGACTTCCTTAACTCCGTCTTCGGCCAGCATCCTGATCTCGCTGACTACGGCCTCTGGCGACCTGCTCTTTTCGCGGCCGCGCGTATACGGAACTATGCAGTACGTGCAGAAGTTGTTGCAGCCGTACATGATGTTGACGAGAGACTTGTGCTTGAACAAGCGTTTTACCGGGAGTCCCTCGACGATCTCGGATGAATCCGGGAGGACGTCGATTATTCCTGTCTGCCCGGCCCTGGCCTCTTCTATGAGCGCAGGTATCTCGTGGATGTTGTGTGTGCCGAATACGACGTCGACCCACGGATACTTTGCTTTGATTTCGTCGACGACGCTCTGCTGCTGCATCATGCATCCGCAGACGCAGACTATAAAGGACGGATCGGTCTTCTTACGCTTTTTCAGCGTCCCCAGCGTGCCGAAGAAGCGCTTGTCGGCGTTCTCGCGCACACTGCACGTGTTGATTATCTCAACAGACGCGCATGCCGGGTCGTCAGTCTGCATCATCCCTCTTTCGGAAAGCAGCCCGGCGATTATCTCCGAATCGTGCTCATTCATCTGGCAGCCGAACGTCGTGATATGAAAAAATGTCGTTCCCGAATCAAATGGCATCTGTTCTCCAAAGTAATAAAGCAATATCTGTCAAAAAATCCCGGCGGCATTCAGTTTTCGGCTTTCAGCGGCCGCCCCATGAGGACGTCCACGCCTTCTGCCGGAGTGAGCCTTCCCTCGAGGCACTCGTGGATAGCGTCCGTGATCGGCATTTCGACGCCGACCCTGTGAGAAAGTTCGTACGCGGCGTAGCATGTGTAGAATCCCTCTACGACCATGCCGATGCGCTCCACCGCCTCGTCCGGGGCCACTCCCTGTCCTATCAGCGTGCCGCAGCGCATGTTCCGCGAGTGGACGCTCGTACAGGTTACTACCAAGTCGCCTATCCCCGCGAGTCCGGAAAAAGTCTCCTGCCTGGCTCCGAAAGCAGCGCCGAATCGTTTCATCTCTGCTATCCCGCGTGTGATGAAAGCTGCCTTGGCGCTGTCCCCTGCTTTCATCCCGTTTATGATCCCGGCACCGAGAGCGATGATGTTCTTCAGCGCTCCGCCGAGTTCGACCCCGCAGACGTCGTCGTTCGTATATACTCTGAATCTGTCTGTTGTAAAGAGTTTCTGGACCGACTTAGCCGCATCGTCGTCCGCAGAGGACGACACCACGCTCGCCGGGAGGAATCTGCCGACCTCTTCGGCGTGGGAAGGTCCGGAAAGCGCGACGTATTTGAATTCCGGCGCGGTCTCGGCCGCTATCTCCGAAAGACGCTTCAATGTGTTCTGCTCGATCCCCTTAGCCGTGTTTACCAGAACGGCGCCGCCCGGGATATTCGCTCTGTATTTGCTCAGGCTTTCGCGGAAATGCTGAGCCGGAACGGAAAAGATGACGAAATCCGCGCCATAAAGCGCTTTCCCGGCTTCGGGCTCGAAGTTTACGCTGTCAGGTATCGGGACTCCTGGAAGATATTTGCTGTTTTCGCGCGACGCGAAAACGTCGGCGAGAAAGTCTTTGTTCCTCGCCGTTACAGTGACGTCGACGCCCTTTGACGCCAGGAGCACGGAAATAGCGGTCCCCCAGCTTCCATATCCGATGATCGTCGCATTCATCGGTTCTCTCCTTCGGAATGATCTTTCTTGAAACTTATGGATTTTTCCTCGCCTCTCGCCAGTCTGGCGATGTTTGCGCGGTGCATGAAAAAGATAAGCGCCGCCGTTATGACACCCGGGATGAGCATCTCGCGGTGGAAGATCGCCGCCTGGATCGGGAACATCGCGGTGCCGCAGAGCGACCCGAGCGAGACTTTATGCGTCAGCACGAACAAAACCACGAACGTGCCGAAGCAGATGAGCGCCATCCACCAGCACTGCCCCGCTATGGCTCCCACTCCGCAGGCGACGCCCTTTCCTCCTTTGAAATGAAGAAAGATCGGGAATATGTGCCCGAGCGTCACAGCGAAGATGCAGTACGCCGCGAGGTCTGCGGGGAGTATCCTGGCCGCTATGAATGATGCTATGAACCCTTTGAAGACGTCCAGAGCAAAAGTCAGCAGCGCGTATTTGACGCCGAGCACCCTGAGCACGTTCGTAGTTCCGGCGTTGCCCGAGCCTTCCTTCTTTATGTCGTGGCCCTTGCTCTTCGCTATCAGCGTCGACGGAGAAAAGCAGCCGATGAGATAGGAGCATATCATCCATATTATGAATATCGCCGTCGTATTGATAGAATTCATTGCTCTTTATCTCCTTTTTCACGGTAGACGAATTTTATGGACGTGCCCTCGAAGCCGTACGCGTCGCGGATCCTGTTCTCCAGATATCTCGCGTATGAAAAGTGCATCAGTTCGCGGTCGTTGATCGAGAACGAAAAGAGCGGCGGCTTTACGGCTATCTGTGAAGCGTAGTAGATCTTCAGGCGCCTGCCCTTGTCAGCCGGCGGCTCTTTCATCAAAACCGCGTCCTCGATGAGACTGTTCAGCTGACCCGTAGGCACGCGCATCGCCCTGTTCTCTGAGACTGCTTTTACAACCTGCATGACCCTCCCGACTCTCTGGCCGGTGAGCGCCGAGATGAAGACGATCGGCGCATATGACATGAAGAGAAGCTCGCCCTTGATCTTTTTGGTGAACTCCTTCATCGTATTCGAATCCTTTTCGATGAGATCCCATTTGTTCACGACGATGACTATACCTTTGCCTGCTTCGTGCGCGAGCCCTGCAATTTTCTTATCCTGTTCGGTCAGCCCCTCGGACGCGTCGATCATCAAAAGACAGACGTCGCTCCTCTCTATGGCTCCGACCGCCCTGACGACGCTGTATTTTTCGATGTCGTCATATATTCTGCTCCTGCGGCGGATGCCCGCTGTATCGATAAGCGTGTATTTCTCGCCGTTCCACTCAAACGGCGTGTCTATGGCGTCCCTGGTCGTTCCTGCGATCGGCGAGACTATGACGCGCTTTTCCCGCAGCAGGTCGTTCACGAGCGAGGATTTGCCGACGTTCGGCTTTCCTATCACCGCGATCTTAGTGTCGTCGTCCTCCTCGGACTCAGTTTCCGGAAGAGACGCGACGATCTCATCAAGAACGTCTCCCAGGTTCAGCATGTTCGCCGACGATACCGGGATCGGATCGGCGATGCCGAGGGAGTAGAAATCGTAGAAGTTATCGGGCAATTTCCGCGGGTTGTCGATCTTGTTCACGAGCAGTATTATCTTCTTCCCTTTGCCGCTGCGTCTCAGGATATCGGCGACCTCCTCATCAGCGGTGGTGATCCCTTCTTTGCCGTCGACCATGAATATGATGACATCGGCCATGTCGATGGCCATCTCCGCCTGTTCGCGCATCTGGACCATGATTATGTCGTCGCTCGACGGCTCGATGCCGCCGGTGTCGATCATGTCGAAATGCCTGCCGTTCCACTCAGCCTCGGCAAAGATCCTGTCGCGCGTCACCCCGGGGGTGTCCTCGACGATCGAGATCCTGTTTCCGACTATTTTGTTGAAAAACGTGGATTTGCCCACGTTCGGCCGTCCTACGACGGCGACTATCGGTTTACTCACTGAATATTCCTCCGGCGAATCTTCTCGGGTCGAACGCCTCTATGTCGTCTATTCCCTCGCCGATCCCTAAAAATTTGATAGGTATGTCGAACTGGTCCGTAACCGTTATGGCGATGCCGCCCTTTGCGGTCCCGTCCATCTTCGTCAGGAAAATGCCGGTTATCTCGGCTGACTCGTTGAAAACTTCGGCCTGCGAGATCGCGTTTTTACCCGTCGTGGCGTCCAGAACGAGCATCGTCTCCAGATCGGCTTCCGGGTATTCCCTCGAGATCACCCTCTTGATCTTTTCCAGTTCAGCCATGAGGTTCCGCTTAGTCTGAAGGCGCCCGGCCGTATCGACTATAAGGACGTCGGTGTTTTTTGCCTTTGCCGACCGGATCGCGTCAAAGACGACAGCGGAAGGATCGGCTCCTTCTCCGTGCATGACGACGGGTGCTCCGATGCGGTCTCCCCAGATCTTAAGTTGTTCGCCCGCGGCGGCACGGAATGTATCCGCGGCGGCGAACATGACGCTCCTGCCCTGGTTTTTCAACAGATTGCCGAGCTTGGCGATCGACGTTGTCTTTCCACCGCCGTTGATGCCGATCATCAGGATGACGAGCGGGGTCTTGTCGGAAAGTTTGTTCCTTCCGCCTTTATCGACCATATATGTAATTACGTTAACTATAGCGTCCTTTACCTGTTCGGGCCTTGTTATATGATTGATCTTGACGTGATCTCTTACGTCCTCCATTATGCGCATCGTAGTGTCCATCCCGATGTCCGACGTGATGAGGACCTCTTCGAGTTCATCGAGCATCTCCTCGTCCACCGTCGATCTCTGCATCAGGACGTCGCCGATCCGTTCGGACAGTTTTCCGAAAAATCCCTTTTCTTTCTTAATGATAGGCATGTTTTACCTTTCCCGCCTCTGGCGTCGGTTTTCTCCGTCACTTTTCATCGTCGCCGAGGTCTATCTCGTCTCCGAGTTTCAGGCTCAGGACCTTTGAAATGCCGCGCTCCGGCATAGTCACTCCGTACAGTACGTCCGCGTGGCGCATCGTCGCTTTCTGGTGCGTGACGAGCGTGAACTGGATATCCTTGAAATTCGAGAGGTAGTCCGCGAATCTGTCGATGTTCTCGTCGTCCAGCGCGGCCTCGACCTCGTCGAGTATGCAGAAAGGAGTCGGCTTTGTCTTGAGAACGGCGAACATGAGGGCGATCGCCGTCATCGTTTTTTCTCCGCCGCTCATGAGGTTGATATTCTGAAGTTTCTTTCCCGGCGGCTGAGCCACGATCTCTATCCCGGAATTGAGCGGATCGTCCGCGTCGTCAAGGGTCAGTTCCGCGTGGCCTCCTCCGAAGAGTTCCCCGAATATCTGCTCGAAGTTTACGACTACCTTATCGAACGTTTCCCTGAATCTGGCTTTGATGGAGCGGTCCATATTCTCGATGATGGATACGAGTTCGTCCCTCGCCTTTAAGACGTCGTCGCGCTGTGAGGTCATGAATTCGTATCGCTTGGAGACCTGTTCGTATTCCTGGATGGAACTGATGCTCACGTCCCCGAGTTCCGACATCCTGGACCTGATCTCGCGCGTCTCGCGGACGGCGGCGGAATATTTGATGTCGTCGCGCTTCATGTCCGCTGCCTGGGCGTAGGATATCTCGAATTCGTCCCAGAGTTTCTCTTTCATCGTCTCGAGCTGTCCCTCGCCTCTGGCGATCTTTACGTCGAGCTGATATTTATCGTCTCTGAGAGAATCTATGAGACTCGAATATTTCTGCTGCTCAGCGGAGATGTCCCCGGCTTCCTTATCAGTCTTTCCCATCTCCTCCGACAGGCGCGTCTTCATGCGCTCCAGTTCGTCTCTCTCTGCGGTCAGTCCTGCTATCTCGGCGCTGCGGTCCGTTCTGCGAGCAAGTTCTTCCTTTTCCTTTTCGATGTCTTCGAGTTCGCGGCGCTTTTCGGCGATGTCGCGTTCACTCCATGCGATCTCGTTTTCCGCCGACGTTATCTCATTCGTCTTTGCGTTTATCTTTCCGTTTATCTCGGTCAGCGCTACGGCTTTTTCCGTGACCTCGTTCTGCTTCTCGGTGAGCAGGACGTTCTTCTCGTCGGAAGCCTCGTTTTCGCTTTCGGCAGTTTTCTCGCACTTTCCGAGTTCGGTCTCGATCTCTTCGATCTCTTTTTTCTTCGAAGCGATAAGTTCGTCCGCTTCCGCGCATCTGGAAGCTATGGTCTCAAGTTCCGCCGCGACGTTTTTCTCCGACTCCTCGCCGTTAGAAAGGCGTTCGCGGGCGGATGAAAGTTCTCCCTCGATGCGCTTCAACTCGAGTTCCGAGTTCCTGATCAGTTCGTCTTTATCAGAGAGCTTTGAAAATACCTTTTCTCTCTTTTCCTTCAGTTCACCGATCTCTTTCTTCTCGTCGCCGATCCTGGATGTCAGAGCCGCGATCTGATCGCGCAGCGAAGCGATCTCGTGCTTGCGCTCCAGAAGGCTCGCGGATCTGTTTTTATATGCGCCGCCAGTGATAGCTCCGGATACGTTTACGATCTCACCCTCGAGCGTGACGAAGCGAAGCGGGGTGCCCTTCTTCGAGAGGGCGACGGCGCTGTCCATGTCATCGACGACAGCGGTCCTGCCGAGCAGGTATGAGAAAATATTCCCGTACGTCTTGTCGAATTCGATCAGTGCGTCGGCGTAGCCGATGAATCCCGGATCGCTTTCGACTTCAGGATATGAAGTTTTCCGGGACGGCCTGATGGATGAAACAGGTAGGAACGTAAGGCGCCCGGCCTTGTTCTCCTTCAGGAACTGCACGCCTCTCTTTGCGTCCTCGTCAGTTTCACAGACGACGTTCTGCAGCGTCTGTCCCATAGCCGTTTCTATCGCTGTCACATATTTTTCCGGGACGCTGATCAGATCAGCCGTCACGCCGATTATCCCGCCCGTTCTGCTCTTCATGAGCGTCTTGACGCCATAGTTGTAGCCCTCGTAGTTGTTTTCGAGTTCTATCATCGTCGAAAGTCTTGATGAAAGGCGGCTGTTTTCTATGACGTTTTCCTGAAGTTCGCCGGATAATGACGTGATCCGCCCGTCTGTCCCTTCAAGTTCATCGGCGAGTTCTGCCCTGTCCTCTTTAAGCGCGGAGAGGGTCTCTTTCTCCTCCATCTCCCTGGAATTCACTGATTCGTAATTTTCCCGGGCCTTAGCGCTCTCCTCGGCGGACGCGGCGCTCCTGGTGTTGAGTTCGACCCTGCGTTCCTCGAGAGACAGTTTCAGGTTTTCATAACTTTCTATGGAAGTGTTCAGACCGGCTTTTCTGGAAGCGAGATCGATGATCTTTTCACGCGCGTCCGAAACAGCCTTATCATGCTCGTTTTTCTCTGTGAGAGCCGTATTGTATTCGGCCTGGACGGTTCTGCGGTCGTTCTCGGCCTTTTCGCGCGATTTCTCGAGTTCGGTCAGTTCCGACCTGAAGTTCTCGAGACCTTCGCGAGTGTTCCGAAGTTTCTCCTCGAGATCCGCTATCTCGCCGTTTATCCTGTCGGTGTCGCGCTTACGGGCTTCCAGGCGTTCGGCCGCAATTTTTCCGGAGGTCGACGCTTCGTTTATCTCGTTGCTGATCGCGAGGATGCGGTCTCTGGCGTCATCGAGATCAGACTGGATCGAGGCGCGCCTTTCGGCAAGTTCCCTGCTCTTCTCCGAAGTTTTTGCGCCAGAGGCCTCCGCTTCGGCGATCCTCAGGTTCAGAGCCTTCAGATCCTCGTTCAGGCCTGCGTTTGATTCCTCGGTCTTCTCTATGCCGCTTAAGATAACGTTGACCTCCAGGAGCTTATATCTGTCCCTCAGTTCGACGTACTCCTTCGCCTTCCTGCTCTCTTCCTCGAGTGAAGGGAGTCTGCTTTCGAGCTCGCCTACGATATCCTTGATCCTGTCGAGGTTGACTTTGGTCGTCTCGAGTTTGCGTTCCGCCTCTTCGCGCCTGGTCCTGTACATCACGACTCCGGCGGTTTCCTCGAAGATCTCGCGCCTGCTCTCCGGCTTGGTGCTGACGATGTCCTGGATCTTTCCCTGTCCGATTATGGAATAGCCGTCCACGCCGATGCCGGTGTCCATTATGAGTTCCCGGATGTCGCGGAGACGGCACTGATTGCCGTTTATGAGATATTCGCTTTCGCCGGAGCGGTACATCCGCCTGGTGATCGCGACTTCGTTGTAATCGATGTCCAGAATGTGCGCCGAATTATCGATGACGAGCGTAACCTCGGCCATACCGCGGGGCTTCCTGCTCGCCGTGCCGGAGAAGATGACCTCCTCCATCCTGCCTCCGCGCAGGGCCTTCGGGCTCTGTTCGCCCAGGACCCATCTGATCGCGTCGCTTATATTGCTTTTGCCGCTGCCGTTCGGCCCCACGATGCACGTGACGCCTTCGTTGAATTCGATAGTCACGGGGTCAGCAAATGATTTGAACCCCTGCATTTCCAGTCTTTTAAAATACATGCCGTGTAAGGCCCTTCCCCAGCGCGTTCTCAGCCGCGTTTTGTTCCGCCTGTTTCTTCGTTTTGCCAGATCCCTTTCCGATCTCATTTCCGTTCAACGATACGCTGACAAAAAAAGTCTTGTCGTGTTCGGGACCCGTTTCGTCTGTGACGCTGTACTCTATGTGCGCCGCTCCTTTGAACTGCGACTGAAGCGTCTCCTGAAGTTCCGACTTGAAATCGCCGCACGCTCCGCCTGAAACTGCCTCGTCGATCTGATCGGAGAAGACGCGCAGTATGAACTCCTTTGCCGCTTCGAATCCTCCGTCCTCGTAGACGGCGCCGATCACGGCCTCGAGTGCGTCCGAAGAGATGGACTTGCGCTCGCGCCCTCCCGTTTTCTCTTCGCCCCGGCCCATCCTGAGAAAGTCCGATAGCGACAGCCTCGATGCGGCCCCGGCGTTCCCGTCCTCGCAGACGATCATCGCCCTCAGTTTCGTCAAAACGCCTTCCTGTGCATCGGGAAGACACTCGAACAGTTCCGCTCCGATGACGGCGTCCAGTATGGCGTCGCCGACGAATTCAAGCCTCTCGTTGTCAAAGCGCTCGCCCCGGGGTCCCGTGAGATTGAGGGAACTGTGGGTGAGCGCCTCCTCTAAAAGTCTCTTGTCTTTGAACGAATATGAAATTATTTTTTCGAATTTAGATGTATCCAAATTAAGATTCCCGGTCTACCTGTATAATCGTTTTCCTGTATAACCGTGCATATGTTATTGATATAGCGCGTCAGTATTCTTCGAGGATCGCCTCGTTCTCCAGCACCGCGTCTGATATCATTTCGATGACCTTGTTCTCGTAAAACGGTATGGTCGCCAGGACTGCGTTTTTAACGGCATACGCGTCCGACGAGCCGTGCATCTTTACTATGATGCCTCTGACCCCGAGGATAGGCGCCCCGCCGTATTCCGTGTAGTCAAAAGCGGCTTTCAGTTCCTTCAACTGATCCTTCATCATGAGCGCGCCGAGTTTCGCCTTTGTCGTCGAGGTCATCCTCTTCTTCAGTTCGCGCATCATCATCATCGCCATCCCCTCTGTGAGTTTGAGAATGACGTTTCCCGTGAAGCCGTCGGTGACGTAGATGTCGGCAACTCCGTCAGGAAGGTCTCTGGCCTCGACGTTCCCTATGAAGTTGAGGTCGCTGTTTTTCAGATTCTCGTAAGCCGCTTTTGTCAGAGTGGATCCCTTATGGCTCTCGCTGCCGTTGTTTACGAGCCCTACGGTAGGGTTCTTTCTTCCGATGACCTTTTCCATGTAGGTAGTCGCCATCGTGGCGAACTCAAGGAGCGTGTTAGGCTTGCAGTTCGCGTTGGCGCCGGCGTCCACGAGCATCGAAGGTTCCTTCCCCATTATCGGGTAGATCGTCGCTATAGCCGGCCTGTCGATGCCCGGGATCCTTCCCAGGACGAACATACCTCCGGCGAGCATCGCGCCGGTGTTCCCGGCGGAGACGAAAGCGTCTGCTTCACCTTTTTTCAGCATTTCAAGCGCTTTTACGATCGAAGAGTCCTTCTTAGTCATGACTGCACGCGATGGAACTTCGTCGTTGGCAATCACTTCGGAGGCGTTGATTATGTCGATGTCGCCTTCGTAATTGCATTCCTTGAAAGCCTTCAGAAGATCTTCTTCGCGTCCGATAACAGAGATCTGTGCGTCAGTCTCGGAAGAAGCGTCTATGCATCCCTTTACGATTTCGAGAGGGGCGTTGTCCCCGCCCATTCCGTCTACGATTATCCTCATTTACTGTTCACTCTTTTCTTTTACGAGTTCTTTGATGATGACGTCGAGGCGTCTTGCGACTTCCCTGAAGTCATCTTCTTTATATCCGCGGGTGGTCATAGGCGCTGTGCCTACGCGCACGCCGCTCGTTTCCTTAGGCGATTTCTGATCTCCCGGTACGCAGTTTTTGTTGAGAGTGATGCCTCTCTCGTCGGCGCGCTCCTGAAGTTCTCTGCCGCTGATCGGAAGATCCGAAAGGTCGATCAGGAAAACGTGGTTGTCGGTACCGCCTGTAACGATCTTATATCCGAGCTTGATGAATTCGTCGGCGAACGCCTTGCAGTTAAGGACGACCTGGTGGGCGTATTCCTTGAATTCAGGCGTACATGCCTCCTCGGCGCATACCGCCTTTCCGGCGATTATGTGTTCCAGCGGGCCGCCCTGAGAGTACGGGAATACGGCGCTGTCGACCTTCTTGGCGAGTTCAGGTCTGGAGAAGATCAGTCCTCCTCTCGGTCCGCGCAGAGTCTTATGCGTCGTCGTGGTGATCAGATCGGCGTATCCGAACGGCGTAGGATGCTCGCCAGCCGCGACGAGTCCCGCGATGTGGGCCATGTCTACCATGAAGTACGCCCCGACTTCCTTTGCTATCTCGGAGAACGCCTTGAAGTCGATTATCCTGGAATATGCCGACGCTCCGGCGAGGATAAGCTTAGGCTTGATCTCGAGAGCCTTGCGCCTTACGTCCTCCATGTCGATGAAGCCGTTCTCGTCGACGTCGTAGAACGAGAAATCGTAGAGCGAGCCGCTGAAGCTTACGCTCGAGCCGTGTGTGAGATGACCGCCGTTTGCCAGGACCATTGCCAGGACCTTGTCGCCCGGTCTGATGACCGCTCTGTAGGCGGCAAAGTTCGCCTGCGATCCGCTGTGCGGCTGGACGTTGACGTGGTAGTCGGTGTGGAAGACCTCTCTCCATTTATCGCAGCAGTATTCCTCCAGCTCGTCGACGTATTTCGTTCCGCCGTAGTAGCGGCCTTTATTCCCGCTCGTTCTTACATATGGGTAGCCCTCGGCGTATTTCCATGACAGGCAGCTGCCGCAGGCCGCGAGGACAGCCTCTGAGCAGTAGTTTTCGGACGCTATGAGTTCGACGTTGTTCTTCTGGCGTTCGTACTCTTTCTTTACGAGTTCTCCTACCTTCGGAGAAGTCCTGCTGATGAACTCATAATTCTTTACATTGTAATCGCTTGTGTCTTTGCCGTCTCTTGTAAACACTTTGGGTCTCCCTTCTTGAAATTTGTTTCAGACGATTATTTTTCCGCTCTGTTAAAGCGTTTCGAACAAAACCGTGACCTGTGAGCGGGCCGCCGGCATCCGCCGCGGATGCCGGTCACTCAAGTTTCAGTTTCATTATCTCCGGGAAGCAGTTTTTGTTGAACTGAGGACACGTCCTGCACTCGTAGAATTCCGGCGCGTCTTCAGCGGAGATCGTGACAAAGCCGCGCTTGCGGAAAAATCCCGGAGCCTTAGCGACGAGATAGACGTTCTCAGCTCCGAGAGACGCTGCGTCGTCGAGGGCTTTGTTCAGCATCTCAAGCCCGATCTTCGATTTGCGGAATTCCGGTTCGACTGCTATCCCGTCTATGATGTATTCATTCTGCCGGTACGCGAGGCAGACGCCTCCGATCAGGCGCCCGTCCTCATCTGTCACTTCGTAGAGTTTTACGATGTCCTCCGGGACCTCGTCCTCCTCGTCTTCCTCGGAAAATTCCAGGCCGTTCTCGATGAAAAATGCGACGAGCCTGTCATAGTCGTCCGTGGGGCGCATAGTCAGTTTTCTGCCGTTTACTTTCATAGTTCCGACTCCTTTCGCCTGCCGTTCCCGCCGGAGTTTTCATGCGCTCCGGGGAGATGCGTTTACTTTCCGATCTTGGCGGCGACCATCGACAGACGGTCGTTCACCTTATCGAGATCCTGCTGATATGAAGCCAGTTTTGCCTTTTCCTCGTCTATCAGGCGCTGAGGCGCTTTGCTGACAAAACCTCCGTTCGCCAGTTTCCCATACGCGCGCTTTACCTCGCTCTCGAGTCTCTTCTTCTCTTTGGTCAGCCTCTCGTATTCGGCGTTGAAGTCGACGAGCTCGTCGAGCGGTATGTAGATCTCTACGCCGCTGTCTACGGCCGACATGACCTCTTTAGGGACTGCCGATGAATCTTCGGAGAATACGGCTTCCTTCAGGTTCGCAATGTCACAGATCAGGCGTTCCTCGTCCTTCAGGGAATCGAGTACGCCGCCCTGGGCGACAAAGTATGCGGAGAGTTTCTTCGCAGGCGAAGCTTCAGCCTCGACGCGGATGTTCCTGACTGTCTTTATCATAGACATCGCCAAAGCCACATTTGCCGATCCCTCCGGGAACCTGTCACTATCTCCGGCCGTCGGCCATGATGCTTTTATCAGATAACCATCTTCGTGAGGCAGGAACCCGTAGATCTCTTCAGTAATGAACGGCATGAACGGGTGCAGCAGTTTGAGCATGTCTGTAAGTTCGCGCACCAGAACGCCTCTCGCGACCTTCTTATCCTCTTCGTCGTCAGACCAGAGTCTCTTCTTTACGAATTCGATATACCAGTCGCAGAATTCGTTCCAGATCAGGTCATACACCTTCTGTCCCGCCATCGCCAGATCGTATCTTCCCATAGCGGTGTTTACGTAGTCTATCGCTTCGGAGACGCGGTCGATGATCCATTTATCCTCGTCGCGGAGAGCGCCGCTCCTTCCGTCCGTCATAGGGAGGAAGGAACCGTCCTCGGCTTTGATGTTCATTATGGTGAACCTGGAAGCGTTCCAGAGTTTGTTGGCAAAGTTGCGCGCGGATTCCAGCCTGTCGTCCGTGAACCTCATGTCGTTTCCGGGTGTGATGCCGGTGGAGAGCATGAATCTGAGCGCGTCTGCGCCGTACTCGTCGATGATCTGCAGAGGGTCGACGCCGTTCCCGAGCGATTTGCTCATCTTGCGGCCTTCCGAGTCTCTGACGATCCCGTGTATGTAGACAGTTCTGAACGGAACGTCGTTCATGGCCTCCAGTCCGGAGAAAGCCATCCTGACGACCCAGAAGAATATGATGTCATATGCCGTGACCATGACGTTCGTCGGATAGAAGTAATCGAGATCCGCAGTCTTTTCAGGCCATCCGAGCGTGCTGAACGGCCAGAGCGCGGACGAGAACCACGTATCCAGAACGTCTTCGTCCTGTTTAAGGTTGGAACTGCCGCACTTCGGGCACGTTTGAGGTTCATCCTCGGAAACGATCATCTCGCCGCAGTCCTGACAGTACCACGCCGGGATCCTGTGTCCCCACCAGAGCTGCCTGGAGATGCACCAGTCTCTGATGTCGTACAGCCAGCGCAGGTACGTCTTTTCAAATCGCTCCGGAACGAATTTGATCCTGCCCGTCTCGGCCGCCTCGATCGCGGGCTTCGCGAGTTCGTCCATCTTTACGAACCACTGGTCGGAGATCATCGGCTCTATTACCGTATGGCAGCGGTAGCATTCCGCGACCGGTATCACCATCTTTTCGGTCTTTACGAGATATCCCGCGTCGTCGAGGTCCTTTACCCAGGCCTTGCGGCATTCGTAGCGGTCCATGCCGGCGTATTTCCCTGCCAGTTCGTTCATGGACGCGTCTTTATCAATGCATGAGAGGACCTCGAGCCCGTGTCTCTGCCCGACTTCAAAGTCGTTAGGGTCGTGCGCAGGCGTGATCTTCACTGCGCCGGTCCCTTTTTCCGGATCGGGATACGGGTCCGCGATGACGGGGATCTTTCTGCCGACGAGAGGCAGGATCACATATTCTCCGACGAGATCCCTGTATCTGTCGTCGTCCGGGTTGACCGCGATGGCGACGTCGCCGAACATCGTTTCCGGGCGTGATGTGGCGACTACTATGTCTCTGCCGCCTTCCTCGGCCGCAGGATATCTGAAATACCAGTAGAATCCGTCTTTGTCGTTATGCTCGACCTCGGCGTCGGAAAGAGATGTCCCGCAGCTCGGGCACCAGTTTATGAGCCTGTTGCCCCTGTAGATGAGGCCTTTTTGATACAGCGAAACGAACTGATGCCTGACGGCCTTGCTGCAGCCTTCGTCCATAGTGAAGCGTTCGCGGCTCCAGTCGCATGAATCGCCCAGCCTGCGGCACTGCCTCGTTATCCTTCCGCCGTATTCTTCCTTCCATTTCCATGCGCGGCTGATGAACTCATCTCTTCCGATCTCTTCCTTTGTCTTTCCTTCGGTCTCCTTAATGTAGTCGGCGACCTTTACCTCCGTCGCGATGCTCGCGTGATCGGAGCCCGGGAGCCAGAGTGCGGAATATCCCTGCATCCTCTTATATCGGATCAGTATGTCCTGAAGGGTATGATCGAGCGCGTGCCCGATGTGGAGTTGTCCCGTGATGTTCGGAGGAGGCATGATAATAGTGAACGGCTCCTTTGCCGGATCGACCTCGGCCCTGAAGCAGCCGCCGTCCTCCCACATCTTGTAGATACGGTCCTCGAATTCCTTCGGATCGTATGTCTTTGACAGATTGTTCTCCATCGTCAGTTTCCCCTTTCCTGTTCAAAAAACACTCTTACTATAATACCTTAAAAACGTCATTCCCGCAAGGACTCCGCCGTGTTTTGCGGGCGGCTTCCCGGGACAAAAAATCGTTCCCGATCCGATCGATATACGTCTGTATTCCCTACCTGTTCAGGACAGCGGGAGATTTACCTGGTTTTATGATATAATTTACAGCGCAGCGATCGTGATCGGCACGCAGGCGGATCTGATCATATCGCGCGGAAACATTTACGGAGATTTGAAATGAAGAAGAAAATACTGATAATTTTCGGCGGGATGTCGTCGGAGCACGAGGTCTCCTGCAGTTCTGCCGTGAACGTGATACGGAGCCTTGACAGAGACAGATTTATCCCGGTCATCATAGGTATAACAAAAAGCGGTAAGTGGCTCTCCGTCGACTCGGATATGGACATACTCGACGGGACCTGGGAATTCGGCAGAAGGCGCGCCGTCCTCTCTCCCGACTCGTGTGACAGGTCCGTGATATTCTTTGACGATGAATCGGGCGAGATCGTAAGGGCTCGCGTGGACTGCGCATTCCCTGTCCTTCACGGTAAATACGGCGAGGACGGGACGATACAGGGGCTCTTCGAACTCGCGGGGCTGCCGTACGTCGGCTCCGGAGTGCTTTCCTCCTCCATATGCATGGATAAGTTCTACACCAAAATATTAGCCGGCGAACTCGGGATCAGGCAGGCTTCTTACATCAAAGCATCCCCGGCCGATGCTGAAAACGTCGACGCACTCGACCGTAAGATCCGAGAGGACTTCGGATACCCGGTGTTCGTAAAGCCTTCCAACGCAGGCTCATCATGCGGCGTTTCTAAGGTCATGGACGTTTCCGGACTCGGAGCGGCATTAGCCGCGGCGGCCGAGATAGACAGAAAGATACTGATAGAAGAGGCCATCGCGGGGCGTGAGATAGAATGCGCCGTATTCGGCGGAGGATGCGACGAAGTGCGCGTCCTCGGCATCGGAGAGATCCTCTCGGCGTCGGAATATTACGATTATGACTCTAAATACAACAATCCGGCCTCGCAGACGATAACGAGTCCGGACATACCGGAAAGTTCCGCCGAGGTGATAAGAGATGAGGCGGAAAAACTCTATAAGGCGGCAGACTGCTGCAGTTTGGCGCGTGTCGATTTTTTCGTGAAAGAAGACGGAGAGGTCGTCTTCAACGAGATAAATACGATACCCGGCTTCACAAATATAAGCATGTACCCAAAGATCGCGGAAGCCGCCGGGATCGATCACAAAACACTGATCACAATGCTCATAGAAAACGGAGCGGGAACCGTCAGATAGCGGCTGCAGGCGGGAATGGTCACGCAGCGGCTGCAGGCGGGAACGGTCGGGCAGCGGCTACAGTTCGTCAAAATTTCTGATCAGATATTCAACCAGGCGCGCGCAGTCCTGCGCCGCCTTTTTTTCAAATTCCTCGTATGATTTTCCGACAGAGCCGTCGGCTTTGTCGGATATCGCCCTCACGACTACAAAAGGCACGCCGTTGATGGCGCACGTCTGAGCGACTGCCGCGCCTTCCATCTCACAGCACAGCGCGTGGAATTTACGGGCGATCTCATCTTTTTTCTCTGCAGTCGAGATGAACGAATCTCCGCTTGCTATCCTTCCCTCGAAAACGCCCACGTCAGGATCGGCTTTTCTGATGGCGTTCTTTACCTTTTCGCGGAGAGATGCGTCGGCGGCAAACGATACCTGCTTCATGCCCGGTATCTGTCCCGGTGCGTATCCGAATATGACGGCGTCCGCGTCGTGATGTATCAGGTCGGACGAAACGACGAGATCACCTATCTCGATCCTGTTATCGAGTGATCCTGCGACTCCCGTGTTAATGACGCACGAAACGCCGAAAATGTCCACAAGCATCTGAACGCACGCAGCGGCGTTCACCTTTCCGACTCCGCTCCTGACGACGACTATCTCTCTGCCGCCGAGCGTTCCCTCGGAAAAGTCCATACCCGCCCTGGCCACTTTACGCGCGATATCCATTTTTGATAAGAGGAGCGACACTTCGATCTCCATCGCCCCGATAACGCCGATCTTCAAAATTACCTCATTTTTCCTTGTTCAACTTCCAGATGACGGAGAGGCCCTTTATGAGAAGCATGGTGTCCACTCTGATATCGTGGCGGCAGATCGGCGCTATGATGCGGCCCATCCCGCCCGTCGCGATGACAGTCGGCGATAGTGAATCGTCGTTCTCCCTGACGCGCAGTTCTTCGGTGAATCTGTCTATGATGCCGTCAAAACTTCCCGCGGCGCCGTACATGATGCCGCTCTTCATGGCGTCCACGGTGCTCTTTGCGATCGGATCTTCCGGAAGAGTGAAATCAACGGCCGGAAGCAGCGACGTTCCCTTTACGAGCGCGTCGAGCGCCGTTCCCGGTCCCGGGAGGATGGCGCCGCCGACGTATACGCCCTTAGAATCTATGACTGTTATCGTGGCAGCAGTACCTATGTCGATTATTATGGCCGGCAGCGGATATTCGGCCTTTGCCGCGACTGCCGTCGCTATCAGGTCTCCCGCGATGTCGTCGCATGTCAGTCCGTTCATATCGAGTTCGAGCCCGGTTTTCAGGCCGTTCCCCAGGACCTTCGGTTCCTTGCCCGAGAGGAATTTAAGCGCTGATCTGACGGTAAGCGTCACCTGCGGAACGACAGAGGAGATTATCGATCCGTCGATATTTCCGGCGTATATTTTCTTTAAAGCCAGTACCTGCCTGATGTCAGCGGCGTACTCGTATGAAGTCCTGAATCTGTCGGTCCTCATGCGGACGTGGTCGGTGACGTTTCCTTTATTGTCTATGATCCCGATCACGATATGGGTGTTGCCGATGTCTACTCCGAGTATCATGATAATCTCCTGTCGTTATATTACTGTTTACTGCCTGCTACTTCCTGTCATCGTCGTCAGTGTTGACTCCGACCGCGCGGAGGATCCTGACCACGACAGGAGAAAGAAGCACGTTGATCGCAAATTCGACGAGGAAGTTGAGTCCGATGAACGTCGTGAGGAATGCCATGAAAAGATTTCCGGACGTTCCGAGAGCGCCTTCAACGAGCCCTCTGAATATCGTGAGGCATGCGATGCTGAAAATGCCGGTGTTTACGATAGGCGCGATGATCGCGGCAGCGAGGACGCCGCCGTAGAATTTGATCTTAGAGAAGATCTTGAAGAAAAGCGCAGCCGCAAGTCCGGCTAAAAGGCCTTTTGCGATGCAGATGATGATCGTCGCCGCCGGTGCGAACTCGAGCATGGCTGTGGAAAAAGCTCCCGCGGCTCCGGTCACTACCTGGATGGAGACTACGACGCCGAACAGACCGCCGAGGATGCCTCCCCCTACGTAGCCGTACATGATGGCGCCGATGATGATCGGTACGAGTGTCAGCGTGATCGTGAAAGGCCCGAGCGGGATCACGACCGCTGCCTGAAGGATGATGACGATCGCCGAAAGGATCGCCAGTGTCACCATGCGCTGCGTCTTTGCGCTTGCGCTGGCGCGGGCTTCTCTTCTCCCGACTTTTTCAGCAGAAGTTTCTTTTTCGTTATTCATTTTTTACCTCCTGCTGCCGTTCCGAACCCTGTGCCGGATACGGCGCAACTTGAATTATACCATAACTTATCCAGAGAGCAACCTGAAAATAGGTATATCCAGGAGGTATATCCCTGCAGGTGCGCAGTCAGCAGACCTGGAAGATGAAAAATTCCAGGTATTCCGTTTCCGGAACCCCTATCAGAACGGGATGGTCGGGCGATGCCGACGCGTATCTGATCATTTTAAGAGAGACATTCATCTCACGCGCCGCGTCGCTTACGCACTTCAGATACGTCCCGCGCGAGATGAAATGCGAGCATGATGCCGTGACGAGGATAGAGCCGCGCTTCAGTTTGGAGAGAGCAAGCGTGTTCAGTTCGGAGTAGCCTTTCAGTGCCTGGGATGTTTTGTTCCTGCTCTTGGTGAAGGCCGGAGGATCGAGTATGATCATGTCGAACTCTCCCCTGCGGACTGTCCCCAGGTACTCAAACATATCCGCGCGGACAGCCTCTATATCGGCGCCGTTGAGCGAAAAATTGAACTCGGAGTCTTCGATGGCCTTCTCGGATATATCTACCGCCGTTGCTTTTGCGGCTTTCCCCGCGAACGCATTCAGCGCGAACGACCCCGTATGCGTACAGACGTCGAGCACTTTCGATCCTTCAGCCAGATCGCGTACGTATCTCCTGTTGTATTTTTGATCGAGGAAAAAACCAGTCTTCTGGCCGTTTTCAAAGTCGACTCTGTATTTTATGCCGTTTTCCGTAATTATGACGGTCGTCTCATCTCTGTGAGGAGCGTTCTCGTACCATCCCTTATCCGATGCAAGCCCTTCCTTTTCGCGGACCGGGACGTCGTCACGCTCGTATATCCCGTTGATCTCAATTCCGTCTGAGCGGAACAGATCCAGCAGCGCACCGAAAATCACGTCTTTTCTGATATCGGTTCCGAGGCACGTCGTCTGAGTGACTATGACGTCTCCGAATCTGTCCGCAGTAAGCCCCGGCAGTCCGTCCGCTTCACCGAATATCACGCGGTATGATCCCTCGCCCGGCATCACGAGCCTGCGGTAGTCGTACGCGTATCTGACTCTGCGCCTGAAGAAATCGTCGTCAAAAGTGACGTTATAGTCCCTCGTTAGAAGTCTCACTGCTATTTTCGAGGCGCTGTTGTAGAATCCGCTGCCGAGGTATCTTCCCTTTTCGCTGAAGACGTCGACTATCGAGCCGTCCTCGGGAACGGATCCCCCTCGCGGCGATATCTCCTCGGCGTATATCCAGGGATGCCCCGCCAGTATTGATTTTTCCTGTTTTTTCGTCGCCGAGACCTCGGCGTTTACGTTTCTGGTCATATCAGTTTTCCGCGCGCCGTTTCAGGCCGCGTCTGTTCAGTGGTTCAGTGCTCGTCCAGATTTTTCAGAAAAGAAAGTCTGTGGATCGGTGTCGCCCCGTATTTTTTGATCGCCTCGTAGTGCGCTTTCGTTCCGTACCCCTTATGGCCGGCAAAACCGTATCCCGGGTAGATCTCATCGAATTCAGCCATCAGCCTGTCACGCGTAACTTTTGCGATGATGGAAGCCGCCGCGGTCGAGACGCTGCGGGAATCCCCCTTTACGGGCGATACCTGTTCTATCCCAAGGTCCGGGATGCTCACGGCGTCAAAGATCAGAAAGTCGATATGGCCTCCGCACCGCTCCGCAAGCGATGCGTCCGCATTCCTGACCGCTTCCCTGAAAGACTCTTTAGTCGCGTTCAGGATATTTATCTCGTCTATGATGCGGTTATCCGAGGATCCGACCCCGACCGCCAGAGCCTCACCGTTTATCAGATCGAAGAGTTCGTCGCGCTTTTTAGGGGTCAGTTTCTTGGAATCGTCCACGCCGAGGACGTGAAAATCCCGCGGCAGTACGACACACGCCGCGACAACAGGTCCGGCGAGAGGACCGCGGCCGGCCTCGTCGCATCCGCCGATGAAAGTATGGCCCGCCAGCATGGCGTCGCGTTCGAAGGCGGTCATCTCTGTCAATCTCTGTTCCTGTATTGCTATGCGTTCTTCCTTAGTCATGTCCTGTTGGTTCTCTTCAATGCGTATGCGGCGCTTTTTCAAGCGTTATTCTGCCGATCGCCCCGCTCCTGAATTCATCGAGTACAGTGGACGCACATCTCGAATAGTCGATCCTGCCGCCCGACAGGATGAAACCGCGCTTTTTCGCAATGGCTTCCATATTCAAGAGAGCGTCGCCGCTTATCTCATCGAGCTTGTATCTCGCCGCCAGTTCCTCAGGGTACTCGCTGCCGAGCACCTTTATCAGTTCGAGCGTGAGCGTGTCGGTGTCAGTGATCTCATCCTTGATGGAGCCGCAGAACGCAAGTTTTTTACCGACCTCGGGGTCTTCTATGTCAGCCCAGAGTATTCCGGGCGTGTCTAGAAGCTGCATCCCGCCCGATATCGTGACCCACTGCTTGCCGCGTGTCACGCCGGGCCTGTCGCCAGTCCTGGCGCTCTTACGGCCGGTGAGCCTGTTGATCAGGGATGACTTTCCGGCGTTCGGGATCCCCACGACCATGAGGCGGAGGTTTTTCCTGCGCTGTCTTCCTTCGTTCATTTCCCGCTCGACCGAGGCGAGGACCGACGTGAGCTCGCGGATCCCCCTGCCGTGCATGCTGTCTGCCGCAACGCAAATCAAGCCCGACTCCGTAAAATACGTCTGCCAGGCTTTGTTTTGAGCCGGATCGGCGAGGTCGCTCTTATTCATCACGACTATCCGGCGCTTGTTTTTTGTAAGGTCGTCGATGGCGGGATTGCGGGAAGATGCCGGGATCCTCGCGTCGATGACTTCGATGACCGCGTCCACGAGTTTGAGATTCTCGGCGATCATATCGCGGGTCTTTTTCATGTGGCCCGGATACCAGTTGATCTTTCCGCCGTTCATTGAAACCTTTCCGATTTTTATCTGCCTATCTGTTTTCCTTTGATACACCGATGCGCGCTGTTTCCCCTATCGCCTCGGCAAAGGAAGGATGCGGGAAAATAGTCGCCGCTATGTCGTCTATCGATTCGTTCCGCCGCATCGACGCAGCGATCTGGGATATCATGTCAGACGCTCTGGCGCACATGAGCTGCGCACCGAGGACCCTGCCTCCGTTCATATCGAACACGATATTCATGAAGCTGCGGTCCTCCAGCGAAAGGACAGTCTTGCCGTTAGCGCCCATCGGGTATTTAGCCGAAGCGGCGTCAAAACCAGCCTCGCGCGCTTCCTCCTCGGTCAGACCGACGACGGCGATCTCCGGTGAAGTATATACGACCGAAGGAACGTCCTTCATGTCGATCCCGGGTTCCCCGCCGTTCATATACGCGAGCGCGGCACGCCCCTCCGCTGTCGCCATATGCGCCAGCTGGATGCCTCCGATGACGTCGCCGACAGCATAGATGCCGCGGACGCTTGTCATATACCTCTCGTTTATTTTGATGCATCCGTGCTCGAATGCTAGATCCTTCAGATCGTCAGACGCGTCCGGAGCGATCAGCCCTTCAGTATTCGGGCGCCTGCCGACCGCCATGAGGACGATGTCCCCTGTCACGGTCCGGGCGGCACCCTTTTCCTCGAACGTCACTGTGAGGCCGTCCGTGCCGCTCCCGCCTTTTCCGGAGATCTCGGTGACCATGGATGAAAGATGGACGTCGACGCCGATCTTCTTCATCTGCATCTTAACGCTCTGGGAGATCGTTTTTCCGAGCGGATACAGAAGCCTGTCGAGAGCCTCGATCACGGTCACTCGCGTACCGAGTTCATTATAGAGGCACGCGAACTCCATTCCGATGACTCCGCCCCCGACTATCACGATGCTGTCGAGATGATCTGTGTTGTCGAGCAGTTCCTCGCTCGTCACGACCCCGGGCAGGTCAGCCCCATTTACAGGCGGAACAAACGGGGAAGCGCCGGTCGCTATTATGACGTTCTTTGTTTTGATCTCGTACGTTTCGTCTGCGCCGGCAACGCGAACTGTGTTATCGTCAACAAGAGCCGCGTGTCCTTTAACGATATCTATTCCAGGCTTATGCAACGATTTCGCGATGCCGTCGCGCAGTTCGACGATCACCTCGTCCTTGCGATTTTTCAGTGCTGCCATGTCGCAGCCGAGTCCTTCGTATCCGGTCAGTCCGATGCGCTCGCCCTGGCTCTTTGCTGTATAGAGAAGTTCGGAGGTGTGCAGGAGCGTCTTGGTCGGGATGCATCCCCGGTTCAGGCACGTCCCGCCCAGATCTCTCTCTTCTATCAGACACGTCTTCATGCCGTATTTTTCGAAGGCTTCTCCCGCGGTCTCATAGCCGCCGGGGCCGCCGCCGATGATAACGAGGTCGTATTCTCTCATGTCAATTCTCGCTTTCGCACGCGCATTTTCCGAAATCGTAGCGGAGCACAGGGTTTCTCGCGGCCTTCACCTCGTCAGGTCTGCCGATGACCGTATTGTGAGGCGCGGCGTGGAGCCACTCAGGATCCTCGTGAGCCTTGGCGTAGAGTTCGCGTAGCGCGTTTATCGCCTCGTCGAGGACTTCCTTAGGCTCTGTTTCGGTAGGCTCTATCATGAGGGCCTCCTCTACGATCAGAGGGAAGTACATCGTAGGCGGATGGATGCCGTAGTCCAGAAGTCCTTTAGCTACGTCGAGAGCCGTTGCGCCGGTCTCCTTCTTCAGAGGTTCGAGCGTCATAACGAACTCGTGCATGCACGTTTTATCGTACGCCATCGTATACAGGTCGGAGAGTTTTTTCCTCATGTAGTTGGCGTTCAGGACTGCGTTCTTCGCAGTGTATGCGCATCCGTCTCCGCCAAGCATCAGCATGTATGTGACAGCTCTAACGACCACGAGGAAATTCCCGTAGAACTGCTTGACTGAACCGATCGATTCGGCCGGCCTTCTACGGACGAGTTGTCCTGTTGCGGTCGTCATCACGCGGCGTCCCGGCAGATACTGAGCCAGGAACTCCTTGCATCCGACAGGGCCGCTTCCCGGGCCTCCGCATCCGTGCGGAGTCGAGAACGTCTTATGAAGATTGACGTGGACAGCGTCGAATCCCATGTCTCCCGGCCTGCAGAGACCCATCACGGCGTTCAAATTCGCGCCGTCGTAGTAGCAGAGTCCGCCGGCCTCGTGGACTATTTCGGTTATCTCGGTGATATTGCTGTCAAAGAGTCCGAGCGTGTTCGGGTTGGTGAGCATGAGCCCTGCCGTATCCGGGCCGACAGCCTTTCTCAGGGCGTCCAGATCCACGCATCCGTCGTCTCCCGACTGGATGCTGACGACGTCAAAGCCGCACATCGCCGCGCTCGCAGGATTCGTTCCGTGAGCCGAGTCGGGAACGATGATCTTAGTACGCGCTTCGTCTCCGCGGTGCACGTGATACGCTTTGATCAGGAGCAGTCCGGTGAACTCGCCGTGTGCGCCGGCCGCCGGCTGCATGGTGAAAGCGTCCATCCCTGTGATCTCTTTCAGGTATTTCTCCGCTAAGTGTTCTACCGAAAGGCATCCCGGTACGGTGGAGTCGTCCTGGAGAGGATGGACTCCGCAAAATCCCGGAAGCGACGCGGCTTGCTCGTTCACCTTCGGATTGTATTTCATCGTGCATGAACCGAGCGGATAGAATCCGTTGTTCACGCCGTGAGTGCGCTGAGCCAGAGCGGTATAGTGGCGGCTGACCTCGTTTTCGGAGACGTGCGGAAGTTCAGGCGCTTCCGATCTCGTCATTTCATCCGGGAGGCTGTATTCCGGAACGTCGCACTCCGGAAGGATCGAAAGCGATCTTCCCTCGCTGCCGAGTTCGAATATCAGTTTCATTCGCGGCCTCCTTTCGACTGAACAAGGTCCTCGACTATGTCGCAGGCTTCGTCGATATCGTGCCTGGTGTTCTTTTCTGTCGTGCACCAGAGTATTCTGTTGTCGGAAAGTTCCAGACCGCCGAGTATGCCCTTTGCGGCGAGCGCCTCGGTGATCTCCCTGGCTTTGACAGGAGTTTCGGTTACGAATTCGCAGAAGTATTCCCCGTCGTAGACGGCAGGAAGTCCGGCTGACTGGAGTCTGTCGGCCATGTAATGAGCCTTGGAGGTGCACAGGCTCGCAGCCTGCTTCAGGCCGTCGGCTCCGAGCGCCGAGAGATACACCGCCGACGTCAGAGCGCAGAGCGCCTGATTGGAGCAGATGTTTGAGCTTGCCTTTTCACGCCTTATGTGCTGCTCGCGGGCCTGAAGCGTCAGGACGAAAGCCCTGTTTCCCGCGGCGTCGTTCGTTTCACCGACGATCCTTCCCGGGAGCCTGCGCATGTCCTTCTTTTTCACGGCCATGAATCCGAGATAAGGGCCGCCGTACGAAAGAGGAAGGCCGAGAGGCTGTCCGTCTCCCGTGACTATGTCCGCTCCGCATTCGGCAGGAGTCTTTAAGATCCCGAGCGAGATCGGGTCTACGCCCATGATGAATTCCGCTCCGCCCGAGTGTACGATCTCGCCGATAGCCGGCGCGTCCTCGATGAGTCCGAAGAAATTCGGCTGCTGCATGAAAAAGCACGCTGCCTCGTTGTCGGCCATAGCCTCGATGAGCGCTTCCGTGTCGACCGTTCCGTTATTTTCCGGAACTATCCTGAGATCGATGCCGTTGCCGAAGCAGTACGTCTTCATGACCTCGATCGTTCCTGGGTTTACGGTCGCGGAAACGTATGCGCGCGAGCGTTTTCTCGTGCGGCACATGACGAGAGATTCCGCTGCGGCCGTCGACCCGTCGTAATGGGAAGCGTTCGCCACTTCCATTCCGGTCAGTTCGCAGATCATTGTCTGATATTCAAAAATCGACTGGAGCGCGCCCTGGCTGATCTCCGCCTGATACGGCGTGTATGACGTGAGGAATTCCTCCTTGGAGGTGACGCTCTTCACGATCGCAGGTATATAGTGATCGTACGCGCCGGCGCCCCTGAAGATATGCTTATAGACGACGTTCTGCTCAGACAGTTCGCGCATGATCCGGAGCGCCTCCATCTCGCTTTTGCCGTCGGGGAGATCGAGTTTTCCCTTGAATCTCACCTCGTCCGGTATGCATGAAAGCATGTCGTCAAAATTCCGGTATCCCGCCTCGCGGAGCATCTCCTCCTGTTCTGCGCGGGTACCGGGAACAAAATTGCCCATGTTTCCCCCTGTAAATCTTCTTATTTATCTTTAAGTGATTCTACAAATCTGTCGTATTCTCCCTCGGTGAGGAGTTCTTCTTTATCCGTGATGTCGGTGACCTTTACGAGCCAAGACTCGTACGGAGCGCTGTTCAGGAGTTCAGGAGAATCGAGAAGTTCCTCGTTCACTTCGGCGACCGTGCCTGTCACAGGAGAATAGATGTCGGAAACAGCCTTTACTGATTCGACGTCGGCAAAGGATTCACCTGCCGTTATTTCGTCGTCCGGCTCCGGAAGAGTGACGAAAACGATGTCCCCGAGTTCGCTCTGGGCGTAATCGGAAATGCCGACGTATGCCGAGCCGTCCTCGAGCATGTCTACCCACTCGTGGGATCTGGAGTAAAGAAGATCTTTTGGTTCTCTCATTTTGATGCACCTCTCTCGTAGAAACGCGATTTAACCATTACTGCGTCTATCATATTTCCGCGTACGTCGACCTGAACGATGTCTCCGAGCTTCCTCGCGTCAGAGTCTACGAGCGCGGCTGCAACCACTTTATTGATATACGGGCACTTGGTTCCCGAAGTCGTATGCCCTATGAGTTTTCCGTCCTTATATACGTCCATATGCTCGCGCAGGATGCCTCTTCCGATCGCTTCGAGGCCGACCTTGCGGCGCTCCGGAACGGCTTTGGCTTCCAGAGCCGCTTTCCCGACAAATTCAGGCTTATCCATCTTTACGAACATCTTCAGCCCCGCCTCTATCGGAGTCACGGTGTCGTCCATCTCGTGGCCGTAGAGCGGCATGCCCGCCTCGAGCCTGAGGGTGTCTCTGGCGCCGAGTCCGCAAGGGATGAGACCGTATTCTCTGCCGGCATCCATCAGGAGTTCCCAGACGTCGGGCGTTTCGGACGAAACGGTGTAGACTTCGAAGCCGTCCTCTCCGGTGTATCCCGTGCGCGACAGGAGCACTCTGTGCCCACCGAGGTCTACGCCGTCCCTGAATGTGTAGCTGCCTGCCGGGATGTCTTCAAGTTTTACGAGTTTGGCGATTACCTTCTCAGCCGAAGGACCCTGGACGGCGATCTGTCCGTATTCACTTGAAACGTCCGTAATGACGGCATTGCCGCTGTTGTGGGACGTCATCCACGCGAAGTCCTTTTCGGTATTTGCAGCGTTCACGACGGCGAGGTATTTTTCCGGCGACAGCATGTATACGATGAGGTCGTCGACGACGCCGCCTTCCTCGTTGCACATAGGGCTGTATCTCGCGTCGCCCGGGCTCATGATCGTGAAATCGTTAGTCAGCAGATGGTTGAGAGCGGCGCACGCTTCACTGCCCTCGACGAGTATTTCCCCCATGTGGGAAACGTCGAAAAGTCCGCACGCCTCGCGCACGGCCATGTGTTCCTTGATAACTCCGCTTCCGTACTGGACGGGCATCTCCCATCCCGCGAAAGGCACCATTTTACCGCCGTACTTGATATGCGTTTCATATAGCGGCGTTCTTTTAAGTTCCGATTCCACTTTGCTTCTCCTTGGATCGCGTTCCCGCGCAGAATGAAAAAACGATTTGCAGTTTTATTATAATTTCAAGGCATGAACAGTTCAAGCCGAAAGGACAAATAATATCCGCATGATCCGCCCCGATTTTGTGCAGGGAACAAAATTCCTGCGCTTATTTTGTAGCCGTTTATGACATCCGCTAAAAAAAGAACAGCCTTCGGCTGTATGCCAGCCTGGGACTGTTCTGATTTCCGTTTGATGAGACTCAGGAAGATCAGTCTTCCTTCGTCTTGATCTTTGCGGCCTTGCCTGTTCTGCCGCGCATGTAATTCAGTTTGGCTCTCCTTACGTCGCCTTCTCTGATGACCTCGATCTTCTCGACCCAAGGCGAATGTACAGGGAACGTCTTTTCGACGCCGACGCCGGAAGCGATCCTTCTGACAGTGAATGTCTCGCTGATCCCGCCGCCCTGTCTCTTAAGGACGAATCCCTCGAACATCTGGGTCCTCTCTCTGTTGCCTTCTTTGATCTTGACGTATACCTTTACCTGATCGCCCGGCTTGAAATCCGGAACGTCTTTCTTAAGGTAGTCCTGCGCTACTGCATCGAGTGCGTTCATGATTTAAGGTTCCTCCTTTATTCCATAGGTGTTCTTGCGGCCCCGTGCCTGCAGAGGACCACCCGTAATGACCTGAAAAAGTATACCACAGCGTTTTTGGCCGCGCAAGCGTTTTTTACGCTCTCGGGTGCGTTTTGTCGTAGACGTCCTTTATCCGGCTGTTCGTCATCTGCACGAATACCTGAAGCGCCTGCATGTCGTCGTATCCCATGAGTTCCTGCAGCGTCTTGATGTCCGCCCCGTTCTGTATCATGTGGACGGCAAAGGAAGTCCTGAGGATATGAGGCGATATCTTGTCTTCGATCCCCGCGGCTTTTCCGTACGATTTAAGCACTTTCCAAAGCCCCTGCCGCGTGAACCTCTCTCCTGCGTAATTGATGAAAAGCGGAGAGCCAGGGTCGTCGACCGTTGCGCGCGATCCCATGAGCGCCGGGCGGCTCTTCTCCAGGTATTCGGTGAGAGCGTTCCTCGCGTAGCTGCCGAGCGGGACGATCCTCGCCCTTCCGTGTTCTCCGGAGCACGTGATAAAGCCCATCCGCAGGTTCAGATCCTTCAGATCCAGTTCTATCAGTTCCATGACGCGGATCCCGGTGCCGTACAGGACTTCGAGGATCGCGCGGTCGCGTTTACCCTTTACGGAATCGTCCGGCATGGACAGGAGGTGGTTGACCTCTTCTATGGAAAGGTATTCCAGTTCCCCTCTTTCCGCCCTCGGGGTCTTGATGCCCTTCGTCGGGTCGGACGAGAGCGTCCCGCGGCTGATGAGGAACTCATAGTATGCGCGCAGGGAAGCAAGCTTGCGGTTGGAAGTGGATCTCGACCTGCCGTTTTTATCGAGTTCCATTATATACGCAACTATATCGGTCTTGCTCGCGCGTTCGGCTGTCTTGCCGTGCGCGTTCATGTATCTTTCAAAGGCGGAAATATCGCGGGTGTAAGCGGTTATCGTGTTTTCGGACGCTTTCTTCGTTTTGCGCAGATATTCTTCAAATGCGGCTGTTTCCATGTCTTCGGTGCTCCTGTTTTATTTTACGGCGTTGTGATCCAGATACCGCTTCGCGAGCAGTAATCCGGCAAGTGTCTTGGCGTCTTCGATCTCACCCCTGTCAGCCATCTCGAGCAGGGTGTCCAGAGGGTATTCGCAGACGTCGATCGCCTCGTTGTAATCGGGATCCGTTTCGCCCGGCGTAAGGCCGAGCGCCAGATAAATATACAGTACTTCCTCCGTATATCCGGGCGACGGATACATCCTGGTCAGCAGTATCAGCTTCTCTGCCGTATACCCCGTCTCCTCCTTTAGTTCCCGCCTTGCGGTCTCATCCGGAGACTCTCCCGGGTCGCGCTTCCCCGCCGGGATCTCGAGCATCACCCGCCCGGCCGGTTTCCTGTACTGTTTTACCGCGATCACATTCCCGTTGTCCTTAAGCGCAGCTATAACAGACCCGCCGTGGTGCTCTACGATCTCTCTGTATGAGGTCCCATGGAGGACTGTTACCTTGTCGCGCCGCAGATTGATGATCTTTCCGCGGTATATCATTTCACTTTCAAGTGTTTTTTCTTCGAATGTCATGTTATCCTCGCACCGACAAATATGAAAGTATTATACCATAGTTTTTTCATGTGGGTTACGATAATTTCGTTATAGACATCATTATTTTTTTCGACAAATTCACATTATCATTGATTATGCTCATACGTCAAAGTGCGTTATTGGGTTGCGGGCATCAAGTATACAAAGAATTACAAAAAATAATGTTGATTAATCGAAAAAGTTATTGTAAAATACAAATAGAGGTTGTCAGAAGAATGACCTCCTCAATCTCTAATCTCAATACCCCTTTTACAAAATAAACCTCTTCCCCGAGGTTTATTTTGTTTCCCGAATCTTTTGATATATCCCCGTTCCGGGATTATAATAATACCCGGAGATCAAGGTATGAAAAAATTGACCGGAACATTCGACGCGGATATAATTTTTCCGCGCGCCGTAAGAGAATATACCGAAGGGATGCGCTTTGCCGTTCTCGATATCGAGACGCTGGGGCTCTCACCCGCCCGCGACCCCGTGATACTGATCGGCATGATGATATGCGGCGGGGACGAACGTACGCTCCTCCAGTATTTTGCCGAAACTCCCGGGGACGAGAGCGAAATACTGAAATGCGCCGCAGGGGATCTTTCGCGGTGTGAATTTGTCGTGACATACAACGGGAGATTCTTTGACATGCCATATCTGGAGAAGCGCGCACGCAGATACGGCACAAACGTTCCGAAACTTTACGATCTGGACATTTTCACGTTCCTGAAGTATTACTCAGACCTGCCCGGCGCGATCGGAAGCATGAGCCAGAAGAACGTGGAGCGCTTCGCCGGGATAAGCGGCGGCCGTACCGACGAGATCTCGGGAGAGGAAAGCATCAGGATGTATGATGAGTACGTAAGGTGCGGCTCCGGGGAGTGCGAGAACAGGATCCTGCTTCATAACGCGGACGACGTCCGTCAGCTCTACTGTCTGATCCCGGTGCTGAGATACGCTGACGTCGACAGGGCGTTCGCGCGATCGGGCTTTCCTGTACGCGGCGGCATCGTAAAAAAAGTGGACGTGAAGCGCGGTGAGATCTCCGTTCGCGGCGCAACGCGCGAACCGGCGAGCTACATCAAGTTCCCTACAGCGGAGGAACCTTTTCTCTTCAGACGCTCAGCCGGTGACTGTTCCTTCGAGATCTCGATACCGTGCGAGACAAAATCAGGCTCGGTGTATTTCGACGCGTCGTTCGCTCCCGAACCGGCCGGCCGCGCTGCTTCCAAATTCCCGGAATTCTCCAGCGGATATCTGATCGTAAAAGAAGGAAACGTAATAAATTACGCGGCTCTCAACGCCTTCCTGCGGGAGTTCGTTCCAGGACTGCTGAGACTTTAGCCGCTGTATTTTTAATAGTATTGAGATCGGAGGTTATCAGAGAAATGCAAGAAAATGAGGTACTGCGAGACACGAGGATCGAGGTGGATCTCTTTAGAGTCGCAAAAAACACCGCGATGATCAAGGAGATGGTCGGTCCCGACGTAGCCGTCATGGCTGTCGTCAAAGCAAACGCTTACGGGCTGGGAGCCGTAAGACTCGCGCCGGTCATCATCGAAAACGGCGCTTCCTATCTGGCAGTCGCTACGCTGAGCGAAGCCGTCGAACTCAGGAATGCCTGTCCTGACTACCCTCTTTTCATCCTCGGCCACACTCCGGACAGATATCTGGGCATAGTGGCGGAAATGAACATCACTCAGACGATTTTCAGCCTTCATCAGGCCGAGATCCTGGGCAGCGAGGCTGAGAAACTCGGTAAAAAGGCAAAGGTCCACGTCAAGGTCGACACAGGATTCCACAGGCTCGGCAAAGTCCCCAGCGATGATTACGCGCGTGAGGTCGCGGGCATGTTCAAGGTCGGCGGCATAGAAGTAGAAGGCATTTTCACACACCTCGCCCTCGCAAATGACGAAGAAAACAGGCGCCAGTACAGAAAGTTCACCGATTTCATTTCGCTCTGCGAGAGCATGGGCTGCAAGTTCAGATACAAGCATATCGCGGACAGCATAGCGTGCGTCGATTATCCTGAGTTCAGGATGAACATGGTCAGGCCAGGCGCGCTCATCTACGGTATGCGCGGATACCACAAGGGATATCTTCCTGTCGAGCAGGCGATCTCATTCAAGAGCGCGATCTCGGAGATCCATCACATCAAAAAAGGCGAAGGCGTCGGATACGATTACCATTTCATCGCGCAGCGCGACAGCGTTATCGCCACGATGCCTTTCGGATACGCTGATGGCTATCCGCGCCAGTTCAGAGACTGCGGAAGCGTCCTGATCCGCGGTAAGAGAGTCCCCGTCATCGGAGTGATCTGCATGGATCAGGCGGTCGCGGACGTGACCGACGTTCCGGGAGTGGAGGAAGGTGATGAGGTCGTGATCTACGGAGACGGTTCCGACGGGTCCATGACTATTCAGGAGGCCTGCGACATCCTCGGGACAAACAAAAACGACGTGCTGTGCAGATTGACCGCGCGCCCGCCGCGTATTTATCACATATAGCGAATGACGGCCGCATTCCTTGCGGCCTATCGCCGTTCACGCGCGGGACATCCCCTGTCCCGCGCTTTTTATTTCCGATATCATCATTTGTCCTCTATGACGGTGTACATACCGACTGCGTCTTCCTTCCTGACAGAATCGGGCATGTTTTCGACCCTGACTGTGATCGATCCGCTGCCAAACGCGATCGTTACGACGTCGCCCGTCTTGAGTTCCGTTCCCGGCTTCGCGGTTTTGCCGTTTACCGTCACGCGCTGTTCGTCGCAGGCCTCTTTTGCAACTGTGCGCCTTTTGATAAGCCTTGAGTTTTTAAGAAATTTATCGAGCCTCAAATTACTTCCCCCATAGCGCGCGATATCAGCGCGGGAATAAAAAACGACAGCCCGCATCGAACGGGCTGCCGCGCGCGAACAATCAGAATTTATTTCTTCTTCGAGTTCTTCTTATTTACAGCGTCCTTAAGGGCCTTGCCGGCTTTGAATACAGGAGCCTTCGATGCAGGGATCTTGATCGTTTCGTCAGGTTTTCTAGGGTTTCTTCCCTCTCTGGCTTTTCTCTTCCTGGTTTCGAACGTTCCGAATCCGATGAGCTGGACCTTATCGCCTTTAACAAGCGTCTCCTCGACAGTGCTCAGAAAAGCGTTGATTGCCGCTTCTGAATCCTTCTTCTTCATGTTGGTCTTTTCAGCTACTTTTGCAACCAATTCAGCCTTGTTCATAGTAAAATCCTCCTTAAAAATCTAAATAATGATATTAGTTATATTCTACTTAATATCATTCCAAAACTGGTCCATCTCATCCGGTGAAAGATCGCCGAAGTTCTTCCCTTCATCAGTGGCTCTGTCTTCCATTCCGGCGAATCGAGCTATGAATTTATCGGTCGCCTTGTTCAAAGTTTCCTCGGCGTCGAAGCCCGCGAACCTTACTACGTTAACGACCGAAAAAAGCAGATCCCCCAGTTCTTCCTGCATGTCTTCCCTGCAGCCGGTGGCGTCGGCTTCCCGGAATTCCTTCAGTTCCTCGACTACCTTTTCTTCCGGACCCGAGATGTCGGTCCAGTCGAAGCCGGCGTCCGCTGCCCGCTTCTGCACCTTCTGACTTCGCATAAGTGCGGGAAACGCGCGGGGCACGTCGTACAGTCTTTCTGAATTTGTTGAAATTCCATGCTCTTTTCGTTTAATATTTTCCCATTTACATAATATTTTGTCAACACCTTTTTCACTCTCGTCCGCAAAAACATGCGGATGGCGGCGAATCATCTTATCACATTCGCGGTTTATCACGTCTATGATATCAAAATCGTCATGCTCCGAAGCGATCTCACAGTGCAGGAATACCTGAAGAAGCACGTCTCCGAGTTCCTCGCCGAGATTGTCCGGATCGCGCCTGTCTATGGCGTCGCATGCCTCGTAGACTTCCTCCAGGAAGTTGTTCCTGAGGCTCTCGTGTGTCTGCTCCATGTCCCACGGGCAGTTCCTGCGCAGTACGTGTATCAGATCGTAGAAGCGTCTTCCTGCCTCTTCGGGAGTCTTTGCCTCGATATATAAATATGCATATTCAGGTTTAAGTGCTGAAGTTTCCATGTCTCGTTCTCTCTGTCTCAGTCTCTGTAGAATTTACGGAAAATTTTATTGATCCGGCGCCCCGCGGAGATCCTGTCAAGTTCGTCAGGCGTGACGGCTTTCAAAAGCAGTATCATCAGGAAGTATACGAGGATCCCGACTAATATCGCTATCAGTGTCGCGATCGAATTGCCCGCGATGCCGAAGAATGCTCTGTGGGCCAGCAGAACGAACAGCGCCATCACGACCGAGGCGATCCCCGGCTTCACATACGTTTTAACGTAGTCGAACTTCGTTCCGGTGTATTTCCTCACGGATATATTGTTCAGGATGAAAGATATCGCGTACGCGACAAGCGTCGAAATCGCGGCGCCTTTGATATTCAGAGAATGTATCCCGACGAGGACATACGTCAGGACGATCTTTGCGCCCATGCCCCACAGGAGGTGATATACCGGGACCATCTGTTTCCCGACCGCCTGAAGCACTCCGGTCGATGTCTGGCTTATCGCCAGTCCTATAACACCGATCGACAGAATCATGAGCGTAGGCGCTGCTTCCGATGCCTCTTCCGGGCGGCTGCCGTACAGGAGCAGCAGGATAGGCTTTGCCAGAGCAAAGATGCCCAGCGCGCATGGGAAAGCCATGATCATCGTCAGCCGGTAGCCCAGGAACGTGTTGTCCTTTACCCTTTCGGAATCGCCTACCGCGCGTGCGGCCGATATAGCCGGCACCAGGCTTATCGCGACGGCCTGTGTGAATATCTGAGGAAATCCTATCAGCGTCGAGCAGTACCCGCTTATCAGGCCGTACAGGTGGCGCGACTGCTCATATGAATATCCCGTGCTCTGCAGCCTCCTCATGACTATGACTGTGTCTGTCAGGTTCATTATCGGCATGATCAGGGACCCGATAACTATCGGGATCGCGATCACCGCGATCTTTTTTGCGAGGACGCCGTACGGTTCTACATACTCCAGACCTCTGGAGATCTTCAGCCGGATGACTTTGACGTTAAGGACATATATGATAATGATGATCGCCAGCGCGGCTACAGATCCCGCCGTCGCCCCGAATGCCGCTCCGGCGGCAGTCTCCTCCAGGCTCTTATCGAGAAGGCTGTATGCCAGCGACAGTCCTACGATGACCCTGACGAGCTGCTCGACGATCTCCGAAATAGCCGTCGGGTTCATGTTCTGCCTGCCTTGGAAATACCCCCTGAACGTAGCGAGCAGGGAGACGAAAAAAAGCGCCGGAGCGATCGCTCTGACGGCGAGCCTGGCTCCCGGATTGCCGAGGGCGTTCGTAAGCGTGCCCGCGAGGAAAAAACAGATAGAGAATAATATCAGGCCGAGCACGGCCATCATGATGAGCGATACGTGGAAGATGCGGTGCGCGTTTTTATACTGACGCAGTCCTATGTTTTCGGCGGCGAGCCTGGAGATCGCGACAGGCACTCCCGCCGTCGCGAGTATCACGAGGGTCCCGTAGATCTGGTACGCGTAGCCGTAATATGACATTCCGTCCGCGCCGATCCAGTTCGTTAACGGGATCCTGAAGCACGCTCCTAGGATCTTCACTATAACTCCGCTTACGCCGATGATAGCGGCTCCCTTTATTACTTTTCTGCTGCTGCTCTCGTTATTTCCCATACTCCCTCCAACGCGACAATTATAGCACGTCATCGGTGCGTTTGTCTTTGTATTCTACCAGGATATCCAGAAGCTCCCCGAGGTCGGCCAGTTTCTCGTTCTCGCCGGCGCTGAGCCTGATGTAAGGCTCTGCGCCTCCGTAGAAGAGTATCCTGCCGCCGAATCGCTCTGAGACCTTAGCGATCCCGTAAGGATCAAGCGTGCTCTCTTTTCCGAGGCCGACTATCACCCGGCCCGCGGATTCCGTAATGCTGCTCAGACCGAGTTTCCCGGCGTCGGAACGGATTCGGGAGATCCTGATGAGATTAATCGTCTCGTCCGGGACGTCGCCGAACCTGTCTATCAGCTCGTCCGTGACGTCACGCTCGTCTTCGGCCGTCTCGATCGAGGCGATCTTTTTATACATCTGAAGTTTGAGCGTCTCGGAAGAGATATAACTGTCCGGGATGTTCGCGTTCGTTTTGATCTCGACTTTGATGTCTTCCGGGACTTCTGGCACGGGTTCGCCTTTTGCTCTCCTAACAGCGTCGTCGACGAGTTTCAGGTACATCTCGTACCCGATCTCGCTCATATGTCCGCTCTGCTCCGCTCCGAGAATGTTCCCCGCGCCTCTGATCTCCATGTCGCGCATGGCGATCTTGAAACCGGAGCCGAATTCCGTGAACTCTTTGATCGCCTTGAGGCGTTTTTCCGCGACTTCTGTCAAAACCTTCTGCCTGCGGTACATGAGATACGCGTATGCGATCCTGTCGGAGCGCCCGACCCTGCCGCGGAGCTGGTACAGTTGTGCCAGGCCGCATTTGTCGGCGTCCAGGACTATTACCGTGTTTGCGTTAGGGATGTCTATCCCCGATTCGATGATCGTGGTCGCCACGAGAACGTTCGTCCTGCCCTCGATGAAGTCGCGCATCACTTCTTCCAGAGCACGTTCGTTCATCTGCCCGTGACCGACAGCGATCCTGGCCTCAGGCACCAGAGACGCGATTCGTTCCGCCACGCGCTTGATCCCGCGCACTCTGTTATAGACGACGAAGATCTGGCCGCCCCTGTCGAGTTCACGCACGATGACCTGCCTGATCAGAGCGTCGTCCTCCTCGGTAACGTAAGTCTGGACAGGATATCTCTCCGCTGGAGGCTCAGTGATCAGGCTCATGTCTTTGATCCCGGAAAGCGACATGTTGAGCGTCCGCGGGATAGGTGTGGCCGACAGAGTCAAAACGTCGACGTTCGTTTTCAGTTCCTTGATCTTTTCCTTGTGAGCGACGCCGAACCTGTGCTCCTCGTCGATCACGAGAAGTCCCAGATCCTTGAATTTTACGTCGTCGGAGAGAATCCTGTGCGTCCCGACGACGAGGTCCACGCTGCCGATCCTCAGTCCATCCGCGACCTTCTTCATCTCTGAATCGGTGCGGAAGCGCGACATGAGTTCGATCGTGAACGGGTATCTGGCAAAGCGTTCTTTGAACGTCTCGTAATGCTGACTGGCGAGGATGGTAGTAGGCACGAGGACGGCCGCCTGCTTTCCCTCGATCAGGCACTTGAAGATCGCCCTTTCGGCGACCTCCGTCTTCCCGTAGCCCACGTCGCCGCAGAGGAGCCTGTCCATCGGGACCGGCTTTTCCATGTCTCTCTTGATCTCGTCGGCTGACCTGAGCTGGTCGTCGGTCTCCTCATACGGGAAAGACGCCTCGAACTCTCTCTGCCACTCTGTATCAGGCGCAAAGGCGTACCCTTTTTCCGTAAGGCGCTTTCCGTACAGAGACATCAGTTCTTCCGTCATGTCAGCGATAGAGGCTCTGGCGCGCGATTTTGCGTTTTTCCACTCGTCTCCGGACAGTTTGTTCAGCTTAGGAGCGACGGCGTCCTGACCTATGTATTTCTGGACCACATCCATCTGTTCCACCGGAACGTACAGGATGTCCGTGCCGGCGTATTTGATCTTCAGATAGTCGCACGTCTGCCCGTCGACCTTTATCGGCTCTATGCCGATGAATCTGCCTATCCCGTGGTTCTCGTGGACCACATAGTCGCCCTCGTTCAGATCGGCGAAACTGCCGAGCGGCTTCCCCGGCCTGCGCCGTTTCTTCCGGCGGGCGAATTTAGACGAATCGAATATATCGTTATCGCTTATGAAGCAGAGCTTTTCGTCCGGGAAATCCATTCCGTGTGAGAGATAGCCCTCGCGCACGGTCACGCTGCCCGTTCCCGATCTGAGATCGGAATCGGCGACGAAGCCCGAAAGCGCTTCTGCGCGATCCTTTGACGACGCTGCTATCGTGACTGAAAAGCCGCGGGAAAGATACGAAGAAATCTCATTCTTCAGAACGTCCATATGGCCGCCGAATAGCATCATCTGGTGGGAGTTTACGTTTATCCTGCGCGAGGCGCGGTCCGTACCTGGAGTTTCGGAGTCGAACGGCATCAAAAGGAACGTGTCGCGCTTATCAAAAACATCGAGCAGATCCCTCTCGTCAGTTATCAGAGCGGCGTCTTCGGGAACGGCCTTGCCGCGCTCGAGAAGGACGTCGAAATCGTTAACGAGTTCTTTTTTTCTCAGGTCGAGATGCTCCGAGACCCTCGCGAGATCGTCGATTATCACCGTCCCGTCCCTCATGTAGTCCCAGATATAAGCCGTCTTATCGTAGAAGTACTGGATGTAGTTCTCGAAGAGAGCCGTTTCGCTGACGTTTTCAAGGTAGTCGATGAGCTCGTCTCTGCGCTCGCGGAGTTTGGCCGCCGCCTTGGCGTATTCCTCTCCTTTGGCTGAAAGGCGTTCCGCCTGAGCGTCGTATACCTCGCGTATGCGCTCAGCCCCGCGCTCTATCAATTCGTCCTTGCGCGAGATCTGCTGCGCCGGGAAGACGTCGATCTTTTCGACGGAGGATATGCTTCGCTGAGTCTCCGGGTCGAAACTTCTGATGGAATCTATCTCGTCCCCGAAAAACTCGACTCTCACAGGGTAGTCGGCGTCAGGCGGGAAAAAGTCCGTGATCCCGCCGCGCGCGGCGAACTGCCCTCTCGCTGAGACGATGTCGACGCGTTCGTATCCCATATCGGCAAGAGACCTCCGCAGATCCTCGCTGTCGGCGGTCCCGCCCGCGCGGAGAGAAAAACTGCTGTCCTCGTAATCCTCAGGCGGCTCCAGCCTCTTCACAGCAGCGGTCGCCGGCGCGATGACAACGGCCTCCGGGTCTGTCTTGAATGCCTTCATAGCCCTGAGCCCGAGGATCCTCTGGTCGTTGTTCCTGGCCTCGTAATCGAGGAATACGTCCTCTACGGCATTGAGTCTGGTTATTTCGCGAGAACAAAAAAAGGAAAGATCGCGTTCGAGCGTCTCCGCCCTGTTCTTTCCCGAAACGATTATCAGGCACTGTCTTCCGTCCTCGATGAGGTCGGATATGACCTTTGCGGACCTGCTGTCCGAAATGCCGGTATATATAACGGTGCTACTCATCCTTGTGCCTTACGGGGTTATACAGATTCATGGCGCGTTCTATGCCGCTCTCTATGAAGCACAGAGCCGCTTCCGCAGCGTTGTCGACCGAAGTGCGGAGCGCGCCTTCCTCTTCCGCAGAGATCTTGCCGATGACAAAGTCAACGAGATCACCTTTCCGTTCCTGCCCCATTCCGATCCTGATCCGCGGGAAATCGTCGGAGCCGAGTGAGGAGATCACCGACCGCATCCCGTTATGCGTGCCGGCGCTTCCGGAAGGCCTGATCCTGATGGTGCCCAAAGGAATATCGATATCATCGTAGATCACAAGCAGGTTTGCAAGATCGATTTTATAGTAATCCACTATAGGCGCGATCGCGTTCCCGCTCAGATTCATATACGTCTGAGGTTTGACGAGGAGGACCTTGCGTCCGGATACCGTCCCGTCGCCTGCGAGGGCATCGAATCTAGACGTTCCGAAGGTTATCCCGCACTTCTCCGCCACACGTTCGACCGTGATGAATCCGATATTATGACGCGTGTATGAATATTGCCGGCCCGGATTGCCCAGGCCGGCGATAACTATCGTTTTAGATCTGCTTTCACTACTGTACATTGTCGAACAGTTTGCTGATGGAGCCGTTTGTGTAGACTCTCGTCATCGCCTCAGCGAAGAGCGGTGCGACGGACAGGAATTTCATCTTAGCCAGCTTCTTTTCCTCAGGAAGCGGGATCGTGTTGAGGAGCACCAGCTCTTCGATGGCTGATTTCTCGATCCTTTCGACTGCCGGGCCGGAAAGTACTGCGTGCGTCGCTCCCGCGTAGACGTTCTTTGCTCCAAGGTCCTTGATGGCGTTAGCGGCGTTGGTGATCGTGCCGGCCGTATCGATTATGTCGTCGGTGATGATGCAGTTCTTTCCCTTGATATCGCCGATTATGTTCATTATCTCGCTCTTGTTAGGCTCCGGACGTCTCTTGTCGACGATCGCGATCGGGCAGTTCAGGTATTCAGCGAGGTTGCGAGCTCTGGCGACGCTGCCGTGATCAGGCGATACGACGACGACGTCCTCCAGGTTCTTTTCCCTGTAGTACTTCGCGAGGATAGGCATCCCGAGCAGGTGGTCGACCGGTATGTCGAAGTAGCCCTGGATCTGATTGGCGTGAAGGTCCATGGTAAGGACTCTGTCGGCGCCGGCCGCCACGATCAGATTAGCGACGAGTTTGGCCGTGATAGGGTCGCGCGCCTTTGCCTTTCTGTCCTGTCTGGCGTATCCGTAATACGGGATGACCGCGTTGATGCGACCCGCGGACGCTCTCTTCAAGGCGTCGATCATGATGAGGAGTTCCATCAGATTGTCGTTTACAGGTGAGCACGTCGACTGGATGATATATACGTCCACGCCGCGCACAGATTCCCAGATGCTTACCGAGACCTCACCGTCGCTGAACTTCGAAACGGAAGCCTTGCCGAGCGGTTTGCCCATGATGGACGCGATTTCTTCGGCCAGAGCGGGATGAGAATTGCCTGCGAAAATTTTGTAATCAGGAAACGAACCGTTATTCATCGATGAAATACCTCTTTCTTTGATCGAACAAATGGAGATGATATATTTGATAATATCTTAAACGGGCGTAAATGCTCGTTTGAGCCGTTTTTGCCGCACGGAGGTGTTCTCGTGCGCCGTGACTATTTTTTTCTGTAAAGCCCGCTTTTTTCCGCCCAGCCTTCTTTGTTCGTCTGGCGGCTCCTGGCTATCGCCAGCGCGTCGTCCGGCACGTCCTCGGTTATCGTGCTCCCCGCGGCGATATACGCGCCGCTGCCCACTCTGACCGGAGAGACTAGATTGGTATTGCAGCCGATGAAAGCGCCGTCGCCGATCCCTGATCTGTGCTTTGCCGTCCCGTCGTAATTCACGAGCACGACTCCGCAGCCGAAGTTGACGTTCCTGCCGACGTCTGCGTCTCCTATGTACGTGAGATGGGCTGATTTAGTGCCGTCACCGATGGTCGAGTTCTTGACTTCGACAAAGTCGCCGACCTTGCATCCCGCTCCGACGCTGCTGCCCGGGCGTATATACGCGAAAGGCCCCACCGAAGTGCCGTCTCCGACACTGCTTTCCAGGATGACTGAACTTTCGACAGTCACGGCGTCCCCTATGATCGCGTCCTTGAATCTGCAGTTCTGGAGGATCGTGCAGTTCCTGCCTATCTTCGTCTTTCCCTGAAGCGTCACATCAGGCCCGATGAACGTGCCTTCCCCGACCTCGACTTCGTCATCTATATATGCGCGTTCGATATCGGCAAAATCCACACCGGCGTCGAGAAGAGCCCCGGCCTTTGCCATCTGTGCAGCGCGTTTTTTCTCGTATTCTTCCCTGCTCATAGCCTTTACCGTTATCTGTTCGGGATCATTTTCCCTCGAAGCGATTTTATTTATCCAGGATCATCCTGCCGACCTTGTAGATGTCTCCGGCGCCCTGCGTGATGACTACGTCGCCCTTTTTCGCTTCCTTTGAGACCTTGTCGGCTATCTCGTCGAAACTGGCGAAGTAGTACGCTTCTTTATCCGGATGTTTTTCCTTGATCCTCTCCAGGAGATTCTTTGATGATATGTTGTAGATATCGCTCTCGCGGGCCGCGTAGATGTCGGCGAGGATTAGGACGTCGGCGTCTTCGAAGGCGTCGGAAAAGTCGTCCAGCAGCGCGAGAGTGCGAGTATACGTATGCGGCTGGAAAATGCACCAGATCCTGTTATGCTTCAACTGTGACGCGGCGCTCAGCGTGGCGCGTATCTCCGTAGGGTGATGGCCGTAGTCGTCGATCACGAGCGCCCCCGACGCGGTATAGCCTATCTTATCGAAGCGGCGCTCCGTGCCGTGATATTCCTCTAAAGCCCTGATTATCGTCTCCGCTTCGATGCCGAGTTCGCTGGCGCAGGCGAATGCCGCCGTGGCGTTGAGTATGTAATGCTCGCCAGGGAGATTCAGATACAGATGGCCCGCGAATTTACCGCGTCTGGAGATATCGAAGGAAGGTCTGCCGTTCTCGGAGATTTCCACGTTGGAGATCATGTACGTGCAGTCGGAACCGAAACCGTACGTGACGATCTGGTCCATATCTTTGATGATGCTGTTTACGAAAGGATTGGCACTGTACGCGACAATAGTCCCGCCCTGCTTCAGGTTCTTGCTGAAGCGGTCAAAGGATTTTACGATGTGGTCTATGTCTTTGAAATAATCGAGATGATCAGAATCGATGTTCAGGATGACTTCGACGTTAGGCCGGAGTTCGAGGAAACTGTCGCGGTATTCGCACGCCTCCGTCACGAAATACTTTCCGCTGCCGACCTTGCAGTTGCCGTTGAATTCCTCGAGATTCCCGCCGATCAGGACGGTAGGGTCCTTCCCCGCACGCTCCAGGATGAGAGACACCATGGATGTGGTCGTCGTCTTTCCGTGAGTTCCGCTTATCGCGATCCCCACAGGATACTCGTCCATAAGAAGGCCGAGCACCTCGGCGCGCGACGCCAGAGGAATGCCCAGTTCCTTTGCCCTTACGATCTCGGGATTGTCGTCGGCGATAGCGGCGGAATAGATCACCAGATCCGCGCCTTCGACGTTTTCTCTTCTATGCCCGAAAAACACCTTTGCGCCGAGGCTCTGGAGCTTATTCGTCATTTCCGATTCCTTCAGATCGGAACCGGTCACTTTATATCCACGCTGCAGGAGTATTTCGGCAATAGCCGAGAGTCCAATGCCTCCTATTCCGATGCAATGGATCGTCCTGCAATCTGTTAACCTGATCATGCCAATAATCCTCCGGGAGATTTCATACAAAGCAATTATATCATAACGCGCCGGCGATTGACAAAGTAATCGTGCGGAAATATGATAAAACAAGCCGGACAAAACACGGCTCATGCGACAAAAAACGGAGGATGTAATGAAAAGAACAGAACGCGTGGGAGCGATAATTAAGATCCTGACGGACACGCCGAACCGCCTCTACCCGCTTCAATATTTCTGCGACATGTTCGACGCCGCTAAATCGAGCGTGAGCGAAGACCTTCAGGCCGCCTCCCGCGCCGTCGGATATACCGGCACCGGCACGATCGAGACCATCGCCGGGGCTCACGGAGGCGCCCGCTTCCTGCCCGACATTACCGACATGGCGGCCGGGGAACTGCAGGAGGAATTCTGCAGCAGGCTGAGCGACCCCGTAAGGATACTTACGGGCGGCTTTCTTTATACGTCAGACCTCATGTTCGATACCGTATTCGCGGGGCGGATCGCAGATATCTTCGTCAGAGTGTTCAGGGACTGCGGCGCGGAATGCGTCGCGACGGTAGAGACTAAGGGCATCCCTCTCGCGCTTGCCGTATCAAAAAAATTAGCCCTTCCGCTTATCGTCATCCGCAGAGAAGCTAAGGTCTCGGACGGATCGACCGTGAGTATCAATTATTTTTCGGGATCGTATGACCGCATCCAGAAGATGTCCGTCGCCAGAAGGGCCGTGACGCCGGGCACCAGAGCACTGATAATAGACGATTTCATGCGCGGAGGCGGGAGCATCAAAGGTATCACTGACATCCTCGCCGAATTCGACGCATCCGTCGCCGGCGTAGGCGTAGCCATATCATCGGTCAAGCCGGAAAAAAAGAAGATCGAAAATTACAAAGCTTTGATATTCCTCGGAAATGTCGATGAGGAAAACAAGACCATAGAGACCTTCCCGAACAAAAAAATCTTTACCGAATAGCCGCACCGGAAACACCGGTCCGTGGATCTCAGTTCAGTCCAAGAACAGCCAGGCGAGGACGATTATACCTCCCAGTATAAGGAATATCGGACCGAACGTGAGCATAGCCGCGATCATGATCGCGGGAAGATCACCCTTCTCATAACCGGTTTCTTCGTCGTGAAAAGCTTTTGCCTTCTTTTCGGCTTCGGCGAGATCATCCTCTATCCCGGGAATATCGCTCTCGAAGTTTTCAGGAACGCGAAGTTCGGATGAATCTACGTCGGTGACGGTTTTTTCGTCATTCCCGCCGCTGCCGTCTTCGCTTTCCTTTTCGGCCAAGCTTTTCAGATATTCATCGTTTCGGGCCTTCATTATATCGAAGGCCCGATCCATTCTTTTGCTGAAGAAACTCATTCCTTAATCATCTTGCTTTTCATCCGCCGCGGGAGCCGCATCGGACTCTGCCTGCTCAGGGACCGTGTTTTCGCTCCCCAGCATGTGATGGCACGCCACGAAGTGGTTCGGCCTGACCTCTTTGAACTCAGGCGTGATCTTCGTGCAGATGTCTGTGCAGTATTTGCAGCGCGTGTTGAATTTGCATCCCTTAGGAGGGTTGACCGGACTCGGTATGTCTCCCTCGAGCACGACGAGTTCTCTGTCGGCGTCCACGTTCGTAGTAGGAATGGCCGACAAAAGTGCTTCCGTGTACGGATGGAGCGGATGGTCGAACAGTTCCTGAGACTCAGAGAGTTCCGCGATCGTTCCGAGATACATTACGCCTATCCTGTCTGAAATGTATTTTACTACCGAAAGATCGTGCGTGATGAACAGATACGTCAGATCGTTCTGATCCTTCAGGTCCTGAAGAAGGTTGATGATCTGGGACTGTATGGAAACGTCCAGTGCGGACACAGCCTCGTCGCAGATGACGAACTTAGGGTTCGTGGAAAGCGCGCGGGCTATGCCGATCCTCTGTCTCTGTCCTCCGGAGAACTGGTGCGGATATCTGTGGATGAAGTAATCCGCGATGCCGCACATGTTCATGGTCTTCTGGATCTGTTCCTGGAGCCTCGGGCTGTTTTTCTTAAAGTAGTTGTGGGCGATCATGCCCTCGCCTATGATCTGGCCGACCGTTTTACGCGGGTTCAGGGACGAATAAGGATCCTGGAAAATGATCTGAAGGTCGCTCCTGAGAGAACGCATCTCTTCTTTGTTCAGCCTCGCGAGATCGATGCCTTCGTCGCGCATCGCTTCGTATTTCTGGAATTCCGGATCGTCCTTATGCTCGGCTCGCATATCGTCGATGACCTTCTGGCCTTCGGCGATCTTTGCCTGGATATCGGCGATGGACTTATCGATGCCGTCGCATTTTGCCTGCTGGCTGGCGACCTTCGATTCCTTTCCTCCGTTCTGCTCGTTCTCGTATTTATAGTCTTCGAGAACAGAATCTTCGAGTCTCTTCTCCATCATCAACTTGTTCAGTTCGATGGACAGTTTCTCGACCGCCATATAGGCGTCCTGAACGGGCTGGATATTATCCACCGTGTAGAACCCGCCGAAGATGCTGACGAGGTTTTGGAATTCGGATTCCGCCGCGTGCTTCGCCTTAAGCAGGTCATCGTACTTCTCGCCCTGATCCTCAGGCTTAGCATTATCGAACGCTTCCTGTGCTTCTTTTTCGTTCTCGCGGAGTTTAGCGAGTTTTTCCTTCAGCTTCGGGAAGTCCTTTATGGTTTCGCGTACATATTCAGGCGCGAGTTCTTCGATCGTCCTGCCATAGTACATCGTGCGCCCGTCCGTCTGCTTGTAGAGTTCGAGGATCGTGCGCCCGAACGTGGATTTGCCGCATCCCGACTCGCCTACGAGTCCGAACGTCTCTCCCTGATAGATGTCGACGCTGATGCCGTCGTTCGCCTTGACGTACATGCCCTTCTTTGATAGAGGGAAATACTGCTTCAGGTTCGTGATCCTGAAAAGTACTTTTTTATCTTCCATTTCTGCGTTCCTCCTTATTAGGGTAGAAGCAGCGGATCTGCTGTACATCAGAGATCTTCAGCATCTCAGGCTCCTCCTCGCGGCATCTGTCGGTCGCGTATTTGCACCTCGGCGCGAATTTGCAGCCCTTAGGCAGATCGAGCGGATGCGGTACAGCGCCCGGGATGACTTCCAGTCTCTGGTGCGCCGGAGTGTCGAGCCTCGGTATGGACGCCATCAGTCCTTCGGTGTACGGATGAGAGTATTCCGACGCCGGATCGAATATCGTCCTGCGAGGGACCTGCTCTACCACCTGTCCGCAGTACATGACAGCGACGTAATCCGCCATCTCGTTTATTACTCCCAGGTCGTGCGTAATGAAGAGGATGCTGGTGTTATGCTCCTTCTTCAGTTCGTTCATGAGCCTGAGGATCTGAGCCTGGATGGTAACGTCGAGCGCTGTCGTCGGCTCGTCCGCAATAAGCAGTTCAGGACGGCACGCCAGAGCCATGGCTATCATGACACGCTGGCGCATGCCTCCCGAAAGCTGGTGAGGATACTGCTTGGCTACTATCGCCGCGTTAGGGATCTTTACGTTCTCCAGTATCTTCACCGTCTCCGCGGCGGCTGTTTTCTTATCCATATTCTGGTGGACCATGAAGGCCTCAGATACCTGATCTTCGACCGTGAAGACCGGGTTGAGGCTCGTCATAGGCTCCTGGAATATTACCGAGATCTCGTTGCCCCTGACGTTATACATTTCGTTCATAGAGATCTTCGTCAGGTCGCGGCCTTTGAACCACACTTCGCCGCTGTCGATATATCCGTTCCCGTCGAGCAGCCGGATGATGCTCATCGCGGATACGCTCTTTCCGGAGCCGGACTCCCCCACGATCCCGAGCGTTTCGCCCGGACGCACCGCATACGACGTGTCGTTCACGGCTTTGATGATGCCGCGGCGGGAGGTGAAGTAAGTGTGGAGATGCTTCACTTCGAGCAGGAATCTGCTGTCTTGTTTCTTTTCTGTTGCTTCTTCCATGTCGTCCCTCCGTTAACGTCCGTTTGCCTTAGGGTCGAGCGCGTCGCGCAGACCGTCGCCGATAAGGTTGATGCAGATGCAGGTGATACCGAATATTATTGCTACGAAAACCCAGTTCCACCAGTAGTTCTGGATGATGATGCTGTTGTTCGCTCCGGTCAGCATGTTGCCCCACGTAGGTGTCGGAAGCGGAACGCCGAATCCGAGGTATGAGAGCGTGGATTCAGTCAGCATCGACGTACCGAATGACAGTGTGATCGAAACGAGGCAGACCGAGAGCACGTTCGGCATTATGTGGTTGAATATGATGCGGTTTTCCTTGACGCCGAGCGCCTTTGCGGCGACGACGTACTCCATCTCGCGCTGGGCGAACATCTGGGCACGAACCAGTCGGCATAGTCCCGGCCATGAAAGTATACCGAGGATGACCATGATGATGTACATGCGCTGGCCGATCGTGACCCTCGTTCCCAGTACGGCGGAGAGTATCATCGCGAACGGTATGAACGGCATACTCGATACGACTTCTGCTATACGCATGATGATCATATCCGCGATGCCTCCGAAATATCCCGCGATGCCTCCGAGTATGAGTCCGATGATGACCATGATGACGACCGAAAGAGCGCCGATGGTCATAGTCATCTTACCGCCGTTGACCAGTCTGGCAAAGACGTCGCGTCCCAGTCCGTCGGTTCCGAACAGGAAGCCCTTGAGCCCCCATGCGTGCATCTTTCCGTTCTCGTCTATCACATAGTTCTGGAAATGTCCCGAGTAAGCCGAAGCGGCCTTGACCCCCTGAAGGTCCTCAGGGATCGTTGACTGCTCGTAGCGGTTGCTGCCCCAGCATTTTACGGTGCCGTCCTCGAGTGTGGCCAGATAGTGGTAGCGTCCGCCCTCGACAGAAACGACCTTCTGATCAAAATGCGGAACGAGCGTTTCGCCGAATGTGGAAGCTCCCCAGCATACGACCGTACCGTCGCTCTTAAGCGCGGCAACGCTCTTTGATCCGGCGGCGAGTCCCACGACGTCGGATGCTACAGTTTCCGGAACTTTCGTGACAGCTGTCGACGCGTTGTAGTTGGCGCACTTTACGGCTCCGTCGTCGGTCAGGACGACGTATCCCGCGCTTGTGAGAGCAGCATCAACGACGTGCCCGTCGAACACCTCGTAATCGTATGTCAGATCGACGAAGTTTCCGTTGCCCCAGACGTAGAACGCTCCGTCATCCGTGATCGCGGCGGAGTACTGGTTGCCGGCGTAGATCTTCGTGATGTTGAATCTATGGTTCTTGTTGTTTGATTTGATCTCATTAGGTATGTCGAGCTGCTTCAGCGTGCTGCTGCCCCACGCGTAAAGCGATCCGTCATCGGCGAGCGCGACTATGTGATCCGAGCCTGCAGCGACCTTTACGATCTTCGCTTTCTGGACTTCCTCAGGTATGTTCTTGAGGTTGACCGTCCTGGAGATCTTGGTTTCTCCCCATACGTACGTCTTGCCGTTTTTGTCGCACGCGACTGAATAGTTCTGCCCTACCGATAGATCCTCGACTCCTTCGTTTTCGAGTTCTCCCGGATAGTCGAGCATGTCGTACCCAGGCGGCAGATATACGAGAGTGCTGTCCTGCTCGCCCAGATCCAGATGAACGAAATTCGGGGCGATGAAGACGAAGAGCGCAATTATTATGAACGTGACGAGCGACGTAACCGCAAGCTTGTTTTCGAAGAAGTTGCGCGCTACGAGTCTCGCCGGGCTCTGCATCTTCTCTTCCGCGTAGATGTCGAGTTCTTTGTTAGGGAAAAACGCCCGTTTGATCCAGCGGAACAGGAAGAATTCTTTTTTCGCGGAGGAGGTTTTCTTTTCTTTGCTCATTCTTCTATCCTCCTTCCTACTTATCGATACGGACGCGAGGGTCGACGAGCGTGTAGCTGATATCTGTCAGGAGCACGCCGATAAGGCTGACGAGAGTGTAAAACATCTGCATCGCCAGGACCAGTTCATAGTCCGTAGTGTTCAAAGCAGACCAGTACAGTCTGCCGGTACCGTTCAGCGAGAATGTCTGCTCGATTACGATCGACCCGCCAGTGAATACGGAGATGATCCACCCCATTATAGATGTCGAAACAGGCAGAAGCGCATTCCTCCAGGCGTGTTTGTATATGACCACTTTTTCCTTCAGGCCTTTGGCGCGGGCTGTCTTGATGTAGTCCTGCGTCAGGGTGTCCATCATGGCGGCGCGGACCGTTCTCGTCATGCCGGCAAGGCCGACGAACACGAGGACGAGTATCGGCAGAAGCATATAGTAGAAACGATCCAGAAGATCCCTGAACCCGGTGTAAGTGGAACCCGGGGTCTTGGCACCGCCTGACGGGAATATCCCGAGAACGACAGCGAAAATGAATATGAACAAAATACCCACCAGGTACGTCGGAAGCGAATAGCCGACGACCGTGAATGCCTGGATGGCGCTGTCAGCAGGTTTTCTCGCGTGCACCGCGCAGTAGATGCCGAGCGGGATGGTGATCGCAAGTGTCAATATCGTAGAAAATAAGTTGAGAAATATGGTGTTTACCATCGGCGCGCCGATGATCTCGACGACAGGCCGTTTATAACTTATGGAATAGCCGAAGTTTCCCTGCAGCATCCCATCGAATTTGCCGTTTACATCCCTGGTCAGGCCCATCCACCTGGCGTAGCGGACGAGCAGCGGGTCGTTCAGACCCATCTTATCGCGCAGGGCGTTATACTGCCTGGTAAATTCTTCAGGCGTAAGCGTTTTGCGAAGCGGTTCCATCTGAACCAGAGCAGGATCGCTCGGGATCAGGTTATATATCGCATACATCAGCACAGATACTACGAAGAATACGATGATGAGATATATGATACGCTTCAGGAGATATTTTTTCATATCTCGCTGCCTCCGTTCAAATGATTGCGGTTAGATAAAAAAACGGATGATAATTTGTAATAAATAATGAAAATTGTGTTCTTAAACAAAACGACGTCCCTCCGACTGCTTTGAGTTGAAAGGACACGTAAAAATAAAACCATGGGGCGTTTCGCCGGCTGCCCGGCGAAACCGCCCCTCTGCCCTATGCTTTAATAAGCGGCAGGGCCTATCCATCATTCTCCTACGTATGTAGCGTAAAGGATGGCACGTGAGAATCCCCAGAAGGAATCTTCGGAGTAGTTCTCAAGCGTCTTCGGATAAACTGTGACGTAGATATTCGCATAAAGCGGAACTCTCGGGAGAAGCTCGTTGTAGCGGACAACGAATTTCTGCCAGAGGTCGAGGTATGTATCCTCATCGCCCGGCTCGACGCCGTAGACCATATCCATCGACAGTTTATCGAGCTCTTCGTCATAGAGGTGAGTCGAGTTGTATCCCTGTGCGATGTATGTCTCATTCGTCGTGAATTCGAACGCGAAGTCGTAAACGCCGGAGTTCCAGCCTGTTGCGAGGTTGAACATGTTGTACGTAGGTACAGAGTAGTCTCCGCCGATCCCGTACGCGTCCTGACGATACATGTAGTTCAGGAGTTCAGGGAACGTCATCGTCGTCTGTTTGATCTCTACGCCCGCCTCTTTCGTCGCGCTGCCGTTTGCAAGCATCGTGGAAAGAAGATCGGATACCGAGTTGCCCTCGGAGGATGCCCAGTTCAGTGTAGCCGGCATGAGGATCCTTCCGTCAGCGAGCGTTACGTTGAACTGATCATAGTTCTGAGCCTGCTCTGCGGTGACTTCCTTATAACGGACGAGTCCGCTTCCGTCGACGTAGTCTGTACCGTCGGCGTTGAGCGTGAATCCGGCTGCCTTCAGAAGTTCTACAGCCTTTGCAGGATCATAGTCATAAGTGTCAAGATTCTCGCTGAGGAATTTCTCACTCTTCTTATACATCGAGAAAGCCGTGCAGTAAGGTCCGTGAACGACGCTGCCGTAGCCCTGGCAGAACGTGTTTGCGAACTCTACTCTGTCGAGGAGGTGCGCAACAGCCTGACGGAATTCAACGAACTGCGCAGGACCGAGGTCGCACGCGAACTGGAAGTATCCGAATCCGGCGCGGTCATATTCGCAGTGATCGCTGTTGATCGTACCGCTGTCGATGAGGTCGAGCGCTTCCTTGACCTGTCCGCCGTCCGCGATGCCCGAATAGAGCTCGATGCGGCCTGTCTGGAGGTCGTTGAGTACTGTAGCGTCCTCAGCTCTGACGATGATGATCTTCTGGACCTGAGGTTTCTGACCCTGGAAGTCTCCGCAGTAGTTAGGGTTGACTTCGAGCGTGATCTCGTTTGCCGACTTGTCGAAGCTTACGAGGTTGTAAGGGCCCGCCGTTACACGATCGGAAGTAGCGAACTGAGAAGCCGCTACCTTATCCTGAATGTTGGCTGCAGTGAATTCGGTGCCGTTGTCGTTTACCATGTAAGCGCCTTCGCCGTCATCCTTTACGTGCCAGCCTTCGCCGAACCAGTAAGGAAGGTTGACCGCCTGCAACGAAGCGTATCCGAGATCATAGTAATATGGCTGATAGGTGTTCCCGTCATAACCGGTCTTAAGGATGGTAACGGAGAACTGATAGTCGTCGAGAAGACGTGCGCCTGCGAGGACATTGGTCTCGCCCGCTCTGTACTTGTCGCCGCCCGGAACCATGTTGTATCCGGCAGTTACGGCACCCATCTCTCCGCCTGCAGGGCTGTAGGTGAAGAGGATCCATGCGAGGAAGTTCTCGGCTTTGATTTCGTCGCCGTTGTTGAACTTCAGGCCCTTTTTGATCGTGATGGTGTATGTGACGTCGCCTGTCGACTCATCCTCGGAACGCTCGTAGTTGTCTACGACGCTGTCGTTGATGACGTAGTCGCCGGTCTCGTTTGTCTGGACCGTCGTGCAGTCATCCGTGAGGAGCATCACGTCCTGGTCGGTAGCGTTAGGGCTGCTGGTGAATGCACTGTATGCCCAGTCGCCGTTCGCTTCCGTGCTGGTTCCCATGATGACCTGACCCTTGGCCTCCGTCGTGTCGCCGTCATTGTTTCCGCCGCCGCCGCACGCTGTGAGCGCGAGGACTGCGATCATGGAAACTATGAGGACAACACTAAAGATTTTCTTTTTCATGTCGGTTTCCTCCATTTTGAACCATTGATTTAACGACTTCGCGCCTTCCCTATTGAAGACACGTCTCCGCAGCGCACCCGCCACGGAATTCTTTCTTAATATAAGTACGCGCACCGGCCTTTACGGCCATACACGTAATTACCGTAAAATGTTTTGATTTTTTTTAATCATTACAAATATTGTTGATTATCAAAAACATTTCTTATTAATCAAGAGAATTTTACCAGACTACACACAATAAGTCAATGTGTTATCTCCACAGAAACGTCACGCCTTCGACACATTAACTTACGATGCGCGTTGTCCTGATCTGCTCTAAAGTATATAATAATAATAGCATATAAGTGTGCAATAGTCGATTGATTCCCCGCTTTTATGAAAGGATGTGTAAAGATGGCTGACTATGATATCCATGATCCTGAGTACGAGGTCTGTCTCTGCAGGCACGTGAAACGCTGCGAGATCGAAAAGTTCATACGCGAGAGCGGAGTAAGGACCCTAAAGGATCTCTGCGAGCAGGGCAAAGTCGGCGACAAATGCGGAGGGTGCCGCGAGGACCTGGAAACGATACTGAACGAAGTTTTGGCGCAGGAGGCTGACGATCCCGGGAAAAAGCCGGAAAAGCCTTCGTGCGTGCTCTCATAAGCGGATCTGAGCAAAGCGCTGGATAAAGAAAGACGCCCGGACAACTTCGTCCGGACGTTTTTCGTTGAAAGTAGTGACCTATTTTGATTATAAAATACAATTTCAAA
>DKRJ01000025.1 GCA_002472145.1 Clostridiales bacterium UBA7285 | reverse complement strand
CTTCTGAAATCATCATACAAGGTATATATGGCAATTGATGTAAAGCATGCGGTGGAGAAAAAGGCTTTCGAGGCTGCGCTCAATTCGGTAACGAAGAAGGCGTATAATTCCCGCGGAGAAGGCTATATCGAAGTCGTCAACATGATGGAGAAGATCCTGAAGGACGGCTGGAAGCCACAGGCATACGAGAAGCTCCGCGTAGCGTTCAGCAAAGACGGAAAATGGACGAAGTTCTTCGACAGGATCCTCGACCAGACCGACCCTGAATACCTTAAGGGTCTGTTCATGTCGATCGGATTCGAGGGAGGATTCTACGGATACAGACAGACGAGAAAGACAGCCGAAAAGCTCGGCGTTCATGTGCCTTGGATCATTTTGTTCGACCCTACGAGCGCGTGCAACCTTCACTGCACGGGATGCTGGGCAGCGGAATATAAGAAGACGAACAACCTCACATACGAGCAGATGGAAGACCTCGTAAAGCAGGCGAATGACCTCGGCATCCACGAGTTCATCATGACCGGCGGCGAGCCTCTCGTTCGCAAGGACGACATCATCAAACTCGCATGCGAGCATCCTGACAACGGATACATGATCTTCACGAACGGAACGCTCATCGATCAGGCGTTCTGCGACGGCATGAAGAAGGCAAAGAACATCGTCCTGGCGATGAGCATCGAGGGCATGGGCGAAGCGACCGACCAGCGCCGCGGCGCGGGAGTATTCCAGAAGGTCATGGACGCCATGGACCTTCTCAGGAAGAACGGCCTCGTATACGGAACGTCGATCTGCTACACGAGCCAGAACTATAAATACGTAACTAGCGACGAGTTCCTCGACTTCCTGATCTCTAAGGGAGTCGCGTACTCATGGTACTTCCACTACATGCCGGTAGGAAACGACGCCAGCGTCGACCTCATCCCTACGCCGGAGCAGAGAGAGTATATGTACCACAGGATCCGCGAGGTCCGCGGCTGGGAGGGCGGCAAGCCGATCTTCCTCATGGACTTCCAGAACGACGGCGAATTCGTCCACGGATGCATCGCGGGCGGCAAGCAGTACTGCCACATCAACTCCAACGGCGACGTGGAGCCTTGCGTATTCATTCATTACTCGGGCGCAAACATCAAAGAGAAGAGCCTGGTCGAATGCCTCAAGCAGCCTCTCTTTAAGGAATATCAGGCGGCGCAGCCGTTCAACGACAACCTGCTGCAGCCTTGCCCGATGCTCGAGAACCCTGAGAAGCTCCGCGAACTCGTAAAGAAGACCGGAGCGAAGAGCACGGACATGGTCAGCCCTGAGGAAGTCGACCATCTCTGTGGCAAGTGCGAGAACTACTCGAAGGAGTGGGCTCCGTACGCCGAAAAACTCTGGGCTTCGACTCATCCGGACGCAAAGAAACAGGACGCCAGCGAGGCTAAATAGGATCGCTGAAGCGGCAGTCTGAATAGTACATTAATAACGCGATGCTGTCATACGGCGGCACCGCGTTTTTGTTCTATTTCAACTTCTCTATAAGAGCCTCTCTCAATACCTGAGAAAAATTGATCCCTCGCCTTTCGGCTTTGATATTCAGCCATTCCGGCACCGTGACGTTTTTCCTTACGGTTTTAGAATGTGAATCAAGGATGCTCACGGTATCTATCGGAACGAGAGTGTCGCACACATAGCCGTTGTCTTTTTTCAGAGTGCCGATCTGACTTGGTGAGGGAAGTTCATTCCCTGAGATTATGAAGTTGGTGATATAGTCCGAAGCCATCTCGATACAGTCATACAGATCACGCCCCTGAGTGTATCCGTCGAAGTCCGGGATGTAGACCATCCTGTATCCGGTATCGTCTTTTTCCGTGATCCTGATAGGATAAACGATTTTCATAAAGCATCTCCTTCCTTGCAATATCAAAGTCCCCACTTATCGATAAGGTGCTTTGCCAATTTTTCATTTATCTCGCGGCGCCGGGGGATTTGCTCTTCCTTTCCATCTTTGACATAGATCTCATGCCTGGCGCCGTGCCGGCTGAATTTCCATCCGGCATCCGTAAATTTTTTTATCAGGTCTCTTTGTTTCATATATTATACCATCAATACGCATAAATGCGCACAACTTTATCCTGCTCCGTGCGGCTATCATATCATCAAATCACTGTAAATTCGTTTTCCCCAAAACAATCATTTTTCCCCATACTCCGAACGGCGGCATAAATGTGATAGAATATAACAGTACGTGATGACACGGACCGGAGGAAACAGATGGTAAATAAGATCGCGGACCCGAACAGGCCGCTTGAAGAACAGTTAGAGGAATATATCGCGAAGATAAGGCCTCTCGACGAGGAAGCGCTGAAAGAAGCGCGCGAGCGTCAGGACTGCAGGCTGAAGGTCCCCGGAAGCCTCGGCAGGCTCGAGGACATCAGCGTCAGGCTCGCCGGGATCACGGGAAAGCCTTACGGGAACGACGTTAAGGATCAGGCCGTCATCATCATGAGCGCGGACAACGGCGTAGTGGCGGAGGGAGTGGCTTCCGGACCGCAGACCGTGACGCTGATGCAGACGATCAACTTCACTAAGAGAATAACCGGCGTCGGCAGCCAGGCGGCGTATTTCGGCATCGACATACTCGGCGTGGACATAGGCGTAAGCCTCCCTATACCAGAGGAGTATCTGACAGAGGATATGCTTTCGGAAGGACGCATACAGAGAAAGGTCGTAAACCGCAGGATAGCGAACGGCACACGCGATCTGGCAAAAGAGCCGGCTATGACGCGTGAGCAGGCGCTGGACGCGCTGTTTGTCGGCATAGAAGCGGCAAAGGCGGCGAAGGACGCAGGCAAGACTTTGATCGGTGTCGGAGAGATGGGGATCGGAAACTCCACGACCGGGGCGTGCGTGATCTGCGCTCTCACGGGGGCTGACGCGGCGGACGTCTGCGGCAGAGGCGGCGGACTCGACGACGAGGGCCTCAGGCTGAAGAAAAAAGTCGTAGATGAGGCCGTCGCAAAATATGCCCCGGAAGGCAGGGCTGCCTCGGACCCGATAGGGACTGCCGCCGATCTCTCGGGATTCGATATCCTGGGCATGGCCGGAACGTATATCGGTGCTGCCTTGTACAGGATCCCTGTCGTCGTGGACGGATTCATCTCGATCTCCGCTGCAATCCTGTCGGAGGCAATAGCCCCGGGAACGAAGAACTACATGTTCACTTCGCATCGCTCGCAAGAGAAAGGCTACGCGATAGCCGCGAAGTCGCTGGGCATCGAGCCGATGTTCGATCTGGGCATGCGCCTGGGCGAGGCCAGCGGATGCCCGATCGCCTTTAAGATCATCGAGGCGGCAACGGCCGTGATGAATAACATGAAATCTCTCGCGGAGGGCAGCATAGACGACGGCTACCTTCAGGAACTGAGAATGAACCACTATCTGTAAGCCCGGCGCCTGTACCCGCAGGCGGGACGGCGGCCGGAGATAAAGGGGATCACCCGATATGAAGATTTTCATCAGCGGCGGAGCAAAAAACGGGAAATCCACGTTTGCGCAGAACAAAGCCGTCACCATGTCGGCGGGCGTCAGGCCGCTGTATTATGTGGCGACCATGATCCCGACCGACGACGAGGACAGGCTGCGCATCAGGAGGCACGTCGAGAACCGCGAAGGACTGGGCTTTGTTACAGTGGAGCGGGGCACGGAAATATCGGGAATACTGGATTCCTGCGACCCGGAGGGCGTTTTCCTGCTGGACAGCGTGACCGCGCTGCTGGCGAACAACATGTTCCTGCCGGGAGGATACGACGCGGGAGCGGGAGAAAAGACAGCCCGCGATCTGGAGCGTTTCTGCGGACGCGTTCAAAACGCTGTGTTCGTGTCGGACTACATATATTCAGACGCGCGGCGATTTGACGAAATGACGGAGAACTACCGCAGGAGCCTGGCGCTGGTCGACAGGAGGCTAGCAGAGGCCTGCGACGAGGTATATGAAGTGATCTGCGGAGTGCCGCTCAGGCGCAAACCCGGACAGTGCCCCGCGCATCAGACTGCACCCGGCGATGCCGGTGAATGAACAAAAAGCACCCGGCGATGCAGGCGAATGAACAAAAGCACCCGGCGATGCCGGAGGAACACCGATGAAAAAATTCTTTACGGCTTTTTTCATGGCGTGGGGGAACTTCCTCACCCTGCCGTGCCCATGCAAGGTATGGGATCCCGAACTGAAAAACATGATGCTCTCGATGCTTCCGTTTGTCGGACTGACGGCGGGACTTGTGTGGTTCGCTGTGGGAGCCGTGCTAGGACTGATCGGAGTTCCGGCGGTGATCTCCGCGCTCGCAATGACGTTCTGCATTTTCGCTGTCTGCGGATTCCTGCACATGGACGGCTTTATGGACGTAAACGACGCTGTAATGAGCAGGCGGCCGCTCGAGGAAAAGCGCAGGATACTGAAGGATTCCACGGTCGGGTCTTTTGCCGTGGTCACGGCGATCTTCCTCATTACGGGCGATTTTGCGTCTATGGATGTATTCATGGAGGGAGCGGACGGATCAGGCAGCCTCGCTGCGCTGATAGTGATACCTGTGGCCTCCAGGTCTGTTTCCGGAGCCTGCGTCCTGAACTTCGCGCCTATGGAAACGAGCCAGTACTATAAAGACCATGACGTTCCGCGAGGCAGATACACTGCCACTCTCGCGGTCTGCGCGGCAGCGATCGCTGCTGCCACCGCTTTGGTCTGCGGGAATGGATACTGTCTCGTGCCTGCGCTTGTCACGTGCGCGGCTTCGCTTGTGGCTGTGCTCGCCGCCCGGAAGCAGCTGGGAGGCATGAACGGGGATATCGCGGGGTACGGCATCTGCGTCGGCGAGCTCGCCGGGATGATAACGCTTGCTTTGATGAACGGAGCGTGGAAATGATTTTGATAACAGGCGGTGCATATCAGGGGAAACTTGATTTCGCGAGACGCGCGTTCGGGATCGCCGATGACGACGTGACGCGCTGCACCGAGGAGACGGGATCCCTGCCGGATACAAAGGTGATCTGCGGCCTCGATAAAATGATATACGGCATGACGGTACGTGGCGAGGACGCCGAAAAACTGATAGCGGACAGCCTCGACACCCTGCGCGGCCGGATCATCATAGCGGACGACGTATCGCGCGGTCTGGTCCCGACGGACAAAACCGAGAGGGCGTTCAGGGAGACCAACGGGCGCTGTCTCAATTTGATAGCGGCCGCCGCGGACGAGGTGTACACTGTCTTCTGCGGGATCGGGAACAGGATAAAATAGCGGTCGGAACGGTGATCGGAACGACGGTTGGAATAGCGGTCGGAACGGTGATCGGAACGGAAAAGAACGGTAAATGGGAAATAACAGAAAATCTTTGATATATCTTATCCGTCACGGGATAACGGAAGGAAATCTGAAGCGCTGGTTTTACGGGGCGGCTGACATACCGCTCGCGGACGAGGGCAGGAAGCAGATCGCCGACCTGAAAAGCGGCGGGTTCTATCCGGTACTGCCGCCCGGTTCTCTGCTCTTTTCGACGGGGATGAAGCGCGCCGAGGAGACCTTGAGGATAATATGCGGCGACGTGCCGCACATCGTGATACCGGAGCTGAAGGAATTCGACTTTGGGGACTTCGAGTGCAGACCGTATGACGAGATAAAGGACGACGAGGACTTCATGAGGTGGGGAATGGACACCACTGGGACGGTGACGATCCGCGGAGGTGAATCGCAGGAAGTGTTCTCAGAGCGTGTGATGCACGGGATCGAGAAACTTTTAGCCGCCCACAGAGAACTCGAAGAGCGTCAGTTCAGGCGCGGCGAGGCGGCCGTATCTTTCGGCGTCTGCCACGGCGGCCCGATATCGAGCGCCATGCAGCAGCTTTTCCCCGGAGAGCGCAAGACCATGTGGGATTGGATTCCAGACCCGGGAAGCGGGTATATGTTAGAGGTGGAGAACGGACGTCCTGTTAATGCTGTTCTGCTCGGCAGCCGCGGACGTTTGAATAACGAATGATCAGGAGGTCGGCATGGCCGAAGAGAATCTGAAAAAACAAAAAAAACACAGCAAGGGCGGAACCGTCCTTTTCTGGATCGTAATCTGTCTGCTGATCGCGGTGGCGGCTTTCAGCGCGTATAAGGTCATAACCATACAGCACGCATATAATGAGGCGAACCGCACATATGACAGCCTCGCCGGAGACGCCAACGCCGACGTCGGCGAACAGACCGAGGAACCGTCCAGCGACAAGTATCTGTATCTGGAACTGGACTGGGAAAAGATCAAGTCCGAGAGCCCGGCGACCGTCGCGTGGCTGAAGAGCAACGGCACCCCGATAAACTATCCTGTCGCCCTCGGAACCGATAACGACTTTTACCTGACGCACATGGCAAACGGCGAATGGAGCGCTAACGGGGCTTTGTTCATCGATTACCGCCAGACCGAGCCGTTCACCGGATCGTTCAACACGATCATCTACGGCCACAGGATGAAAAACGGCAGCATGTTCGGCAGCCTCGGCAAGTATTTCTTTGAGGACGGATACTGGAAAAAGCACAAGCGCCTCGAACTGTACACGCCTGATCAGGCTTATCTCGTGGAGATCTTCGGAGCGATATACGCGGACGCGACGGACAGTTATGTATATACGCTGGACTGGGAAAACGAGGACGCCTCGGCGCGCCAGGAGTTTATCAATTACATAGCGAGCCATAACAGCATGCAGGGCTATGACGGGTCGTTCACGGTCACTCCGGACGATCACATCATCATGATGAGCACGTGCCTGAACGCCACCGGCGACGACCGGCTTCTCGTGTTCGGAAAGCTCGTCCCGCTCGGGAACTGACCCGCGCGCCAAAAAATAAATGATCGACTATTCCCATCTCGAAAAATACAGAGAAAACAACCGCATCGAGGCCAAAACAGCCCTCGGCGGGCTCCCCGAGAGTATGTGGGAGACGTATTCGGCTTTTGCCAATACGCTCGGGGGCATCATTCTGCTCGGCGTTATCGAGACGGATGACAAAACATTCAGGGCCGTCGGCCTTCCGGACCCGGAGGGTCTCGTTTCCGACATCAAAACCATACTCAGCGAATGTAAAAGAGTGAGCGCGAACGTCCTCTCGGAGGGCGATATTCGCGTGCGCGAAACGGGCGGCAGAAAATTCATAGCCGTCATCGTCCCGCAGGCTGACAGAAGGGTGAAGCCTGTATATATCGACGGCGACCCGCGCAAGGTCTACCGGAGGAGCGGCGAGGGCGACTACAGGTGTACCGACGAGGAATACGAGGCCATGGTCCGCGATTCCGGTGAAAAGACTCCGGATACGGCGATCCTCGAAAATATGAGCCTCGGCTCTTTCTGCGCCGAGACGGTCGGGCGATATGTGAAAAATGTCGCCTCGTCCGCATCAGGTTCGAGTGACGTGCTGAAACGCAGGGCCGCGGAGCTTGCGGCGAAGGCTTCGGGAACAAAGCCGGGCTGCGGAGACGCGGAGACGGCCATCACGGATTTTCTGATCTGCGTCGGAGCCGCGGACGTCGGTTCAGACAGCGGCATATATCCGACCTCGGCCGGCCTGCTGATGTTTGGCGATCTGCGTTCGATCATGCGCGAGTATCCAGACTATTCTCTCGAGTATCAGGAACGCGACGAGGACGGGAATATCACATACAGGATATCGACTGACGGAAACGGCCCGGCTCGGGGAAACGCCGGATCTGCCGGTGCAGCGGGCGGATCGGACGCCGGGTTCAGCGGTAATATTTATGATTTTTATCTCCTGGCGTCGGAGCGGCTCGGCGCGGGATCCGGACAGTTCGGCGGGGCTGTGCTCGGCGGGGCTGTGAGAGACGCCCTCGTCAACTGCCTCGTCAACGCCGACTACCTCGGCACAAGAGGCGTCCTGATAGTAAAAAAGAAAAAAGCTGTAACGTTTTCAAATCCGGGAGGCTTCAGGATCAGGATAGAGGCCGCAAAGGGCGGAGGCGCTTCTGATCCCCGGAACAGCGCGGTCCTCAGGATGTTCACGCTCTCGGGCGACGCCGAAAATTCCGGAAGCGGTCTGAAGAATATCTTTTCTGTCTGGAACGGCAGCGGACTTAAGGAGCCGGTCATCGAAGAGACGTTCGGACCGGAACGCGTAAGGCTCTCGCTCTCATTTTCCGATGCTTCGTCGGACAAAGCGGATCAGGCGCAAAAAAATAGTCCTTCGGGAAGCTCCGGCTCCGTCGACGGTGCCGAAGCTTCGAGAAGAACGAAGAAACTGATCATAGATTATCTGACGTACCACGTAACGGGAGTCCTGGCGGATCTGGCCGACTACGCCGGTGTGACGCGCGAGGAAGCGAATCTCTGCCTCGAAGAACTCGTCAGCGAAGGTTTTGTCGTCTCCGGGCTCGAACGCGGAAAGATCAGATACAGGCTCAGGTCATGAAGCAGACCACAGGCTCAGGTCATGAAGCAGACCCTCAGGATGCGGCCCGCATCCTGAGGGAACTGTCTCCGTCAGGTCTCTATTTAAGGTGTCCGGACCTGTGTATCTGGGCATAGAGCATCAGGCAGTCGATCCCGTAGGCGATCATATAGACCCCGATGAACGCGCCTGCCGACATCAGAGACATCCGGGGCTCGAATATCAGCAGTATTCCCCAGATTATTCCGAGTATCGCGATCACGCTGTTCCAGATGCAGTAGCCTCTGGGCATCACGAGTTGGAACGTGTCGACCTGAGTCAGTCTCGCTATGCAGTGAGAGATGAACCAGATCGGGAACAGGACCGTCGCGATCCACTCACCGGCTCCCGGGTAAAGAAGCAGAAGCGCTCCGGCGAGGATGCTGAGCACTCCCGCGACGAGCGACACGCATGGCGCGAACCCCACATACCTTTCACTTCGTATGTAGAAGATTATATCGACGACGCCGCTGATCATCGCCACCAGCCCGTAGACTATCGCGAATGCCGAAAAGATCGCGTCCGGCCTCGCCAGCGAGACGACGCCGAGGATGATGAAGCAGATCCCGAAGACCAGCGAGGCGCGGGCCATCTTTTTTTCATCCCTCATGCAGCCTCGCCTCCGTTCATAACAGCCATGAACTGCTCGCCCGTGATGGTCTCGTTTTTATACAGGAACGAAGCCAGCTTGTCGAGGAGTTCTCTGTTGTCTGTGAGTATTTTCTTTGCTTTTTCGTATTCTCCGGCGATGAGTTTAACGACCTTGCGGTCGATCTCGTTCTGCGTATCCACCGAGCAGGCGAGCGATGTGTCCCCGCCGAGGTACTGATTGTTCACGGTCTCGAGGGCTACCATCCCGAATTCGTCGCTCATCCCGTAGCGGGTGATCATCGCGCGGGCGATCTTGGTGGCCTGCTCGATGTCGTTTGAGGCGCCTGTCGTTATTTTGCCGAAGACGATCTCTTCAGCGGCGCGGCCGCCCGTGAGGGTGGCGATCTTGTTCTCGAGCTCTTCCTTTGTCAGCAGGTATTTATCGTTTTCCTCCACCTGCATCGTGTAGCCGAGCGCTCCCGAGGTCCTCGGGATGATGGTGATCTTCTGGACAGGCGCGGAGTCGGTCTGTTTGGCGGCTACGAGCGCGTGTCCGATCTCGTGGTAAGCGACGATGTGCTTTTCGTCATCTGTGAGTATGGCGTTCTTCTTCTGATATCCGGCTATCACGACTTCGATGCTTTCCTCGAGGTCGGCTTCGGTCACGACGGTGCGCCCCTCACGTACGGCGCGCAGAGCGCCTTCGTTGATGATATTAGCGAGTTCGGCCCCAGACGTGCCCGCTGCCATGCGTGCGATCGTCGAAAAATCGACGTCAGGGCCGACCTTGATTTTTTTGGCATGGACCTTCAGGATCTCCTCGCGGCCTTTCAGGTCAGGAAGTTCGACAGGAACAGTGCGGTCGAATCTTCCCGGCCTCGTGAGAGCGGGATCGAGAGATTCCGGCCTGTTCGTCGCTGCCAGGATTATAACGCCGCTGTTGTCCTCGAAGCCGTCCATCTCCGTCAGCAGCTGGTTCAGGGTCTGCTCGCGCTCGTCGTTGGTGCTGAGGCCCGAATCGCGCTTTTTGCCGATGGCGTCTATCTCGTCGATGAAGACGATGCAAGGCGCTTTTTCCTTTGCCTGGCTGAACAGGTCTCTGACTTTCGAGGCTCCCATGCCGACGAACATCTCGACGAATTCCGAGCCGGACATCGAGAAGAACGGGACGTCCGCCTCGCCGGCGACTGCTTTGGCGAGCATCGTCTTGCCCGTTCCCGGAGGGCCTACGAGCAGAACGCCCTTAGGCATCGACGCTCCGACGGCCGTGTATTTGCCCGGATTGTGCAGATAGTCGACGATCTCCGTGAGGCTTTCTTTGGCCTCGTCCTCGCCTGCGACGTCGCTGAAATGGATGCCGCCTGTAGACTGGACGTAGACCCTGGCATTGCTCTTTCCGAACGAAAGAGAGTTTTTGCCGCCCATGGACTGCATCATCTGCCTGTTCATGTACTGGCCGAGAAGGATCAGGATCGTGAGCGGGAGCAGGAACGAGAGCAGGAAGGAAAGCCACGGCGAGGTCGTCGTCGAAATCTTGGTGAACTCGGCGCCTGACTCGTAGAGCCTGTCCGTGAGCTCGGGATCGTTCATCGCGCCCGTGCGGTAGATCTTGGTGTTGTCTTTGTTCGTAAATGTGATCTCGTCGTCGCCGACCTCTACCTGTCCGACTTCCTTGGCGTTGATCATGTCGAGGAACGTTCCGTATCCGACTTCCTCTATCTGCTGCTTCTCGATCATCGGCGCGATGATGAGGTTGAAGATCAGCAGTATCGCCATGACGATCAGGTAGTAGAAAAGCAGAGACCGTTTAGGTGATTTTACTTCTTTCATATTATTTCTCCGTCTGTTTTCCTGATTGAAACTTCGCCGCTCGTAAGCGTCTCTATTTCGCGCATCCTGACACCGGACATGTACTCTACGACGAGTCCGCCGTCCGTGTCTATGTCGTGTACTCTCGCGAGGACAGGTTTGCCGCCTCCCGCGGGGATAACGTCCACCTCACGGCCGATGATGAAGCAGCGCTGTCTGTACTCGGTCATGAAACTCCGGTCCGGAAATCTGTCGATTATATCCAGAACGTCATTTATTATTTTACCCGCCAGAGCGTTTCTTGAAAACGAATCGGGCGTGTCGCTTATCGGCCCGGCTATGCCGCTGAGTTCCGGAGGAAAACTGCCGGGGAAGCAGTTGATGCCGATCCCGATGATCAGACTGTTTATCGTTCCCGTCTCGAGCATGGCTCCGGCCTCGGTCAGGATGCCGCAGATCTTCCTGTCGCGGTAATACAGGTCGTTCACCCACTTGATCCTCGCGTGCACGCCGCATTCCGACTCTATGGCGCGGCAGACGGCTACGGCTGCAGCCATCGTCACGTTCAGGAATTTATTGATCTCGAATCTGGGACGCAGCGCGATCGTCAGGTAGATGCCCGTCCCGCGCGGCGAGTAGAACTCGCGGCCTAGCCTCCCGCGCCCCGCCGTCTGAGAGTTTGCGACGACGGCGACAGGTTTATCGCCGAGTTTAAGCGTCTTCGCGTAATCGTTCGTGGAAGGGATGCTGTCAAAGACAACGACCTCGCACGGCATTCCGATCTCGGCTGATATAGCGTCCGACGACAGGAGGCCCGCTTTTTCGAGGAGCTTATAGCCCTGTCCGGTGCGGGAGAGGATCTTATACCCTGATTTTTTCAGCGCCGCGGCTGCTTTGTTCACCGCTGCGCGCGAGATGCCGAGCGTATCGGCTATTTCCTGACCCGAGACGAACGATCCGTAGTTCGAATCGAGCAGCTCGAGGAGCTTTGATTTGGTCGACATGGTCCCTCCGTAGGTTTATTCTGCTCTGCGTTGTTATAACTTCAATATCGGCAAAAGTATTGTAAACCTTTCTCAACGCATTGTAAACCTTTGTTCTGCCCGCACGGCCGAGCCGGTTTCGCCCGCACGTCCGAGCCGGTTTCGCCCGCACGGCATACGCATTTTCCGCGCCGCCCGCGTGTTTTCCCCGTACGCCGCCCCGTCTTTATTTATTTCAACGTTTATGATAGAATTATCGTGCTATAGCGTCGGCAAAAGCAATTCTGCGTATGCGGCGCTGCCGCCGCCGGGTCAGGAGAGAAATAAAGCCGGCTGATGGCGGGATGCCTTTTGGGAGATACAGAAAAACAATATATGGATACTCACAGTATTATGCCGCAGGTGGCGGAGATAATCGTGCTGGTTCTGCTGTCAGCGTATTTTTCGGCTACCGAAACGGCCTTTACTTCTCTGAACAGGATCCGTGTCAAGAACAGGGCGGACGCGGGCGATCCGCAGGCAAAGAAGGTCCTGAAACTGGAGAACAACTATGACAGCCTGCTCTCCACGATCCTGATCGGAAACAACCTCGTCAACATCGCGATGACCGCGATCGCGACCGTGATGTTCGTGAGCATATACGGACAGAGCGGAGCGACGATCTCGACCGTCGTCATGACTCTCGTGGTCCTCACGTTCGGAGAGATCACGCCTAAGAGCCTGGCAAAGGAGAACCCCGAACGCTTTGCGGTTTTTTCCGCGCCGCTCATAGGTGCGCTGCGAATTATCCTGACGCCGGTGAACTTTTTGTTCAGCCAGTGGAAACGCCTGATTAGAGCGCTCTTCCGCTCCGAGAAGATGCCCGCGGTCACGGAGGACGAACTCGTGACGATCGTGGACGAGGCTTACGTGACCGGCGGAATAGATTCATATCAGAACAGGCTGATCCAGAACGCAATCGAGTTCGATGACATAGAGGCGAGCGACGTTCTGACGCCGAGGGTGGACATCAAGGCTATTGAACTTGACACGCCGGAGGACGATATAGACAGGATGTTCCTGGAGACGGGATTTTCCAGGCTGCCGGTCTACGAGGACGAACTCGATAATATCCTGGGAGTGCTCAACCAGAAGGATTTTCACAATTACGTCTACAGGCGCGGCGGAAGCGTGGCAAAGGTCATGAAGCCGGTCATTTACGTTGCCGCTTCGATGAAAGCCGCGGACCTGCTGCGCAAACTTCAGGAGAATAAATGCCGCGTCGCCATAGTGGTCGACGAATACGGCGGAACAGAGGGGATCGTCACGTCGGAGGATATCGTCCGCGAACTCGTCGGCGAGATCTACGACGAGAGCGATACTGTCGCGGATCAGGAGATCACCAGGCTGCAGGACGGCAGCTACCGCGTGCTCGGTTCCGCGAACATCGAGAAGATGTTCGATTATTTCGGCGAGGAAGTCGATATGGACGTGACTACGGCAAACGGCTGGGCGGCCATGGCGCTCGACAAGCTCCCGGCTGCCGGCGACGAATTCTCCTACACGGTGCATGATAAGCGCTTCGACGTGCATGTCACGAAATCGGACGGCAGAAAGGCGCTTGAACTCAATGTCAAAGTCGTGAAAACGGACGAAGACGGCAAAGGGGAAGAATAAACATGGGCTTATTCAGCAAAATAATAGGCGACGGAAACAGCAGAGAAGTAAAGAAGTTGGACAGGACCGTCGACGCCGTAATGGCGCTGGACGAACAAATGCAGGCTTTGTCGGACGAACAGCTCAGAGCTAAGACCGACGAATTCAAGGGCAGGCTCGCCGGCGGCGAGACGCTGGATGACCTGCTTCCCGAGGCGTTTGCGGTGTGCAGGGAGGCTGCCGCCAGAAGCGTCGGGATGAAGCCATTCCGCGTCCAGGTCGTGGGCGGCGTCGTACTGCATCAGGGCAGGATCGCCGAGATGAAGACAGGCGAAGGCAAGACGCTCGTCGCGACGCTTCCTGTATATCTGAACGCGCTCGAAGGCAAGGGCGTGCACGTGGTCACTGTCAACGATTATCTGGCAAAGCGAGACGCTGAATGGATGGGGAAGATATACAACTTCCTCGGCCTCTCTGTCGGGTGCGTCACGAACGACCTTAAGGGCGAAGACCGCCGCAGAGCGTATCTGTGCGACGTGACGTACGGGACGAACAACGAGTTCGGTTTTGACTATCTGAGAGACAACATGGTCGTCTACAAGGAACAACTCCTGCAGAGGCCGCTCCACTACGCGATCATAGACGAGGTCGACTCCATCCTGATCGATGAGGCAAGGACCCCGCTCATCATCTCCGGGACCGGCGATAAGTCGACGGATCTATACCAGAAGGCCGACCGCTTCGTCAGGACTCTCACGAAATCGACGACAGATCCGGAGGACAAAGAAGCCGAGCCGGACGGTGATTTCGTAATAAACGAAAAGAATAACGAAGCGTCGCTTACGGACGCCGGCATAGCGAAAGCCGAGAAGTACTTCGGGCTCGAGAACTTCGGCGACCCGGAGAACATGGAGATAAACCACAACGTGCTCCAGGCCCTGAAGGCTAATTACCTGATGACGCGCGACGTCGACTACATAGTCAAAGACGGCGAGATCATCATCGTAGACGAGTTCACCGGCCGCCTCATGTACGGCAGACGCTACAGCAACGGCCTGCACCAGGCGATCGAGGCCAAGGAGCACGTGAGCGTCAGGTCTGAGTCTAAGACCCTCGCCACGATCACGCTGCAGAACTACTTCCGCATGTACGATAAACTCGCCGGCATGACCGGTACGGCAAAGACAGAGGAAGAGGAATTCCGCGATATCTACAACATGGACGTCGTCGTGATCCCGACGAATAAGCCGGTCATGAGAGAAGACCTGCCTGACGTGGTATACCGCACGGAGAAAGGCAAGTTCGAAGCGATAGCGGAAAAGGTCAGCGAGATCCACGGCACCGGCCAGCCTGTCCTCGTCGGCACCATATCGATAGAAAAATCCGAACGCCTGAGCGCTCTCCTGAATAAACGGGGCATCAAACATAACGTACTGAACGCTAAGCAGCACGAGCGCGAGTCCGAGATAGTCGCGGAAGCCGGCCGCAAGGGCATGGTCACGATCGCTACTAACATGGCCGGACGTGGTACCGATATCATCCTCGGCGGCAACCCGGAGTTCGAGGCGCGCAGGGAAATGAAGAAGCTCGGATACACGGACGAGCAGATCTCATTCGCGACCGGATATATGAAGAGCGACGACAGCGAACTCCTGGCTGCGCGCGATAAGTTCCGCGAACTCGAGTCCGGCTTCAAGGCCGAACGACAGAGAGAGCACGAGGAGGTCGTGTCGCTCGGAGGCCTGTTCATCATAGGAAGCGAGCGCCACGAATCGAGGCGTATCGACAACCAGCTGCGCGGCCGTTCCGGACGTCAGGGCGACCCAGGAAAGACGCAGTTCTTCATCTCGCTCGAGGACGACCTGATGCGCCTGTTCGGCGGCGAAAGGATCCAGAACATAGCGGGAAAGATCGGGATGGATGACAGCGAGCCTGTGGCGGCAGGCATCCTGACACATTCGATCGAGAACGCACAGAAGCGTGTCGAGGGCAGGAACTTCGGCATCCGTAAATACGTCCTCCAGTACGATAACGTCATGAACAAGCAGAGAGAGATCATCTACGGCGAACGCCGCAAGGTCCTCTTCGGCGAAGACGTGCACGACGACATCATCGACATGAAGAACGGCCTCGTGGAAGCGGTGGTCGAGCAGGTCACCGTCGCGAGCAAGTTCCCGGAGGAATGGGATTTCAACCTGCTTAACAGCAACATCCGCAGGATCATTCCGCTGTATCACGGCAAGACCTCATATACGGACGACGAACTCCGCGACATGACGGCTCAGTCGCTCACAAACGAGATAGAGGAGCGCCTCGACGAGATCTACGCCAGAAAGGAAGCCGAGATCGGTTCAGAGCGTATGCGCGAGATCGAGCGGATGATACTGCTCCGCGTAGTCGACAATCTCTGGATGGATCACATCGACGCCATGGATCAGTTAAAATCCGGCATCGGCCTGAGAGCCATAGGACAGCAGGACCCGGCGGCGGCATACGCTCAGGAAGGCTTTGCCATGTTCGAGCAGCTTGAGGACGCGATCCGCGAAGACACCGTCAAATACTGCTACGGCGTGACGATCAACACGGGAACGGAGCGCAGGGCCGTAGTGACCGGAGGCAGGGCGATCAAATCCGACTATGAGGATACCGAGTCGGCTAAGCAGGCGCAGAGCCGCGGCGGGCAGCCGGGCTCCATGCCTCGCGAGGCGGCAAAGGAGACACCGGCGAGGAAACAGACGACAGTCAGGCGCGCCGGCCCTAAGGTCGGAAGAAACGACCCTTGCCCTTGCGGAAGCGGAAAGAAATACAAGAACTGCTGCATGAAGAAGGACCTGGGACTCGTCGACGATCCGTTCACGGATGATAAATAGCCGGCAGCGGACCGGGCGTGATCCCGGCGCGATAATATCGATTCTATCAAAGCATACACGAAGGGAAGTGAAGAGATGCTGAAACTCGATCAGGTCAGACAGGATCTGCCAAAAGCGGAAGCAAAACTCAAAGAGGCAGGTGAGTCCCTTTGACCTCGCCGGTCTGAGGAAACAAGCCGAAGAACTGAACGAAAAGTCGATGGCGCCAGACTTCTGGGATGACACCGACAAAGCTCAGGAGATACTGAAAAAGAAAAAAGATATAGAAAATACCGTAAGCGAGTACGACGGGCTGGTAAAGGGCTTTGCCGACGTGCGCGATCTGCTCGAGATAGCGGATGAGCTCGAGGACGAAAAGGAAGCAGACACCGTGATCGAGATGTTTGACAACGTCAGTGAGCGGGCCGAGGAATTCAGGCTGAGAACGCTGCTCGACGGCAAATATGACCACAACAGCGCGATCCTGACGGTACACGCCGGGGCTGGCGGTGTCGACGCCATGGACTGGGCGGAGATGCTGCTGCGCATGTACATCCGATGGGGAGAAAAGCGCGGCTACAGCGTCAAGATAACCGACATGCAGGATGACACGGAAGCGGGCATCAAGAGCGGCACGATAATTATCGAGGGCGAGAACGCCTACGGATACCTGAGGCGCGAGACGGGAGTCCACAGGCTCGTCAGGATCTCACCGTTCAACGCCGCCGGGAAGAGGCAGACGTCTTTTGCGTCAGTCGAAGTCATGCCGGAGCTCGATAAAAACATAAAGATCGAGATCAACCCGAACGACCTTAAAATAGACACGTATCATTCGTCCGGCGCGGGCGGGCAGCACGTAAACACGACGGATTCCGCCGTCAGGATCACCCACCTTCCGACGAACATCGTCGTAACGTGCCAGAACGAGCGCAGCCAGCACCAAAACCGGGAAGTGGCGATGAGGATCCTCGCGTCGAGGCTGACTGAACTGGCCGAGCGTGAACAGAAAGAATCGCTCGACGAACTGAAGGGCGACTTCTCACAGATCGCGTGGGGCTCGCAGATACGCTCCTACGTCTTCCAGCCTTATACTTTGGTGAAAGACCACAGGACTGGCGCGGAGGTCGGGAACGTCGAGTCCGTCATGAACGGCAATATAGATCATTTCATAACAGAGGAACTTAAAGCTAAACTGTAGGCCGCGCAGCCTGGCAGAGGTTTTTTTCGTGCGGCAGTGAGAAAGGGATCGAAATGGAAATCAAAGATATCCTTGTAGTGAACCCGGGGTCGACTTCGACTAAGATCGCGGTCTTTACGAACCATAACGAAGAGACGCTCATGAAGACGAACATCGTCCACGACGAGGCGAAGATACTTTCGTTCCCGACGATCATGTCGCAGCAGGACTATCGCTGCGAGATGATCCTGGACTACCTTAAATCGCAGAATTACGATCCGAAGCGTCTCTCAGCCGTAGTCGGCCGCGGCGGAATGCTGAAAGAACTGAATCTCGGCGGCTACCGCGTCACGGATAAACTGGTGAAGCGCATGGAGGGAGACGACCTGCCTCCTCACGCGTCGAGCCTCGGAGCCGCGCTGGCGTATAAGATAGCTGAGCCGCTGGGGATCCCATCGTTTATATACGATGCACCTCTCAGCTGCAAGATCAGCGATATCGCAAAGATCACGGGGATCAACGGACTTGAAAAATACGGAGCCGTCCACGTCCTGAACGAGCGCGCCATGGGAATGGCCTACGCCGAGGAGATCGGGGCGAAATACGAGGATCTCAACCTGATAGTCGCGCACATGGGCGGAGGGATCACAGTCTGCGCCCAGAAGGGCGGGGACATCATCGACACATCAAGCTACGACGAAGGAGCCATGTCGCCTGAACGCCCGGGCGGAGTGCCGCTGATCCTGTTCAAGCAGCTCTGCTTTGACGGTAAGCACACCGAAGCGGATATCGATAAGATCATCAGCGGAAAGGGCGGACTTTACTCGTACCTGGGCACCAAGGACTGCATCGAGGTCGGTGAACGCGTAAAGAACGGCGATAAGTACGCTGAACTGATATTCGAGGCTATGGCGTATCAGGCCGCAAAGGCGATCGCGACTATGTCGGTTGCCCTCGAAGGCAAGGTCGACGCCATAATCATCACGGGCGGAATAGCACATTCGCAGATGCTCACCGACTGGATCAAGAAATACGCGGGGCATCTCGGCAAGATCGTAGTCATGCCGGGGGAAAAGGAAATGGAAGCCCTCGCCGGCGGCGCTCTCCGTATGCTTGAGGGTAAGGAAGAGGCTAAGATATTCTGAGATATACCGGAGTCACCGGAGCTTCGGCATCGATCCTATTACTCTGATAAGGTCAGGATCTGACAGATCTTCCGCGTGAACAGAGAAAATTTTTGCAGCGGCGCAGGCGACTGAGTAACTCATCGCCTGCGTCCCGTTTTCTATTGCGCTGTACGTGGATCTGCTGATGCCTAACATCGAGGCCATCTCTTCCTGAGTAAGTGATGACATGCACCTGAGGATCCTGAGATTGCGCGATTCCGGCGGATCGTAGATTCTGTTGTTCATTTCGGTTTTGTTAATATTACGTGCGTGGAAATAAGTTTTCGATAAATTATAGAATGTTTTGACAATTTAATAAAGGAGCCGGCGGTTGCCTATAAAGGAACCGATGGTTCCTTTCAGTCGGTGCACATGGCCTCTAAAATATTCATACGGAGGTTTGTATGACTGCGACGTTTCGTGATTACGACAGGAGAAAAACAGGAGCAAAGATCAAAAGCCTTCTCACTGCAGCCACGGGCGTTACTGCCATGGAACTCGCTGAGGAGCTCGACCTTTCGGATACTACCGTTAAGAATATCATCAATGGCCGCAAAGGAATGTCAGCCAATACGCTTTTTCACATCGCACAGTATTTCGGAGTGAGCGTCGATTATCTGATAGATCCGGAAACAGCGGATACTTTCGGTAAGACCGCGGATCATGAGGAGTACACCCAAAACGCGGACCACGGTTCTCCCGGAACGCGTGAAAGTTCCGCATCCGGGGCGGATGCGCAATGGGAGCAGACCAGTATCTTCAGCGACGGAAGACGCGGATACGTCGAGACCGAGCGGGGCGGACTGATAAAGGAAATAGCGCTGTGCGCAGATCAGCTCGATATGGACAGCCTCAGACGCCTGAAGGACATAACGGAAAACATCCGAGGCATCTACCTGAGGAGATAGCCTTCGGGGAAACAGATGATCATAGGAAAAATAACAGGACGGACGCAAAAGGGACAGCCACGCAAGGCGACAATCGAATAAGGCACAGTAAAGCTGGAGCGGATGAAGTTCTTAAAGTATTTCATCCGCTCTTTATCAAGGCATTATTTGTTCTTCCATGCTTCCACCGCTTCTAATATCTTTGGGTCTTTTTCAGGCACATAGTCTGGGTCGTTTTCGATACTGACTTCCCCTAGGGCTCTCTCCAGCTGATTATGCAACATACCAAATTTTCGAACCGGATGATTTGGTTTTTAAGTTGATCGATCTGGAGAATATTTCTACAAGTCGTGTGGGTATCGTTCCCGAACGCGGAATAATGAGCTCAGCATACCGGAGAGAAATACGTTTCATCTATTGACGTCCAAGGACTGATCCCAAAATCGAGATTATATGTCCATCTTTCCGGAGATATTGAAACTGCCATCAAAGTAGGAATGCGTCATGGAAAACCGATAGTATACCGCGTTCTGGCTGACCGTATGACAGAAGCCGGATTCGTTTTCTATAGATCTGTTAATGAGGTCTGGCTGACGAAAGAGGTTCCTGTAGAGTACCTAAAAAAAGAAGAGCATATTTTTACCAGAATCAACGCTCTCATATCAGAAATAAAATCCTCTTCGTCAGATGATGTAGAAGAAAGTCTCTTTTCAAAAAACAAATGGGATGATATGCAAGCTGCATTAATCTCCATTTTGTTGGACGATCAGTATACAAAGGCTGAATATGACAAGGCTGCAAAAATACTATGGGATGCTATCCTTGCCGGGAAAGAGGTACAAAGTAATCTCATCATCGGTTTACTGTACTATAGACTTGGGAACAGAAATGCTCCTTATGACAATAATCTGATTTGGAGCATAGCAGCAGAATTAAAGAAGCTGGATTATGCAAATTCCAGCTATAATCCGTTTGAAGACGAGGCTGTATCCCAAAAGCTTGATGAATATGGGATTCGTTTGACTTGACACATTTGATTCCTCCCAGGCATCCATATATGCTGTACGCGGAGGTGATCGTATGTTTAAACGGAAGAAGAATCTGCGTATACTTACTCTCAGCGCCGCTGAGAAGCGTTTACTGATCCAGGCAATGATACATTTCAGAAATAAGCTAATGGCATCAGGAAAGCCTACAGAGGACGTGAACGAGATCCTTCTGCGGTGAATCGGATTTTCGTCTAGCCATAAAAAACCTCCATACTTGTAAGTCTATCTTACGTTAGTATGGAGGTTTACACCATCTTTGGGATACTCCCTTTGATTTTGACGTATGAGCCTGCTGCGCATCCGGAAAACGGGTGCACAGCGGCGGCTGCCGCCGCGTCAGTTATTTGTTGTAGACGAAGAAGCCCTCGCCGGTCTTGCGGCCGAGTTTGCCCGCGCGTACCATCTTGCGGATCAGGATGCTGCATCTGTACTTCGGATCGCCGTACTCGTTATAGAGCACGTCCATGATCGCCTCTACGACGTCCAGACCGATCAGATCGCCGAGCGCGAGAGGCCCCATCGGGTGGTTGGCGCCGAGCTTCATAGCCGTGTCGATATCCTCGGCGGAAGCGACTCCGTCTGCGAGGATGCCTGCAGCCTCGTTGATCATAGGGATGAGGATCCTGTTGACTACGAATCCCGGAGCTTCCTTGATCTGGACAGGCGTCTTGCCGATCTTTTCGGAGAGTTCGATTATCGTTCTGGTCGTCTCTTCAGATGTAGCCATTCCGTTGATGACCTCGATGAGCTTCATCGCAGGAACAGGGTTGAAGAAGTGCATGCCGATGACCTTGTCAGGCCTGCTCGTAACGGACGCGATCTCCGTGATGGACAGTGAAGAGGTGTTGGAAGCGAGGATCGTGTCAGGCCCTACGAGAGCGTCCACTTCCTTAAAGAGAGCCTTCTTCGATTCCATGTTCTCGGACGCCGCTTCGATCACGAGGTCGACGTCCTTGATAATATCTAATTCCGTGGAGCCGCTGATGCGTGCGAGAGCGGCTTTCTTGTCATCCTCAGTGATGCGGCCCTTTTCGACGGAACGAGTAAGGTTTTTCTCGATCACAGCCATTCCCTTATCGACCGAGGCCTGATGTCTTGCTCTCATCACGACTTCAAAACCGTTCTGAGCGAGGACCTGGACGATACCGGCACCCATCGTGCCTGTTCCCAATACACCGATCTTTTTCATCATACTACCTCCTGTAGATTTGAAATATAAACCGTCGCGTCGCCAAAGCATCGACCGCGGCCGGCGCGAGCGGATTTGTTAAAAAATTAACTCGTGCTAAAGTCATTATATCACACAAAAGGTCAAAGTAAACATTTTTCGCATATCCCGAATGTAATTTGCATGTAAGCGGCAAGTTGGCCCGCTGAGCGCGAGTCTGCGCTTCTGAACCTGAGCGCCGCACCGTCCGGGGACCCGGTCCCGAAGAAATCATCCGTCGCCGTCGAAAGAGTCAGGAGCCTGAGCGAGCCGTCTGGGTCGCACCCTTCGAACGGTGGCGTCATGACGTCGTCGTACGTCTCGTCGGCGAGGATGAGAAGATCGAAGCCATCACGCATGTTTTCAGAGTCTCTGAGCACGAGATCCTTCGGCAGGAAGAAAGGCCTGAGGCCGAAACGCCGCGACAGCGCAAGCCATCCCGCGTATTCCCGCTGCCACGCCATGACGCGCACAGGCGATTTTGCCTCCGAAAGGCACGAGATGACGGACGAGGCTATGCAGGGGTATGAGGAATCCCATTCAGGAGACGACACAGTTTCGGCAAATCCCTCGACGTAGGCCGGCGCCGAGCCGCTTTTCACCGCTATCGGGAAGACAGCGGCCGCCGTGTTTCCGGAAAACAGGGGCTTATAGCCACTGCCGAGTTCGGCTGTCTCGTATTCGTTTTCGAGAGCGTCTTCGGCGATCGACGAAGAACGCGAGGAGACTGCCGCGTATATGTGAGGCGAATAGCCGTCGCGTCTCGCCTGCCTGAACACGAGATCCTTCAGTATAGCGTAGGACGCGCGCAGCGCGAGATCGTCCGAGCCGCCGTCTGCCGCAAAGAGAGCAGGCTTCCTGCCCTCGAGCCTCGAGAACAGATCGGAATAGTCTCCAGGTGAGAGCGTGTCGCCGAATACGATGACCTCCGGGCGACCTTCCTCAGCCGGGACCGCGCCGAGGCAGGCCTTTACCGACAGAGCCGCGTCTCCGCCGGCGACGACGAGAAGCGTGTCGCATTCCCCGGCGAGCGCGTCTGCTACTGCCTGCAGCGTCCTCGCCTGCTCTAAGTCTGCTTTGATGATGGAATCTCTGACCCAGCCGTCGGACCATAGCGCGTCGAGCGCCGCGGACGTCCCGCGGACGGCAAGCTGCATATCCTCTGATGTGACTGTATTTCTGTACTCTATCTGCATCGCTGCTCTCCTGTTTATTTCGTCCCTTCGCTCTTCTCTTTTTGCTCGCTAATTCTCCCGCGCGGTAGTATAATCGATATCGCGCGGGCAGAAAATCCCGCGGAAAGGACATGCAATGGATATCGTTCAACTCTGCGAAGTGGGCATGCTCATAGCTTTCGGAGCGTCATGGCCATTCAACATCTATAAGTCTCTGAAGTCGAGGACGGCTAAGGGAAAGAGCGTCCTCTTCGAGATCATAGTCGTCATCGGCTATCTCATCGGCCTTACCGGCAAATTCATCACGTACTCCCGCACGGGCGAACTTGCGCTGTCCGTATGGTTCTACATCGCGGACATAACCATGGTCACGATAGACATGATTTTGTACGCGCGAAACACCAGGCTCGACAAAGCCGCTGCGGCGGGAAAGAACTGAGCCGCATATTTCCGGGCATTCCCGGGCATATCCGAACCGCTCTGACCGGAGCATCCGATCGGAGCCGGGATGTCCGCTTCGGATAATAGCAATTATAGTATAAAAACGCGCATTAATAAACGACCGGAACGGGAGACGATACGCTCCCCGTATGCCGGTCGTTTTTCGTTCGATATTTATTCCGATATTTATCAGGCTTGATGCGCAGCGTCTGCCCGGACTTTAATTGTCGGATTCGAACTCGACGGTAGTGAGTTCCTTTCCGTTCTTATCCGTGAAGATGTAGCGGATGATGACCTTGTCGACGCCTGCGGTTTCCTTCAGATCGTTTGCCGCTCCGACGACCTGATCCTTCTGAGACTCCAGTCCGGACTCGAGCACCGTCTTGTATGTGTCTACGTCAGCGTCGGCGATCTCCTCGTCATAAGCGTACGTTACAACTACGGCGTCTCCGTCGTAGCCGACCTGGAAGTGCTCGTCCTGGCTGAGGGTCGCTTCCTCGAAACTCTTTCTGACCTCGTCGTTCTCCTTCATATATGTTTCGATGTCGTTCTTTTTCTGTTCATCATTGCTGCTGCTTCCGCACGACGTCATAACAAAGCACGCCGAGACGACGAGAGTAAGCATGAGAAGCATTGCTGCGATTCTTTTTTTTATAGTGTGGATCTTCATCCTTTCTTTCTTTATATTTGCACCGGTTTTCCGGGCACAGTCAGTAATTCTATCAAAGCGGAAACCGTTAGCCAATCCTCCCGGACCGCTGTTCGATCCTGCATAACAGTGAATATTCCTGTCACCGGAATTTTACCACCTGCTCCGCCGGCCGCAGCCTGCACGGTGGCGAATTTACAGCGATTTTGGGCGCGCTTGATTTCACCTTGACATATCGCGGAAAAGTCATTGACAAAATGTAGCATACTACATATAATTCTTTGTTGGAAATGTAGCACGCTACGTATTACGAGCGTGAAAGAAGCAGCGCACGCGGAAATGCGCACCGCGCGTAAAAGAAGCAGCGCACGCGGAAAGGAGTATTGCGCGTGAAAGAAGCAGCGCGCGCGGAAAGGCGTACCGCGCGCAAAAGGAGATAACATCATGAGCGAAAAGCAAAAGGAAATTCCCGGGGAAGCCCCGAAGGATCCCATGGAGCGCTTCAGGCTGGCTCCTCTCGGATTCCGCTTCCGCCTCATACACATGGAATTCGTCCACCATATGCGCGAGGCACTGGAACAGAACGATCTGACGTATTCCCAGATGATGATCCTGAAATATTTAGATAAGAACGAAGGCCGGAAGATTGACCAGAAGGAACTCTGCGACGCGCTGAACGTCACACATCCGACGATGGTAGGCCTGCTCACGCGCATGGAGGAAAAGGACATCGTCGTCCGGGGAAAGGACCCGGATAACAGGAGGCGCAGAGTCATTTCACTCGGAGCCCGGGGACGTGAGATCGTCGAAAATCAGCGCAGGGAAAGGCGCGAAAACGACGCGAGGCTCGTCGACGGCTTTTCTGACGAGGAGAAGAAGGAACTCGACGTACTGCTCGAAAAAATATACGCGAACCTGCTGAAAGGAGGCATGCATGTATAGCACCTTAGCAGCACAGATAAAGGAATATAAACTGCCGTCGGCGCTTACGCCCGTCTGCATGGTCGGAGAGGTCGTCTGCGAGATGATCATCCCGGTCATGATGGGCAGGATCGTCGATAACGGCATCTACGCCGGAGACCTGACGTACATCATCAACACCGGCCTGCTGATGATCGTGATAGCGCTCTGCGGACTGGCTTTCGGGATGCTCGGCGGATTTTTTGGCGCTAAAGCGTCGGCGGGCTTCGCAAAGAACCTCCGGAAAGCGATGAACGATAACATCCAGACGTTCTCGTTTTCAAACATCGACAAATTCTCCGCCTCAAGCCTCGTCACGAGACTGACGACGGACGTCACGAACATCCAGAACGCCTATCAGATGATACTCAGGATGGCTGTCAGAGCCCCGATGTCGATGATAGTAGCCATGATCATGAGTTTCATTCTCTCCCCGCGGATAGCGAGGATATATCTCATAGCCGTCGTGGCTCTCGGGATCGTGCTCTTCCTCATCATGAACAGCGCGGCGAAGTACTTCACCAAGGTCTTCGAGAGGTACGACCTGCTGAACGAGAACGTCGAGGAGAACATAACCGCGATCAGAGCCGTGAAAGCATACGTCCGCGAGGACGCGGAGATCGGCAGATTCAGGAAAGCGGTAAACAACATCTATCTGATGTTCGTCAAAGCCGAACTGAAACTCGCCGCAAACATGCCTGTAATGATGGGAACGGTCTATACGGTGATCCTGATCATCAGTTGGATCGGCGCGCACATGGTAGTCTCGAGCGAACTGACCACGGGCGCTCTGATGGGCCTGCTCACATACTGCATGAATATTCTCATGAGCCTGATGATGCTCTCCATGGTCTTCATTATGATCACGATTTCTCAGGCCAGCGCCCGCCGCATCGCCGAGGTCATCGACGAGAAAGCCGACCTCACGAACCCGGATGATCCGGTCACGGAGGTCAGGGACGGCAGCGTCGAGTTCAGACACGTCGACTTTGCCTACAACAAAGACGCCAAAGAGCCGGTCCTGAAGGACATCAACCTTTCGGTGAAGTCCGGCGAATCGGTGGGAGTGATCGGCGCCACAGGTTCGGCGAAATCATCACTCGTAAACCTGATAAGCAGGCTCTACGACGTGACGGACGGCAGCGTCCTCGTCGGAGGCGTAGACGTGAGGAAATACGACATAGCGACACTGAGGAAGGCCGTAGCCGTGGTGCTGCAGAAGAACGTTTTGTTCAGCGGGACCATTTACGAAAACCTGCGCTGGGGTGACAAAAACGCCACCGATGAAGAGTGCAGACGCGCCTGCCGCCTCGCCTGTGCCGACGAATTCATAGAGCGCATGCCGGATGGGTATGACACGATGATCTCGCAGGGCGGAACGAACGTATCGGGCGGGCAGAAGCAGAGGCTCTGCATAGCGCGCGCACTCGTGGCCAAGCCGAAGATACTGATACTCGACGATTCGACGAGCGCTGTTGACACCGCGACGGACGCGAAGATCAGAAAGGCGTTCCGCGAGGAGATCCCGGACACGACTAAATTCATCATCGCGCAGCGCATATCTTCCGTGCTCGACTGCGACAAAGTGATAATCATGGAAGAGGGCAGGGTGAACGGCTTTGACACGCCGGAGAACCTGCTCAGGGACAACGTGATATTCAGAGAGATCTACGAGTCGCAGACCGGTTCCGGAAGCGACGACGCCGACTTCGACGCAAAGGAATAGGAGGCGGTGACATGGCAGAAGAAAGAGTAAGAGAAGTAAAGGGCGGCCCCGGCGCGATGCGCGGGATGCCGCGCCAGAAGGTCAACAACGCGGGAGCGATCTTCCGCCGCGTGATCAAATACGTGTTCAAATTCTACGGTCCGCAGATGATCATCGTCATCGCGTGCATCTTCGTGTCTGTCTTCGCGAGTGTCCAAGGTACTCTTTTCACGCGCACTCTCATAGACAGTTACATCACCCCGCTTAAAGAAACCGCGGACGCGGGCGCCGCGGTCGATTACTCGCCGCTGCTGCACGCCATGAGCAGAGTCGCGATCTTCTACGGGCTCGGAATCGGCGCGTCGCTGGCGCAGTCGGTGCTGATGACGTTCATAACCCAGGGCACACTTAAAAAGCTCAGGATAGAGTTGTTCGAGCACATGGAAACGCTGCCGGTCAGTTTCTTTGACACGCGCACACGCGGCGACATCATGTCGGTCTACACGAACGACATAGACACTCTCAGACAGATGATAAGCCAGTCGCTGCCTCAGATGCTGAACAGCACCATAACCATAGTGTCGGTGTTCGTCTCGATGCTGGTCCTTTCGGTGCCTCTGACGCTCGTCTCCGTCGGAATGGTCGCGGTGATGCTGTTTTGCTCGGCAAAGGCGACAAAGGTTTCAGGCAAAGGCTTCATCGCACAGCAGAAGAACCTCGGCGCGCTGAACGGCTTCATCGAGGAGACGATGGCGGGGGAGAAGGTCGTAAAGGTCTTCAATCACGAGGAGGAAACGATCGAGAAGTTCGACAGGATGAACGAGGAACTGTACCGGAGCGCATATAAGGCGAACGCGTTCTCAAACATCCTGGGGCCGATCAACGCACAGCTCGGAAACGCCAGCTACGTCATCTGCGCGATCTTCGGCGGCGTCATCGCCATAAACAAATACGCGGGATTCACAGTCGGCGCGCTCGCGTCGTTCCTCACTTTCAACAAAAACTTCAGCATGCCGATAAACCAGGTTTCGATGCAGATGAATTCCATCATCATGGCTCTCGCCGGGGCGGACCGGATCTTCAAGGTCATCGACGAGAAGCCGGAATCTGACGAGGGGACGGTCACGCTCGTACAGACCGGAGACGAAAGTTGGGCGTGGAAAACAGACGGTTCGGCGGGAACTTCGCAGACTGCCGGAGCCGCTGCCGCCGGCGCAGAGAGTTCGGGAAATCTCGTCCCGCTCCGCGGCGACGTCACGTTCTCGCACGTCGACTTCGGATACGTGCCTGAAAAGACCGTCCTGCACGACGTCAGCCTGCACGCGGAACCAGGGCAGAAGGTCGCGCTCGTCGGCTCAACCGGCGCCGGCAAGACTACGATCACCAATCTGATAAACCGCTTCTACGACATAAAGAGCGGCACTATCACATACGACGGCATAGACATAAGAAACATCAAAAAAGCCGACCTGCGCAGGTCGCTGGGCATAGTCCTTCAGGAGACAAACCTGTTCACTGGGACAGTCGCGGACAATATCAGGTTCGGCAAACTGGACGCGACAGACGAAGAGGTGCGCGACGCCGCGAAACTGGCGAACGCCGACGGATTCATCAGGCGCCTGCCGGAGGGCTACAACACGGTCATCAAAGGAAACGGCGGAAACCTGTCGCAGGGGCAGAGGCAGCTGCTGGCCATCGCCAGGGCGGCCATCGCCGACCCGCCTGTTCTGATCCTCGACGAGGCGACGTCCTCGATCGATACCAGAACGGAGAAGATCGTTCAGGACGGCATGGATCAGTTGATGAAGGGCAGGACGACCTTTGTCATCGCCCATCGCCTTTCTACAATACGAAACAGCGACGTGATCATCGTTCTCGAACAGGGAAGGATCGTCGAGCACGGAAACCACGAGCAGCTGCTCGCGCTGAAGGGCCGCTACTATCAGTTCTACACGGGCAAAAGGCCTGAACTGGCGATGTGACGATGCGGCGCTTAACGTGAAAAGTTATCAGGACAAAAGATATGCCCGGCTCATAAATAGAGCAGGGCATATTTTTATGCCGTCCCTTTCTTTCGGGATGTCTCGTATTTCAGACGGCATATTTTCAATGCCTTTGCGCGAATCCCCGTTCGGATCCCCCACGTATGATTTTCGAATACGTTTTCTTTACGAATGAATCTTTTTTACATAAGTGTGGCATAATTCGTTTATACGATTAAACGAAAGGGGCGATTCGATGGCTGACGTAGGCGAAATAGATGCACTGCGCGAAGAAATCAAACGTTCGAGGAAGATCCTGACTGCGATCGGCGATGAAGTCCGCCAGCATCTGATCCTGGTCATGATGAAAGGCGGCGACTGCACGGGGATGCGCGTAAACGACATAGCCGCTCTGACTAATCTTTCCCGCCTGCCGTGTCGCATCATCTTCAGATACTGAAGGATGCCGGCATCGTAAGGATGCGGAAGGAAGGAACGAAGAATTACTATTACTTCGACGCGGACGGTGAAGCGTTCGGAGGGCTGATCGATATGCTCGAGCATGCCCGTTCCATCATGGCGTCTCTGCCGGACAGGAGCGGTAAAAATGATTAAAGTATACGTTCTGGCCTGCGGAAGCACGACGGTCGACGAAGCCCTTCCGTTTTCGAGCCGTTCGCGGAACCCGCTCGCTTTTACCGGCCTGTTCCGGGGCAGAAAACATAAGATCTCAGTTCCAGTGCGGGCGTATCTGATCGAACACCCTCAGGGACTCGTTCTGATCGATACGGGATGGGACGAAGCGATCCGGAAGGACGCGCGCGGATATGAGGGTCTTGCCAATTACTTCGCATCACCGGGCGTGCTGCCGCCGGGCGAAGGGATCAAAGACCAGCTGGCCGGTCTCGGCTATTCCGTCGGGGACGTCGATGCCGTGCTGATGACCCACCTTGATATCGATCACGCCGGTGGTCTCCGGATGGTAAGGGACGTGCCTGAAATATACTGCTCGAGGAAGGAATGGGACGCTGCATGCGGATCAAATCCGAGATATCTGAAACGCCTCTGGAGCGGCGTCGCGATTAAGACGTTCGAGGATCAGCTGGACCTATTCGATCATTCGATCGTTTCCGTGGCGCTGCCCGGCCATTCCGCGAGCATGACGGCATACCGGGTCGGCACGCCTGACAGATATGTTTTGATAGCCGGCGACGCGGGCTACGGCAGAGATTCATACGAAAAACTCGATCTGCCCGGAGTGGAGTGGGACCGCCGGACGGCAAAGGATTCCCTGATATTGCTGCGCAAGATCGCGTCGGACCCGCGCTGCGTGGATATCCTGATGACTCACGATACAGAAGAAAAGCAGTCAGTCTATGAGATCTGAAAAGGAGAAAAAAATATGGACGCATTAGAACTCATGAAACAGAGACACTCGGTCCGCAGGTTTACGGATCGTCCGCTGGAAGAATCGGCAGTCGGCCGGCTGCGGGAAGCGGCCGCCGACATCAATCGGAAGAGCGGGCTACATATCCAGCTCGCAACGGATGAGCCGGAAGCGTTCCAGGCCGAAAAGCCGAACTATGGCTCTTTTAAAGGGTGCAGGAATTATTTTGTCATGGCCGGCCCTAAAGGGAAAGACGAAGAGATCGGCTACTACGGCGAGCAGCTCGTGCTCGAAGCCCAGTCGCTTGGCATAAATTCGTGCTGGGTCGCTTTGACGTATAAGAAAGGCAAGGCCCGTACGGAACTTGCTCCGGGTGAGAAACGGTACGTGGTGATCGCGCTGGGCTACGGCGAAACCCAAGGCACTCCGCATAAGAGCAGACAGATCGGCGAAGTCAGCGATTGGAAGGAAGGCGACCCGGAATGGTATCGCAAAGGCGTAGAGGCTGCGCTCCTCGCTCCTACCGCGGTGAATCAGCAGAAGTTCCGCTTCACGCGCAGCGGCGAGCGCGTCTCTGCAAAAGCCGGCCTCGGCTTCTACACAGCCGTCGACCTGGGCATCGTCAAATACCATTTTGAACTCGGATCAGGAAAAGATCACGGCGTCTGGCTGTAGCCGGAAACGTCGGCTGCGTTCTGCGCTATTACGGCTGCAGTCTGCGCTGTTCCGGCTGCAGCCTTTGCTGTTTCGCCTGCAGACTTCTTCACTCCGGCTGCTTTCCCGCGAGCCAGCGGGCGATATCCGCGACTCGTATGCCCTGCAGATCCATATCATTCTGTCTGGTGCGGGCGATGAGCATCTTAGGGTAGGTGTCGCGGACGGAGAGCAGCGGAGCGGTCTCGCGCTCCAGAGTCTTCTTATCGGTGATGTCGTCGGAAACCTGAATGTAAACGGGCATGCCGTCCTTTATCGCTACGAAGTCGATTTTCTTTTCGTAGAGTTTTCCCACGTAGACTTCATAATCCCTCCGCAGCAGTTCCAGCGCGACAAGGTTCTCGAAGAGATGTCCTCTGTCGCTGAAACGCGTTCCTATCTCTGCGTAGCGGAACGACAGATCCGCCAGATAATATTTTTGATTCGTCTCAAGATATGCCTTCCCCCTGATGTCGTATCTCTGCATCGGGTAGAAGAGGAAAGAGCGCGTGAGGTATGTCAGATATTTTCCGACCGTTTTATCGTTTGCCCGGTAGGAATCAGACGATACCTTAGCCGCGATGTTCCTGACAGACGTCTCCGACCCGATGTTATCCATAAGGTAATTCGCGATCATCAGGAGGAGATTTTCATTCCCGACGTTGTATTTCTGCTCGATATTCCGCAGCACGGTGGCGCGGAGGACTTCTTTGACGTATGAATTAGCGTCCTTTTCCCTGCGGTAGACGTAGGAGCCGGACATGCCGCCCTGGCGGAAATAGCGGTCGAAAGAACTGTCGATATCGTCCGACGGATAGTACGACATGTATTCGGCGAAAGAGAACGGATAAACGCTGATCTCAAAGACCCTCCCACCGAACAAAGCCGCCAGATCGCTGGAGAGGAGGAACGCGTTGGAGCCCGTGATGTAGATGTCATAAAGTTCCTCGTCGTGGACGCTGTTAATGACGTCTTCGAACCCCTCGCACATCTGCACTTCGTCGATCAAAAGATAGTTCGTCGTATTTTTTTGCCACTTTTCCCTGATCGCGCGGTACAGCGCGTCGCCGTCCCGGAGGTCTTTGTTCTCGTTAAGCCTCAGGTTTATATGGACCACATTAGCGTTTTCCTCGCGCGCCAAAACATCGCCGTATTGCTCCATCAGCCTGGATTTGCCGCTGCGGCGGATCCCCGTTATCACTTTTATGTCCGGGGTGTTCTTTACGTCGATCAGCCTGTTTAAATATGTCGGTCTTTCTATTATCTTCATATAACATGATTAGGTCGCCAAAAGTCG
>DKRJ01000024.1 GCA_002472145.1 Clostridiales bacterium UBA7285 | reverse complement strand
GTTGTTACCGAGATCATCGAGTAGCCTCGAGAAAAAAGTCATTAACTAAACGGCCGGACCTTCAAAAGGGTCCGGTCTTTTTCACTGAAAAAACAAAAGAAGGAGGGACACCGCAGATGGGCAGAAAGAAAACCGCGAAAACGATAGCCGCCGATATTGTGATCGATATCATCGGCGGGGTATTCATCGCGGCCGGCACGTATAATTTCGCGGCGGCGGCTAATTTCCCGCTCACCGGCTTCACCGGGATCGCTTTGATCATCAATAAAATCACGGGGGCTCCGATCGGTACCGTTTCGATGCTCCTCAACATTCCTGTCATCATCGCGACGTATAAGTTGATAGGAAAAGATTATCTTTACTCTTCTATTAAATCTCTGGTCATAACTTCTCTGATCATGGACTTTGCCGCACCTCATTTCCCGCTATACACGGACGACAGGATGCTCGCGGCGCTGTGCACGGGCGTGCTCTCGGGTATAGGATACGGCCTTATATATATGAGGGGATCCTCGACGGGAGGCATGGACTTCGTCATGCTGGCCATAAAGGCGAAGAGACCGTATCTGACGCTCGGGCAGCTCACTCTGATGCTGGATACGATCATGGTGGTGCTGGGCACGATATTTGTCTCGCAGAACATCAACGGCCTGATCTACGGGATCATCATCACCGGGATCATCGCCGCCGTAGTCGATAAGATGATGTACGGCCTCTACGCCGGAAAGATGACTTTGATCGTCACGGACAAGCCTTCCGAGATCGCCGCGGCGATAGATAAGATAGTCGGGCGCGGATCGACGTTCCTGAAGGCGCAGGGCAGCTACTCCGAGATGGATAAAAACGTTGTCATGTGCGCGTGCAGCAGCAAGCAGATGTATGAGATACGCGCGATCGTGCGCGACACCGACCCGGACGCGTTCATGATCATTATGGAATCGAGCGAGGTCATAGGGGAAGGATTCAAGGCTCATTCGCAGACCATGTAAGTCGCGTAAAGCCCGTCCCGGGCAGCACGGAGCCTCAGGCAGCGGGATTTTCTGAAGAATTCTTCAGGCCGTTCTGGGTGGACATCGGGCATTTTTTGGAGTAATATAATGATTCGGTGCTTCTGGCACTTTGATGACGCGCCGCTGTTATACCCGATACTCACACTGCGAGGTCAATATTTTGAGAAGCAAAAAAAACAATCAGACCGTTGATAATATAAATAATAAGACAAGATCGAAGCAAGGCAGAGGACTGAATATCTTCGCGCGGATCTGGGGCATTTTATTTGCCGCGTGGTCGGCCGCATTCGGGGCGATCTTCTGCTTCTCGGGCTTTTTCGTTCTGAAACTGATGCTCATCGGTATCGCAGTTATCACCCTTCTCCTGGTGATACTCGAGCCCCCTCTCATGTCGAAGCGCTTTAAGAGATCCAGGAAGATCATCGCGCTTGTGGTTTCTATGGCGGTCTCCGCCGCTTACGCTGGAGGAGCATATTATCTGGGCGGCACTAACGATTTCCTCGATAAGATCACGAATAAAAGCGTCAACTCCTTTGACGTCGTCGTAAGGGACGAGGACGTCTACGCGAGCCTGGATGATATCGCGGGCGAGACCGTTACTGTATGCGGCAGCGGAGCGGATTACACCGCAGCGGTCTCAAAACTGAGCGAAAAAATAGAAATTTACACCGAGCAGTCGGGAGATCAGGAGCAGGCCGCGGACTATCTGCTGACGGGAGAGACGAACGTGCTGCTCATAGCTTCGGATGATTACAAGACGCTCTGCGAGAATATTGCGTCGTTCGACGACGATACGAAGATCCTGTATAAGATCAAGGTGACAAGCGGGTCGTCCTCGAAGCCGAGTTCTGTCAACGTCAATAAAGAGGGATTCAATGTCTATTTCTCCGGAATTGACGTATGGGGATCGATAGACGTTGACTCGCGCTCGGACGTCAACATCGTTGCGACAGTAAACCCGTCGACGCATACGATACTGCTGACGTCGATCCCGAGGGATTATTATATAGAGGTAGTCGGAGTGCCGGGAGAGTACGACAAACTCACGCACTCGGGAATTTACGGCATAGACGATACCGTCGCCACGGCGGAGAGCCTCTTCGGCCTCGACATGGATTATTATGTTAAAGTGAACTATTCTACGCTTGTGAACATGATCGACGCGATCGGCGGTATTGAGGTCGTATCGGACTACTCGTTCTATACGAGCGACGGGATGTACTATTTCGAAGAGGGTCTGAATGAGATGGACGGAGAGGCTGCGCTGGCGTTCTGCCGCGAAAGATCGGCCTTCTCGGACGGCGACTTCCAGCGGAACAAGGATCAGCAGCTCGTTCTGGAAGCGATCCTGAACAAGCTCACTTCGAGTTCGACGCTCCTCGCGAAATATCCGTCGATACTCGATTCTCTCGGTGATTACATCAAGACGGATATGTCAGCCAAAGAAATCAAGGATCTGATCAAAAATCAACTCAACGGGATGCCGTCCTGGACGATAGAGAAACAGTCGATCACAGGCCTTTGCGACATGATGCCTTGCTACGCCGCGGGAGATGAATACGCGTCGGTAGTCCTTCAGGATCCTGACAGCGTCGCAAGCGCAGTCGCCGCCATGAAGGCGGTGATCGCGGGAGAACCGATACCTTCCGCCGACGGGGCCGCAGACGGAAGCACAGACGGAACAGGAGATTCCGCAAGCGGAGATTCGGGCGAAAACGCTTGACTTTGACATATGCTTGTTGTATAGTTAATAAGCGCTTTTGCGCCAACACATCAAGCTGTTACAGTTCAGAGCCGCCGGAGGCTCTGAATTTTGAGTACATTTAAGTACCATAACGGAAAGGAAACCACTGAAATGAGAACGAAAATCATCCTCGCGTGCACGGAATGCAAGCAGAGAAACTACAATACGATCAAGAACAAGAAAAACGATCCTGATCGTCTTGAACTGAAAAAGTACTGCCCATTCTGCAAAAAAGAGACTCTTCACAGAGAGACGAAGTAATCGGTAAAAGAAACGGGGTGTAGTTATGGCTGCAAATCCACAGCAGGTCACGAAGAAAAAGAGAGCTTCCTTCAAGGAGTACTGGGCTGGCGTGAGAAAGGAAATGAGCAAGGTCGTATGGCCTACGCGCTCTGAACTCGGCGCCTACACGATAGCCGTTCTCCTCGTAGTCGGGATCTCAGCTCTCGTATTCTGGCTCGTCGATCTGGGAGTGCTCGCTAGTCTCGGAAGGCTTCTCGGAAGCACCACGATCAATTAGCGCAGAAGCTTCTTCGGAAGGATACCTGAAATGGCAGAAACGGGAAAGAGCAATACACTCTCGCCGCTCGAGGACGAAGGTCTGAGGGGAGACGGCAAAGCCAGATGGTACGTCGTCCACACATATTCGGGCTACGAGACAAAAGTAAAAAAGAATATTGAAAAGATGGTCGAGAACCGCGGAATGCAGGATCTGATCCTCGAAATTGTCGTTCCTACCGAAGACAGGATCGAGATGAAGGACGGCAAGCGCGTGGTCAAAACCAAAAAGATGTTCCCGGGCTACATCATCGTGAAGATGATAGTAACGAATGAATCGTGGTATCTCGTCAGGAATACCCAGGGCGTAACGGGCTTCGTGGGGCACGGATCGGACCCGATCCCTCTCACCGACGAGGAAGTCACGCGCATGGGGATCGAAAAGATCTATCTCGACATCGACATCAAAGTCGGCGATACGGTGCGCCTCGTGAGCGGGCCGTTCGAGGGCTTTATGGGAACGGTCAAGGAAGTCAACAAAGAAAAGCAGACTCTGACCGTCATCGTTTCGTTTGTCGGAAGAGATACGCCGGTCGAGGTCGAATTCGGCCAGATCGACAGACTGCAGTAGCGTTTTCCGCCTGAGCCTTGCGGCGGCGGAAAGAATGCTCCGGCAGATTACGGCAGCGCTTATGAGCAGGCGCCGTCGGGAAAGGAGAAAACATGGCTAAGAAAGTCGAAGGCTACATCAAGCTTCAGATTCCGGCCGGACAGGCGAACCCTGCGCCACCTGTGGGACCTGCGCTCGGACAGCACAGCGTCAACATCATGGACTTCTGCAAACAGTTCAACGCTAAGACACAGGATCAGGCAGGCATGATCATCCCTGTAGTCATCACGGTCTACACGGACAGGTCGTTCACATTCGTCTGCAAAACACCTCCTGCGGCTGTTCTTCTTAAGAAGGCGGCGGGACTGGAGACGGCGTCCGGAACTCCGAACAAAACAAAAGTAGCGACGCTCACGAGAGCGCAGGCTGAAGAGATCGCAAAGATCAAGATGCCTGACCTCAACGCGGCGAGCCTCGAAGCGGCTACCGAGATGATCAAGGGAACCGCCAGAAGCATGGGAATCGTTATCACAGAAGACTAAAGGACAGCCGGGAGGTCAGGGGACCGCGAAAGAAAATGCGGTTCCGGCGTCATGAACGCAGACCGTCTGTACCGGCAGGGAGGTAGAAATGCCAAAGAGAGGCAAGAATTACAAATCGTCTGCCGAACTCATCGAAAAGAGCAGGCAGTACGAAGTCTCCGAAGCGATGCAGAAACTCGTGGAGACTAAAGACGCGAAATTTGACGAGACAGTCGAAGTCCACATCAGGCTCGGCGTCGACGGCAGACACGCGGACCAGCAGGTCAGAGGCGCGATCGTCCTTCCGAACGGAACGGGCAAATCGAAGAAAGTCCTCGTTTTCGCTAAAGGACCTAAGGTCGAGGAAGCGGAGCAGGCCGGCGCGGATTACGTAGGCGGACAGGAATACGCCGACAAGATCCAGAAAGAGAACTGGTTCGACTTTGACGCAGTAGTCGCGACACCTGACATGATGGGCGTCGTCGGAAAGCTCGGACGTGTGCTCGGACCTAAGGGACTCATGCCGAACCCTAAATCGGGAACGGTCACGATGGACCTGGCAAAGGCGCTCGCCGACATCAAAGCCGGTAAAGTCGAGTATCGTCTTGACAGGCAGAACATCGTCCACACGATCATCGGCAAGAAGTCGTTCGGAGCCGAAAAACTCGAGCAGAACTTCAGAGCGCTGATGGACGCGATCATCAAAGCGAAACCGCCTACAGCGAAGGGTACTTACCTGAAGAGCGTCAGCGTTTCGACGACGATGGGCCCGGGGATCAAGATCAACGCGGCTTCACTCGGTTAAACATCGCGGCACGTCGGGGTTTTGGCCGGGCGTGCACAGACAATTAAAAACGAAACTTATCACCGTAGACAGCGGGTGTCTGTAAAAAGACTTAATTTCCCGCCGAGGTACAATACATAAATGTTGACCCCGTCTGCGCTGAAGACGGGGTTTCTTATTGAGTACCGGAAAAACATTCGCGCGGCTCCGGACAGAGCTCGTGCAGAAAGGAGAACCAACTAAATGTCAGCAGAATCAAAACAGCAGAAACAAGCTGTTATCGACGAGATCAAGGGTAAACTTGACGGCGCTCAGTCTGCGGTCATTGTAGATTACATAGGCATCACGGTCGAACAGGCGGACGAACTAAGGAAGAACCTCCGCGAAGCGAACGTCGACTACACGGTCTACAAAAACACTCTCATCAAGAGAGCGATCGACGGCACTGAATTCGAGCCTCTGAAGGACGATCTCGAAGGGCCTACGGCGCTTGCTATCAGCAAGGATGACGCTACGGCTCCTGCGAGAGTGCTCAGCAAGTCTATCAAAGATTTCCAGAAGATGGCATTCAAGGCGGGCATCGTAGAGGGCAAGTACTATGACAAAGAAGGCATAGAGGCCATCTCCAAGATCCCATCGAGAGAAGAACTCCTCGCGAAGTTCCTCGGAAGCATCAAGTCGCCTGTCTCGAAATTCGCAAGAACGCTCGCGGCTATCGCGGAAAAGAAAGCATCCGAGCCTGAAGCGGCGCCTGCGGCAGAAGCGGCACCTGCTGAGGAAGCCCCTGCTGCAGAAGCAGCACCGGCGGAAGCCCCTGCGGCCGAAGCGGCTCCGGAAGAAAAGCCTGCCGAGTAGCATGGCGGCCTGAACGGAAGCATTAAAGACAGTAAATCCAATCGATCAAAGATCAAATAAAATAAGGAGTAAAAATGGATAAGGATCAAATCATCGAAGCAATAAAGAATATGTCCGTCCTCGAGCTGAACGAGCTCGTAAAAGCGTGCGAAGAGGAATTCGGAGTTTCCGCGGCGGCGGCCGTAGTTGCGGCACCTGGCGCAGGCGGAGCAGCTCCTGCTGCTGAAGAGCAGAGCGAATTCACCGTAGTTCTCTCCGAGATAGGCGACCAGAAGATCAAGGTCATCAAAGTCGTCAGAGAGATCACCGGACTCGGACTTAAGGAAGCCAAAGACCTCGTTGACGGAGTTCCGAGCAACGTCAAGGAGAACGTCGAGAAGGCGGAAGCCGATGACATCAAGGCTAAACTCGAGGAAGTCGGCGCAAAGGTCGAACTCAAGTAGTTCAGCCTCGAAACTTTCCGGCTCAGTGCCGGAGAATAAGGACAGACGGACCGCGGTCCCCGATCATCGGGCGACTCGGATCCACTGTTTCCCGGGACAATACGGCGGGGGCATTTGCCTGTTTACGGCAGCCCCTGCTTTGTCGTTTGTCTGAGACGTACCTGATGCGCGCGGTTTTGACGCCGTGCCGCGCGGGTCCCCCGCGCCATATCTGCGGCTTTAACGCCATGCTGCGCGGTCACCTCACGCCGTTTCTGCGGCTTTGACGCCGCTTTACGCAAAATTATTCAATTTTCCGATAATTTTTTCTTGTTCTATTGACAGCCCTGTGGTAAAATAATAGACTGCCACGCAAATGTACATGTCAGGTATACAAGGAGTGATGAATATGCCAAAGCCTGTAAAAGTCGGCAGAAAGACTCGAATGTCTTACTCGAAAATCAACGAAGTCTGCGAGATGCCGAACTTCGTCGACGTCCAGGTGAAATCATATCAGTGGTTTCTCGATGAAGGACTCAGAGAAGTGTTCGAGGATATCTCTCCGATCAGAGATTATGCCGATAACCTCATCCTCGAGTTCGTCGATTACTCTCTGAGCGATCCGCCTAAATACGATCAGGAGGAGTGCAAGGAGAGAGACGTGACGTACGCCGCTCCTCTCAAGGTGAAGGTCCGTCTCATCAACAAGGAGACGAACGATATCAAGGAGCAGGAAGTCTTCATGGGCGACTTCCCTCTGATGACGGAAAAAGGCACATTTATCTACAACGGCGCGGAGAGAGTCGTCGTGACTCAGCTCGTCCGTTCGCCTGGCGCATACTTCAGCGTCGAAACGGATAAATCGAACAAGCGTCTTTATTCGTCGCAGGTCATCCCGAACAGGGGAGCCTGGATCGAGTACGAGACCGACTCGAATGAGATCCTTTACGTGAGAGTCGACAGGACGCGCAAGCTTCCTCTGACCACGTTCCTCAGAGCGGTCGGCATCTCCAGCGACGAGGAGATCATCGATCTCTTCGGGAACGACGAGAGACTTCTCAACACTATCGAAAAAGACCCGACAAAGAATTACGAGGGCGGCATCAAAGAGATCTACAGAAGACTCAGACCTGGCGAACCGCCTACGGTGAGCAGCGCGAAAGCACTGCTGTTTTCCATGTTCTTCGATCCGAAGAGATACGACCTCGCGAAAGTCGGCAGATATAAATTCAACAAGAAATTAGGACTGGTGAACAGGCTCCCGGGCACGAAGGCGGCCGAGGACGTGGTCGATCCTTTGACGGGCGAGATCCTCGTAGAGAAAGACACTGTGTTCACGAAGGAACTGGCGCGCAGCGTCGAGAACGCGGGCGTGTCCGGCGTGCTCGTATACAGCAGACTCGACGAGAGCGGTCAGACTGTGACGAAAGTCATAGGCAACCAGTTCGTCGACATAGATAAATACGTAGACTTCGACACGACTCCGCTCAGGATCGCTGACAGGGTCTATTATCCTGTCCTCATGGAGATCCTCGACGCGGCGAAAGACGAGGAAGAACTTAAGAACATGCTCCGCGAGAGGCGCACCGAGCTTTCGCCAAAAAACATCATTACGGCGGATATCGTCGCTTCCGTGAGTTATCTTTTGAACCTGAACTACGGCATCGGCAACGTCGACGACATCGACCACCTCGGAAACAGGAGGCTCAGGACGGTCGGCGAGCTTCTCCAGAATCAGTTCCGCATCGGCCTCGCCAGACTCGAGAGAGTCGTCAGGGAGAGGATGACGATCCAGGACGTGGAGATGGCCACGCCTCAGGCCCTCATGAACATCAGACCGGTAACGGCTTCCATAAAGGAATTTTTCGGAAGTTCACAGCTCTCACAGTTCATGGACCAGAACAACCCGCTCGCCGAGCTCACGCATAAGAGAAGACTTTCCGCGCTCGGACCGGGCGGACTTTCACGTGAAAGAGCAGGCTTCGAGGTCAGAGACATCCACCACTCGCACTACGGCAGGATGTGCCCTATCGAGACACCGGAAGGTCCTAACATCGGACTGATCGGATCGCTCACCACATACGGAGTGATCAACCGCTACGGCTTCATCGAGACGCCGTACAGGATCGTCGACAAAGAAAAGGGCATCGTCACAGACGAAGTGAAATACGTCGACGCGGACGAAGAGGAATCCCTCGTGATCGCTCAGGCAAACGAACCGCTCGACGATAAGGGACATTTCATCAACGAAAAGGTCGCGGCGAGAGGGCCGGGCGGAGAGATCGCCATGTTCCCGAGAGAAGTCGTCGACATGATGGACGTATCGCCGAAACAGCTCGTTTCCGTCGCTACCGCCATGATCCCGTTCCTCGAGAACGACGACGCAAACCGCGCCCTGATGGGTTCCAACATGCAGCGCCAGGCGGTGCCGCTCCTCGTCACGGAAGCGCCTATCGTCGGCACAGGCATAGAATACAAGGCGGCCAGGGATTCAGGCGTAGTGGTGATCGCAAAGAATTCCGGCACGGTCGAATACGTCGACGCCGTCAAGATCCGCGTCAGGAGAGACGACGACGGCGGGATAGACGAATACAAACTGCTTAAATTCAAGCGCTCCAATCAGGGCACGTGCTTCAACCAGCGCCCGATCGTCAGCCACGGCGAGCACATCGAAAAGGACGAGGTCATCGCCGACGGCCCTTCGACCGACATGGGCGAGATCGCGCTCGGCAAGAACCTCCTCATCGGCTTCATGACGTGGGAAGGATACAACTACGAGGACGCTGTCATCCTGAACGAGCGCCTGATAATGGACGACGTCCTTACGTCGATCCACATCGTTGAATACGAATCCGAAGCGAGGGACACTAAACTGGGACCTGAAGAGATCACCAGGGACATCCCTAACGTCGGAGAAGATGCGCTTAAGGACCTCGACGAAGACGGCATCGTCAGGATCGGCGCTGAGGTCAACTCGACAGATATCCTCGTAGGCAAGGTCACACCTAAGGGCGAGAACGACCTTTCCGCTGAGGAGAGACTGCTCCGCGCCATCTTTGGCGAAAAGGCCAGAGAGGTCAGAGACACCTCGCTTAAGGTCCCTCACGGCGAGACAGGCATCGTAGTGGACGTCAGAGTCTTCACCAGAGAGAACGGCGACGAGTTGAACCCGGGCGTGAATAAGATGGTCAGGGTCTACATCGCCACGAAGAGGAAGATCCAGGTCGGAGACAAGATGTCCGGACGCCACGGGAACAAGGGCGTCATCAGCCGCATCCTTCCTGAAGAGGACATGCCTTTCCTCGAAGACGGCAGGAGCCTCCAGGTAATGCTCAACCCGCTCGGCGTACCTTCGCGTATGAACGTCGGACAGGTGCTTGAGGTCCACCTCGGGCTCGCAGCCAAATCAAAGGGCTGGTACATCTCCACGCCTGTATTTGACGGTGCGACGGAAAAAGACATAAGAGAACTGCTCGTCGAGACGGGACACCCTGAAAACGGCAAACTCCCTGTCAGAGACGGCAGAACAGGCGAATATTTCGATAACCGCGTCACTGTCGGCTACATGTACATGCTTAAACTGCACCACCTCGTAGACGATAAGATCCACGCCAGGAGCACGGGACCGTACTCCCTCGTCACGCAGCAGCCTCTCGGCGGCAAAGCCCAGTTCGGCGGCCAGCGTTTCGGTGAGATGGAAGTATGGGCACTCGAGGCATACGGCGCGGCGTACACGCTCCAGGAGATACTGACGATCAAATCCGACGATATCGTCGGGCGTGTCCAGACGTACGAAGCTATCGTAAAGGGCGAGAACATCCCTGCGGCCGGGACACCTGAATCCTTCAAGGTGCTCATCAAGGAAATGCAGGCACTCGCGCTGGACGTTACCGTTTTGAACGAAAACGGCGAACCGGTCGAACTTAAGGAAGTCTCCGACTACGAAGAGCGCACCGGCATCGACAGCATCCTCGACGTCGACAACAGGCTCGACAGCGAGGCCAAACTGCTCGGGAACGGCTACACGGAAGAAAACGCCGACGGCGAGCAGGTGGAATCATCGGAAGCGGAATACCGCGGGAACGGTCAGGCGGATGAGTCCGCCGAGGACGACTACAGCGGCGATTCGTCCGACAACGGCGAGTTTTAAGAAAGGGGCGCAGACTTTTGACTGATACATCGATCAAAAAATCAACCAGCAGCGAGCAGAACAATTTCGATTCCCTTCAGATCAAACTCGCTTCCACCGAAAAGATCCTCGAGTGGTCGCACGGCGAAGTCACTAAAGCCGAGACGATCAACTACAGGACTCTGAAGCCTGAACGCGACGGACTTTTCTGCGAGCGCATCTTCGGGCCTATGAAGGACTGGGAATGCCACTGCGGAAAATACAAGCGCATCAGATACAAGGGCATCATCTGCGACCGCTGCGGCGTCGAGGTCACTAAGGCGAAGGTCAGGAGAGAGCGCATGGGCCACATCAAGCTCGCGTCTCCTGTCTCGCACATCTGGTATTTCAAGGGCATTCCGTCACGCATCGGAACCATCCTCGACATTTCGCCGCGCAGCCTGGAGAAGGTCCTGTACTTCGCGTCGTATATAGTCACGGATCCGGGTGAAAACACGGATCTGGCGTATAAACAGATCCTCTCGGAGGACGAATACAGAGAAGCGCGCGAGAAATACGGACGCGCCTTCGAGGCCGGCATCGGCGCCGAGGCTGTCCGCAAACTGCTCTGCGACATCGATCTCGACGACCTGTCGCAGAAGCTCCGCGAAAAACTCGCGAATTCCTCCGGGCAGACGAAGATGCGCGTCGTCAGGAGACTGGAAGTAGTCGAGGCATTCCGCAAATCGGGCAACAGGCCTGAGTGGATGATCCTCGAAGTCATCCCGGTCATCCCGCCTGATCTGCGCCCTATGGTGCAGCTCGACGGCGGACGCTTCGCAACGTCCGACCTGAACGACCTCTACAGAAGGGTCATTAACAGAAACAACAGGCTTAAGAGGCTTCTCGAACTCGGAGCTCCTGACATCATCGTCAGAAACGAGAAGAGGATGCTTCAGGAAGCCGTAGACTCTCTCATAGACAACGGCCGCCGCGGCAGAGCGGTCACCGGTCCGGGCTCCAGAGCGCTTAAATCGCTCTCCGACATGCTGAAGGGCAAACAGGGACGTTTCCGTCAGAACCTGCTCGGCAAGCGTGTCGACTACTCCGGACGTTCCGTTATCGTCGTCGGGCCTGAACTGAAGTTCTATCAGTGCGGACTCCCTAAGACGATGGCGCTCGAACTCTTCAAGCCTTTCGTCATGAAAGAGCTCGTCGAGAGAGGATACGCGCATAACATCAAAAACGCAAAGCGCATGGTCGAGAAGGTAAGGCCGGAGGTCTGGGACGTCCTGGAGGACGTCATCAAAGACCATCCTGTCATGCTGAACCGCGCGCCGACGCTCCACAGACTCGGGATCCAGGCGTTTGAGCCTGTGCTCGTAGAGGGAAAAGCCATCAAGCTTCACCCGCTCGTCTGCACGCCTTTCAACGCCGACTTCGACGGAGACCAGATGGCGGTCCACGTCCCGCTTTCGCTCGAAGCACAGGCGGAGGCGAGATTCCTCATGCTTTCCGTCAACAACATCCTCGCGCCTAAGGACGGCTCGCCGATCACTCAGCCTTCTCAGGACATGATCCTCGGAGCGTACTACCTGACTTATCCTGGTTCGGCGATCAGGAAAGAGATCGTCGACGGAAAGGAAAAAGTCACGTACGCCGTAGACGAATTCAATAACAGGAAGATCGCCGAGGCGAATAAAGCCGCCGGCTTCGTCCGCATCCCGGAAAAGGGAGACGGAAAGGTCTTCACTGATATCAACGAGATGCTGATGGCGTACCAGAACGGCGTCGTCGCGATCCACGCCAAGGTAAAGGTCAGAGTCTTCCTCGAGGGCGACACCCGCGGACGCAGAGTAGAATCGACGGTCGGACGCTTCATCTACAACCAGGGGTTCCCTCAGGATCTGGGTTTTGTCGACAGAAAGAAGGATCCGTACGGTCTCGAGATCGACTTCCTCTGCGGGAAGAAACAGCTCGGCCAGATCATAGACAAAACATTCCACAAGCACGCAAACACCGGGACGGTCGTCGTGCTCGACTACATCAAGTCGATGGGATATAAATATTCGACCAAGGCGGCCATCACGATCGGCATCGATGACATGAAGATCCCAGAAAACAAGTGGGATATCATCAACGCCGCCCAGGAAGAAGTCGATCGCTACGAGGAAGCGTATAACGAGGGTCTCGTTTCAAACGACGAGAGATACGAAAAAATCATCGAGATCTGGAACAAAGCGACGGACGACGTCGCGGACGCTCTGATGGATTCGCTCGAGCCTTCGAACAACCTCAACATCATGGCTACGTCCGGCGCCCGCGGCAGCAAAAACCAGATCAGACAGATCGGCGGCATGCGCGGACTCATGGCAAACGCAACGGGCCACACGGTCGAGGTCCCTATCAAGGCCAACTTCCGTGAGGGGCTTTCCGTACTCGAATACTTCATCTCGTCCAACGGCGCCCGTAAAGGACTCGCCGACATGGCGCTCCGTACCGCGGACTCCGGATACCTCACGAGAAGGCTCGTCGACGTATCGCATAACGTCATTATCCGCGAGGAAGACTGCGGAACGACTGACGGCATCGAGGTCACGGCGTTCACGGACGGTAAGGAGGTCATAGAGCCTCTCGAGCAGAGGATCGCGGGCAGGACTGTCATCGGCGACGTCATCGATCCTTCGACAGGCAAGGTACTGGCCTCGGACGGAGAAGAGATCACCGACGAGCAGGCAAAGGCGATCGCCGACGCGGGCATTAAGTCCGTCAAGATCAGATCACCGCTCACCTGCCGCGCAAAGATCGGACTCTGCGCCAAGTGCTACGGCAGGAACCTCGCCACGGCTATGCCTGTAGACGTAGGCGAAGCCGTCGGCATCATCGCTGCCCAGTCAATCGGCGAACCTGGTACGCAGCTCACGCTGAGAACGTTCCACAGCGGCGGCGTCGCGGGCTCGGATATCACACAGGGTCTCCCGAGAGTCGAAGAACTTTTCGAAGCCAGGAAGCCTAAGGGTATCGCCGAGATCTGCGAAGAGGACGGCGAAGTAAAGTCCATCGGCATCAGGGCTGACAATAAAACTGAGATCATAGTCAGGAGCGAAGGCGGCGACCGCACGTACGTCGTCCCTTACGGAGCCAGACTCGCAGTCAGGGAGGGCGACAGCGTCAAGGCCGGCGAGAACATCACAGTCGGACCTCTGAACCCTCACGACATAATGAGGCTCAACGGAGTCGAAGCCGTCTATCAGTACCTGCTGAAGGAAGTCCAGAAGGTATATAAGAGCCAGGGCGTAGACATCAACGACAAGCACATCGAGGTCATCGCAAGCCAGATGCTTTCGAGATACAAGGTCGAGGACCCGGGCGAGACGTCGCTCCTTCCGGGAAGCATGTACGTCATCCAGGAGATCGAAGAGGCAAACGCCGAGGCCGAGGCGGAGGGAAAAGCCCCGGCTAAGAGCAAGCGCCTGCTTCTCGGCATCACCAAAGCATCTCTGGCGACGAGTTCGCTTTTGTCTGCCGCTTCCTTCCAGGAGACGACCCGCGTGCTCACTGACGCCGCGACGAAGGGCAAGACCGATAAGCTCGTAGGCCTCAAGGAGAACGTCATCATAGGCAAACTCATCCCTGCCGGAACGGGAATGAAGAGATACCGCGACATCGAGGTAGACTACGGCGAGAATCAGGCCTACATCGACGAGTATATGAAGAAGCGCGCCGAGGAAAAGGCCGCGGCGATCGCCGCCAGCAAAGCCGCTAAGGAAGCCGAGCGCGAAAAGGCAAGGGCCGAATCCGGAGGCGAGAGGACTGACATCATCGACGGTTCCGAAGATGCGGCGGCCGCCGGTGCCGGCACTTCCGCGGGTCTCGGATCGGATTTCGCCAAATCGCTGAGCGACCTGATCACAGACCTCGATTACGACCCGTCGCAGGCGGGGAGCCGCAGGAGCACATCACAGGACACCGAGCCTGACGCGGCACCCGAAGCCGACGGCACGTCAGCGGGCGATGAGACTCCCGCCGAAGAGGTCTCCGGCGGCGCCGGAAACGGTGAAATTAACGGAGATCCGGAAAATTAGTTTTGCGAAAAACCGGATGATGTGATAAAATATTTTTCGGTTTTTGACCGCCCGCGGCGCGCAGATGCGCGCTTCAGGCGGTAAAATACAATACTTTTAGAGGAAAGGAGAAACCAATGCCTACAATCAACCAGTTAGTACGTCAGGGCAGAACTACGGCGGCGAAGAAATCACAGACACCTGCACTCGCCAAGGGAATGAACGCGCTGAAGAGAACAGCGACGGACACTCATTCTCCGCAGAAGAGAGGCGTATGCACCGCTGTGAAGACAGTCACCCCTAAGAAGCCTAACTCGGCGCTCCGCAAGGTAGCCAGAGTACGTCTTACTAATGGCATCGAGGTCACGGCGTATATCCCGGGAGTCGGACACAACCTCCAGGAGCACAGCGTCGTCCTTATCAGAGGCGGCAGGGTCAAGGACCTCCCTGGTGTGAGATATCACATCGTCAGAGGTACGCTCGACACCGCGGGAGTCGCCGACAGGGGACAGGGACGCTCGAAATACGGCGCGAAGAAGCCTAAGGCCAAAAAGTAAAAGTTTTATCAATTCAATCGACCGGGAACAAGAGCCCTTAATATATATAGTAATATAGATATTGAGCGCCGCGGCGCGCGCCGCCTTTTACGGGACGCGTGACGAGTACCCCCGCACAGACTGTCCGGTCTTTGTTTGCAGGATCGGCAGAGTAATCGCCCCGGAAGCGGGCGGTGAAGAGAACAGTGCAACATCTCAAGGGAGGAAGAGAAGTGCCAAGAAAAGGTAACACACCTAAACGTGAAGTACTTCCGGATCCTGTTTACGGCAGCGTCTCTGTCGCGAAGCTGATCAACAGCATCATGCTCGACGGCAAGAAGGGCGTTGCCGAAGGTATCGTCTACGGAGCCTTTGACAAGATCAAAGAGCAGACCGGAGAGGATCCGCTGGAAGTATATGAAAAGGCAATCAACAACATCATGCCTGTTTTGGAAGTTAAAGCAAGAAGGATCGGCGGTGCGAACTATCAGGTTCCTATGGAAGTCAGACCTAAGAGGAGACAGACTCTCGCTCTGAGGTGGCTGACGGCAGCGACCAGGGCAAGAGGCGAAAGGACCATGTCCGAGAGACTCGCCAAAGAACTGATCGACGCATCCAACAACACCGGCGCATCCGTCAAGAAGAAGGAAGACACCCACAGAATGGCCGAAGCCAACAAGGCGTTCGCCCACTTCAGGTGGTAATTTCCGGATTCAGTTTGGAGGATAATTAATGGCTGGCAGAGAATTCCCGTTGGAAAAAACGAGAAACATCGGTATCATGGCTCATATCGATGCCGGTAAGACCACGACGACAGAAAGGATCCTCTTCTACACCGGAAAGACATATAAGATGGGAGAGACCCACGACGGCGCCTCCCAGATGGACTGGATGGATCAGGAGAAGGAACGCGGTATTACCATCACATCTGCTGCGACCACTGCTCATTGGAAAGGCAACAGGATCAACATCATCGACACTCCGGGGCACGTCGATTTCACCGTCGAAGTCGAAAGATCGCTGCGCGTCCTTGACGGTGCGGTCACGGTTTTGGCGGCAAAGGGCGGCGTAGAACCTCAGTCGGAGACGGTCTGGAGACAGGCCGCTAAATACGGCGTCCCGAGGATGATCTTCATCAATAAGATGGACGTACTCGGAGCCGATTTCTTCAAGGTCGTGCAGATGATCAAGGACAGACTGAAGGTCACTCCGGTCGTCGTCCAGCTGCCTATCGGCGCGGAAGATTCTTTTATCGGCATCATCGACCTTATCAAGATGAAGGCCGAGATATACGAAGATGATCTGGGCAAAGTCATAGACGAGGAGTCCATTCCTGAGAATATGCTCGAAGAGGCGAAGAAGTGGAGAGAGGAAATGCTCGAAACCGTCGCCGAATGCGATGACGAACTCATGGAGAAGTTCCTCGACGGCGGAGAACTCACGGAAGAGGAGATCAAGCGCACGATCAGGCGCGAGACGATCGCATGCAACCTGTTCCCTGTAATGTGCGGCTCGGCGTATAAGAACAAAGGCGTCCAGATGCTGCTCGACGGGATCATCGACTACATGCCTTCCCCTGTCGACATTCCGCCTATCAAAGGCGTGAACCCGGAGACGGGAGAGGAAGAGGACAGGATCTCATCCGACGATGAACCGTTCGCGGCTCTTGCGTTTAAGATCATGACAGACCCGTACGTCGGAAAACTCGCGTTCTTCAGAGTCTACTCCGGAACGATCGACGCCGGATCGTACGTGTATAACTCGACAAAGGGCAAAAACGGCAGGCTCGGAAGGATCCTGCAGATGCACGCGAATAAGCGCAACGAGATCGAAAAGGTCTATTCGGGCGACATCGCTGCGGCTGTTGGACTTAAAGACGTGACCACCGGCGACACGCTCTGCGACGAGAACCACCCTATCATCCTGGAATCGATGGTATTCCCTGATCCTGTTATCGAGATCGCCATCGAGCCTAAGACTAAGGTAGGCCAGGAAAAGATGGGCATCGCGCTCTCGAAGCTGGCGGAGGAAGACCCTACGTTCAAGACGTACACGAACCCTGACACAGGCCAGACGATCATCGCGGGCATGGGCGAACTCCATCTGGAGATCATCGTCGACAGACTCCTCAGAGAGTTCAAGGTCGAAGCGAATATCGGCAAGCCTCAGGTATCGTATAAAGAGACTATCACCGGCACAGCTGACGTCGATCACAAGTACGCGAAGCAGTCCGGCGGACACGGTCAGTACGGACACGTCAAGATCCGCGTCTATCCGCGTAAGCCGGGCGAAGGCTTCGAATTCGTCAACCACATCGTCGGCGGCGCCATCCCGAAGGAATACATTCCTGCGGTCGAACAGGGTATCGTCGAGGCTATGCAGACAGGCCCTATCGCCGGCTATCAGGTGGTCGACGTGGGCGTAGAACTCTACGACGGTTCGTATCACGAGGTCGACTCATCCGAGATGGCATTCAAGATCGCGGCGTCCATGGCCTTCCGCGAGGCGGTCGTAAAGGCGAATCCGGTTCTCCTGGAACCTATCTTCAAGGTAGAGGTTTCGGTACCGGACAACTACATGGGCGACGTCATCGGCGACCTGAGCTCGCGCCGCGGCAGGATCGAAGGATCCGACATGGATAACGGCATGGTCGAGATCAGGGCTATGGTACCGCTCGCCGAGATGTTCGGCTACGCGACGGATCTGAGGTCCAAGACTCAGGGCAGAGGCGTATACGTCATGCAGTTCGATCACTTTGAGAAGCTGCCTGACAGTTTAGTAGATAAAATCAGCAGCAAATAACGTATAAGCGAAAGGCTTACATCGGAGGAAACAAAAATGGCAAAACAGCATTTT
>DKRJ01000033.1 GCA_002472145.1 Clostridiales bacterium UBA7285 | reverse complement strand
AATTTGAAATTGTATTTTATAGACGGATATTGCTGACTTCCCATTTTTTATTTCCGGCGCCGTTCAAAATGCCGTCTGCCTCAAGTCCCCGCTTGATCTGAAGAAAGCTCGCGCCGTCCATGTACTCGGCATAAATTCTTTTGACAATTTCTGCCTGTTCAGGGACAATGACCAGCTTGCCATTTTCATCCTTGGTGTATCCGAGAAAGCGGTTATGGTTGACCTGAACCTTGCCTTGCTGGTTCCGGAACTGGATGCCGAGGCGGACGTTTGCCGACAGGGATTCCGATTCCTGCTGGGCCAGTGCCGCCATGATCGTCATGAGCACTTCGCCCTTTGCATCCAGAGTGTTGATGTTCTCTTTTTCAAAGAAAACGGCAATATTCAGCGCTTTGAGCTCTCTTGTGTATTTCAGGCAGTCAACCGTGTTTCTGGAGAATCGGCTGATGGACTTGGTCAGGATCATGTCGATCTTGCCGGCCTTGCAGTCATCGATCATACGGTTGAACTCGTCTCGCTTTTTAGTGTTGGTGCCGCTGATACCGTCGTCCGCATATACCTCGACAAATTCCCATTCCGGCTTGCTCTTGATGTAGGTTGTGTAGTGCTCGACCTGAACGTCGTAGCTGGATTCCTGTTCTTCATATTCAGTCGATACACGGCAGTAAGCAGCCACCCTTGTTTTCTGGACTTTGGTTTCCGGCTTCTGCGTTCCGACTTTCCGTATCGCCGGAATGACCGTAATATTCTGTGCTAATGGCATTTACTTGCTCACCTCGCTTATGATCAGGCTGTAAGCATATTCAGCCTGCTTTACTGCATCGTCGTATTTCTTTGGCACTCGCGGCATGAAGAACTCTGTGTAGATTGGCGACTTCTTGATCGCTTTACCTTTTCGTCTGTCCCTGCCGAGCGCTTTCTCTCTTTTTTGTCTTTCTGCTTCAATCTTATCGAGTGTCTCCTGCATAAAGATAGCCGGGTAAAAATCATCGCCCAAGTACTTCTTGTTCTGCAGCAAGCGTTTGACGCCGCAATGTTTCATGGTGATTCCCGCATCTGCAGCAGCCGCTACATATGACATCCCGCTCAGGTAGTTGTCGCAGATCTTTCGGAGTACGGCTGCTTTATCCTCATCGATAACAGCCTTGCCGTTAACGATCTTATATCCATATGGTGTATGTTCCATTTCTATATCCTTTCCCGGAAGACCGGGCCGCACTTCATGGCAAATCCGATCTCCGTCCTGCTGTAAATGATGATGTGGTCCACATGCTCTGTGAAAAGCTCGCCGTCGAATGTTTCCAGCTGATTTCCTTTTGCCGTGTAGCGCAGGAGATTTGTCAGCGCTTTCTGCTGGTCATATCCGCCGGCCATCCTACTGGAAAGTGCATCCTTCTCATCCTGGAGGCGTTTTTCCTTTTCAAGAAGTGCATCATTTTCCTCAGCATAGACAGCCGGGTCCAGAAGGCTCTTACTGAAGAACTGCAGGATTTGTGCCCTGCGCTCTGTATTTTTTTCAAGAAGCACTTCGATTTCATCCAACCGATCAAGTGCTGCCTGATCGCTCCCTTTGACATACATCTGCTCATAGGGAACCAGGACCTTGCTCCGTGCAAATGTCAGCTTGTTCATCATGTTGACGAATGCCGCCTTGACCGGTTCTTCCTTGATAGATTTCATGCTGCACTTGTTCTTGTCCCTGACATGCGTATCGCAGGCAAATCCGAACTGGCTGTCCAGCTTCACCCGTTTCCACTTGCCGCCACACTCGCCACAGATAATCTTTCCCGACATCGCATATCGATGGTTGTACTTCTCCGTATCCTTCTCTATGCCTTTTTCCAGGGCGTTCCTGCCTAGGATGGCATTAGCGGCATCAAAGTCCTCGTGGCTGATGATCGCCTCATGATGGTCCTTGGCCATATACTTGCTCTTCTCGCCATGATTGATGTGCCTGTTGAATCGGTCGTCCGTGTAGGTCTTCTGGAAGATGACATCGCCCGTGTACTTCTCATTACGGATCATGCCATTGATAACGTTGCCTTTCCATTTGCTTCCCCGCTTTGTAGGAATTCCCCTCTGGTTCAGTTCCTTCGCTACACTTGCTGGAGACTGGCCTGCAAGGACTGATGCAAAAATATATCGCACCGTCTCTGCCTTATCTGGTTCCACCACCATCTTGCCGTCTTCATTTCTATAGCCGTATGGCGGATAACCGATCTTGAATGTTCCGTTCATGAAGCGCTTTTGCACACTCCATGTTTCATTGTCTGAAATCGATCGGGATTCGCTCTCTGCCAGGCTAGCAAGAATGGTGAGAAGAAGCTCTCCATCCATTTTTTCCGTGCTGATGTTCTCCTTTTCAAAATAAATGAAGATGCCCTGCTGGAATAGTTTTCTGACGATCTCGATGCTGTCGACCGTATTCCTGGCAAGTCTGCTGATGGACTTTACAACGATGTAATCAATCAGCCCCTTATCACAGTCCTCAAGAAGCCGCTTCAGACCGTCGCGCCGATCCATTTTTGTTCCGGAGATACCCTCGTCAAAATATAGTCCGGCAAATTTCCAATCGGGTCTTGCCTTGATGTACTTCTCGTAGTGGTTCTTCTGTGTTTCCAGACTGACCAACTGCTTATCAGAGTCCGTCGAGACCCTAGCGTACGCTGCAACGCGCAGCTTCTTTTGCTTGGTGCCTGCTGCCTCAATCTTCGTTATTCGTTTCATGGTCTCACTTCCTTTCGGATTGGGGTAGTACATACATCACTCTAAAAGTCAGTGATATCAAGTTATTTTCGCCCCGATCTTCGATAATAATGGCGAGAAAGACCGCCTGTTTTGGACCATGATTTTGTCAAATTCATCCTGGGAAATAAGGCCATCGTTCAGAAGATTTCTTGTCATCTGCTCCGCCAGAAGATAGTCGTATTCGCGCTGCATTTCCGCATTGGTAGGTTTTGGAATATCGCTGTACGAAATGTCTCCATCTACAATCTTTGTTACCTGCATAGAAAAACACCTCCTACCAGGTAGCCCCGGCAGGAGGTAAAATCTGACGTTTCCTTAGTCTTTCATATATTATCCCCAAGAAAATATTATCCCCAACTTTCACCGAATGTTCTCCGAATATACACTTCGAGAATAAAAAAGTTGGGGATAATATTATTTTATCGCCGTACAGACGAAAGGGGGTTTTACATTGGACACAAAATACGAAGAAGGCATCCGGTGCCTGAAGAAATGCTGGAAGGAGCATGGTCACATCATCACCGAGGATGAAAAAGCCGCCATGAAGGCTTTTCGCGGGGTTTTTATATCCGGAAAATCCGAGCCGTATTCTCATGAACTGGCGCTGAAATGGCTCTCAGATAACCAGCTTGCCTGGGGTGATGAGAAGTATCAACGGCATCGTAAAATCATATACGAACTCAACGATGCCGTAACGAATGGAACCATCAGAGAGGATTACAGCTACTTACCTACCATTTACGATACTCTTCCGCCTGATTTAAAGGATCATCTGATCCTTTATCGGGACGAGCTGTTTTCACGGTTGCAATACCGTTCTTCAAGAGACCAGCTGCTCCATTGTGTCAGCTTCGCAGCTTTTCTCAAGGACAATGGGATCCTCCGTGCGCAGGACATCTCAACCGAATTGATCGCAGAATACCATGCTTACGCCGACACTATCGGAGATACCTATATCTGCCTGTATTCGGTTCGGTTCTTTTTGCAGTTCCTTGCTGAACATGGTGTTATAGCCGGATACGTTCCACTTGCCCTTACATCACCACTTCAGGCAAAAGCTGCCGGCTATGCGATCAAGCGGTTTTCAGATGAAATATCTTCGTTTGAGACAAACGGAGTTGATGCGGATGAGTACTGGAAGATGGCCAATTCTCTCATTGATGTCCTTCGCAAGAAATACCACCATAATGAAGATGCCACGCGGAACAACTATCTTGTGTATTACCAGATGTTCTATATCTTCATGAAGGAGTTTTCACTTCCATACAGCTCAGGCAATGTTAGGCTTTGGGCCGAAAGAATGAGCATTTTTGACGATGATCCACACCGGAATCCGTCCATAAAGCGCAGTTTTTACCTTCTGGATATTTTCCTCAGAACAGGCACTGTTACCGATGATGACCTGGAGATCGTCCTTTGCAATCCGGGGAGAATAGCTGAATTATCACCATCGTATCAGAAACTGTTAGATGATTTCTTATCATGCCGCAGGAAAAAAACATTGCACCAGCTACTTTGGATGTGCATAAATCCGGTACGATATCTTTCCTGCTGTATATACAGGAAAGAGGGATCTCATCCATGTCCGGCATCTCGCTTATGAATGTAAAGGAATACTGCACCTGGGTCTCTGAAAAAGCAGTCAATCACAAGAATAATTACTCATATGACCTTAGGGTGTTCCTCACGTACTGCTTCGAAAAAAGCTATACAATACAGGATCTTTCCCGCGCTTTGCCCGCTCAGTCAAACCAGCAGAGAAAAATCGTCAAAGTCCTGTCAGATGAAGAAATACAGATGATTTATGACTACAGGGACAATGCGGCGACACCACTCCAGTTGAGAGATTCCGCAATTCTTATGCTGGGGCTGCTGATGGGACTGAGACGAATCGATGTCGTAAATTTACGGCTCTCAAACATAAACTGGAAAGAGCAAACAATCTCCATAGCAGAATTTCTCTTTGAAGTACTGGAGATATTTTCTTCTTGTCCGCATCGCATCCGATCCATCTCTTTGTTCTCCTGCCGCAGGTTTAACGCTGTCGGATGTGCTGGGCAGATTGATAAGATTGGTCTCACTATATTCAGTCTTAGTAATATCAGTCTTATTAGTGCATGATTTCCATGAGTCTGGATTCATGCTATTCACAACCCCAGAATCATGATTTTCATGACTCAAGACTTGTGATTCGGCTTCATTCCCGGAGTTATCCACTTCAGACTCATGATTTTCATGATTCTGGGGTTGTGATGCTTCAGGCCGCTCTGCTTCCAGTCCGGTTGCAAAATCTTTGACATAGATCAGCGTAGGCTTTCCCTGCCCCTGCCGCTTTCTCTCGATGAGGCCGATTTTTTCGAGCTCCTTCATCATCCGGGACACCTTCTGATTGGCGCAGTGCAGATCTGCCATCACCTGTTCCAGCGTGTAGATGATGTAGACTCTTCCTTTGTCGTCGAGCCATCCGTTTTTGCTGGATAAGGCAGCCCGGTCCAGCATGATCGAGTACAGAAGCTTTGCATCAAGTGACAGTTCCTCGAATCGCTCATCTACGATCAGGATCTTCGGAATCTGAAAGAACGCGAACTGTTCCGCCTGCCGGCCGGAATAATAATCGAACTGCATATTCCCTTCCTCCTTTCTTTTTTCCGGCATAAAAAAGGACGCCGGTTTATTGGAAATGCAATAAATCGCGTCCTTGATCGGATTCCTATTCACTTGTCTTTTCTTCTGGTTTTGCAGTCACTGCGTCGAGGTCAACTGCAACGGCCACCCGGATGTACCTCTGAAGACGCTTTCCGCGGTGTGACCAGTCGGTCTCGCCGAAGGTCATATGCTCGTAAAAGTGTTGAAAATAAAGGATTTCTACGAGGTCTGTCTTTGCAGTAACACCACGGTCTCCACATGCATGGATTTTTTGAACATATCGAACGGTGTCGCTTCGATAAATCCATATCCCAGAGCCTTCAGGATCGCCACGTCTCTGGCCAGCGTCGCGGGATCGCAGGATACGTAAACTATGCGTTCCGCGCCTGTCCCGGCGACCGCTTCCAGGGTGCCTTTAGCGCATCCTTTTCTCGGAGGATCGAGGAAAACCACGTCAAAGTTTTCCCCTGCCGCGGACAATTCCGGCAGGATCCTCTCCGCCGGACCGCTCATGAACGACGCCCCGCTTATCCCGTTGATTTCGGCGTTCCGCCGCGCCGCCTCCACCGCCTCTTCGACGTACTCTACGCCCAGCACCTTAGCCGCGCCGCGGCTTGCAGCTATCAGCCCTATCGTTCCGATGCCGCAATAGACGTCCAGGATGCGTCCTCCGCGAAAAGCCTTTCCCGCGTCATCGCCTGATTTCCCGGATCCTGCGTATTCTAGCGCTTTTTCATAAAGCCGCGCCGTCTGAAAAGGGTTTACCTGATAGAACGAATACGGTGAGATCTCGAATTCCAGCCCTAAAAGCCTGTCGACTATATACCCTCTGCCGCTCACGACTTCGACCGCGTCTTTGCCCGCGCCGTTTCGGGCGCTCTTTCTGGCGGATTTTGCCGTTTTCACCACACCGCTCTGTGCAAGGACGAAACTCGCCAGCCTGTAGGGCCCGGATTCTCCGATCTCTTCGCTTAAGACAGCCGCGAGTTTACCGGCATGTGGCAGTCCGGAGCCGCATAGTTCGAGGACCGCCATGACCTCGCCCGTCGCAAACGCTGTCTTTACGGTCATCGACCGGATCAGTCCACTCCCGTCGCGCTCATCGTACGCGGGCACCCCGGTTTCTTTCATGAACGCGGACAGCGCTCTTACAGCTGCTCCTAAAGGAGGAGCCTGGATGGGGCAGTCCTCGATCGGTACTACGGAATGCGATTTTTTCTGAAGGAACCCGATGCCGTCCGGCGAGACCGTAACAGTACCTTTGTTCCTGTACGCGAGAGGCTCATCCTCCCGCATGCCGACGATCGGCCGCACGGGGCCGTCCGTTCCGCCGATGCGTGAGAGTTTTTCCCGCACATGCCTTTCTTTCAGCGAAAGTTCGGCCTCGTACGAAAGAACGGCGAGGCCACACCCGCCGCAGACGTCGGATACGGGGCAGGTGGATTCCCGCGCCCTGGATTCGGATCTCCTGACTATCTCTACAGTCTCGGCGAGCGCAAAGTTCTTTCTTTTCTCCGTTACGCACGCCTTTACCATATCGCCAAAAACGGCGCCGGCAGCAAAGACAGCCATGCCGTCCGCGCGTCCGACGCCTCTTCCGTTTTCATCCATATCCGTAATATTTAATTCGATAATATCTCCCGGATAGAACATTATTTACCTTACTGATTACTATTTACCGCTGCGGCTGGTCAGGTGTCTGATCCTACGGCTGCTGAGGCTGCTGAGGTGTCTGGTCCTGCGGCTGTGCAGGCTGCTGAGGTGTCTGATCCTGCGGCTGCGGAGGCTGCTGAGGTGCCTGATCCTGCGGCTGTGCAGGCTGCTGCCACTGTCCACCCTGAGGCTGCTGCGGCTGCCATCCGTACTGCTGAGGCCCGTTATACTGCTGCGGTCCACCGTACTGCTGAGGCCCGTTATACTGCTGAGGTCCGCCGTACTGCTGATTCTGCGGTCCGCCGTATTGCTGATCCGTGAACTGCGCGCCGTTGTTCGTGTTATTGCCGCTCTTGAAGCCTTCCTTCATTCCCGATTTGATGTCTCCGAAGAAATTCGGAGTAGGCTGCGGTCCGACGTAAACGATGTCTTTGTTATACGCCAGGAAGATGCGGAACACGAGTCCAAAGATCATGAGGCCGATGGCAAATCCGTTATCCTGGCCGTATGCCTTGGCTATCTGCATGGCGTAGACTACCGAAAGCACCATGATGAAAATGTATCCCCCGACGCTGAGGGTCGGCCCGACGACAGGGACGAGGAAAAGGGAAGCCAGCACCGCGCCGAGCAGCATGAACCAGAACCATTTAGTCTCCCAGACGATCTTGAATTCCGTATAGTCGGAATAAAGAGGGATCAGGCTCTTCCAGCCCTTTTCGCCTGCCTTCGTGAACATCTTCCAGCGAATAGACGCGATGAAGAGCCAGAGCAGTATGACCATGATGACGATGCCGGCGACCGACGCACCGCTGAGAGCGCGGCCTAAAAAACCGAACGAATCGCCGTATCCGAGATCGTCGTATCCGTAATAATTATACATGAGCGCCTCCTTTGATCGGTATCTGTGTTTCGATCGTGTGATAATTGAATATTTTGATTATTACGTTTTAATTATACACGAGGCGAAAGACTTTGAATATAAGGAATTCGGCGGATCTCTCCGCCGAACCCCGTAATTTACCTGAATTTGATACAAAAATGCAAAGGAAACCCAGACTTGATCAAAAAACGTTCAGCGCAGGCTATACGAACTGGTATGATCCCATCGGACCGCATACTACCGCCGTGGCAAAGAATTCCCTCATCGCCCGGGCCATATATTCCGGATCCTTTGTTCCCGCCGTCTCGTAAGGCGAATGCATGGCAAGCTGCGCCAGCCCGATGTCGAAAGTGTTCAGCGAAACGTGCGCGTTCGAAATATTGCCGAGCGTGCCGCCGCCCCTCATGTCCGACCTGTTCACGAACTGCTGGCAAGGGACGTCAGCCTTGCCGCATATACGGCGGAGCATCGCTTCCGATACCGCGTCGGTCGTGTAGTGCTGGTTCGCGTTGAATTTAATGACGACGCCCTTGTTCATCTGCGGCTTGTTCACCGGGTCGCAGAGTTCAGGGTGGTTCGGGTGTATCGCGTGAGCGTTGTCGGCCGAAGCCATCATGGAGTTAGCGATCACGGCCAGAGAGCCCTGGCGCGTCTTTCCGCACGCGTCGTTTATCCTGGCGATAACGTCGGCGAGGAAAGTGGAATCGGCGCCCTGCTTCGTAAGGCTTCCGACCTCCTCGTTGTCAAACGCGGCATAGACAGGCAGGGAAGCGCTGTTTTCTTCGGCGTCGACAAAACCTCTCAGCAGCGTATAAGCGCACTCGAGGTCATCGATGCGCGGAGCCGAGAAGAACTCGTTGTCAGATCCCCAGACGGAAGGAGCGGTCCTGTTGTAGACGAACAGATCGCTGGCGACGATCTTCTTTTCCGGAACGCCCGCAGCCTCCGCGATCACTTTCATGAACGAACCTTTTGCGTCAGGGCCGCCGAACAGAGGGATCAGGTCCGTCTGCTCGTTATACGCCACGCCCTTGTTTTGTTCGCGGTTCATATGGATGGCGACGTTAGGTATGAGGACGAGGTCACGGTCGACGTTCACGAGTTTCGCCGCGACTGACGAGCCTTTGCTGACGATCACCCTGCCGGCCACCGAAAGAGGTCTGTCGAACCACGGCGCCATCAGCATGCCGCCGTAGACCTCAACGTTCAGCGATACGTATTCGCTGCCGCGCGCGATCTCCGGGTCGCTGCATTTTAGTTTCAGCATCGGGGAATCCGTATGCGCCGCGGCGATCTGCATGCCTTTGTAATCAAAGGAAGGTACGCGGAAAGCGATGACGGAGGATCCGTTCCTCGAGACGAAGTATCTTCCGCCTTTTTTCAGTTTCCACTCGCTGCCCTCGGAGAGTTCGGCGTATCCGTTTTGTTTGAGGAACGCGATGATCTCGGCGGCCGCGTGGAAGCATGTAGGGCTGTTCTTAAGAAAGTCGATGAGTTCGGATGTGATGTTTTCGTACATTGATGCGTTCTCCCTGTATTACACGCGGGTCTATTCCTGCGGATAGAGAAGCGACTGGCTGAGCATTATCGCGGCGCCAGCCTGGCACGCCGGGCATGTACAGTATTCCTCGCCCGCTGCCTTTGCTTCCTTCAGGGCCTCGAGCCGCCTGGCAGCCTCTTCCTCGCCGAACGCGAGCTTAGCCTGCTTGCTTCCGAAGAATCCGATCGTGTCGTCGATGGTGTTCACGTCCTCCAGGAGTTCGTCGATGAATTCGTCCGCGGCTTCCTCCTGATTTTCGGTTCCGATCGAGGCGAGCCATTTCTCCGCTGCCGCCCTCAGTTCCTTGCAGCACATCGGCGCGGCGAGCAGAGCGTCGACTTCCGCCTTCATTTCGTCAAAAGTGTTGATCTTTTTCATTTCGAGTGCCTCCTGTTCCGTTTATTTTATTGCAGTTAAATAATATCACGATCCCGGCGGCCGGTCTCGGCACGATTCGTGCAGCCTGTCTCTGCCCGGTCCGGCCTTCCGACGGTCTCTGCCCGGTCCGGCCGCAGCGGCGGCCTTAGTTCAGCCCCAGCAGTTCTGACGCGATGCTGAAATAGATCCACACCGAGAATACGTCCACGAACGTCGTAAGCAGCGGCGAGGCCATGATCGCAGGGTCCAGGTGCAGGGCTTTGGCGCCCATCGGCAGAATGCAGCCGAGGCATTTAGCCATGATGACGACGCACACGAGCGTAAGCGCTATTATCACCGCCAGAGTCGGGTTTTGATACTGGATGAGGATCCTGATGCCGTTTATGACGGCGAGGCTGATGCCGATTATGATCGATACCCTGAATTCCTTCCAGAGGACCTTCGGGAAGTCGCGCAGTTCGATCTCGTCGACCGCCATGCCGCGGATGACAAGGGTCGATGCCTGGGAGCCGCAGTTTCCGCCCGTGTCCGAAAGCATCGGCATCAGAGCGACGAGTACCGGCAGAGTCGCGAACGCGATCTCGTATTTTTCGATGATGAGTCCCGTCAGTATCGACGTGAACATGAGGATAAGGAGCCACGGGAGCCTGTTTTTAACGTTTTCGAGCACTGTCGTGTTGAAATACGTCTTAGTCTTCGGGGCCATGGCGGCCATGATCTCGAAGTCCTCGGAGTTCTCCTGCTGCAGTACGTCGACCGCGTCGTCGATCGTTACGATGCCTACCAGCCTGTTTTCGGTGTCGACTACCGGGACAGTCCTGAGGCTGTATTTATCGAGTATGTGGGCTACGTCTTCCTGGTCGTCGCTCGTCTCCACGCTGATGACGTTCTCCTCCATGATGTCGGCCAGCACTACGGCGCTTTTGTTCACGAGAAGATCTCTCAGAGAAGCGACGCCGATGAGTTTTCTGTCTTCAGATATCACATAGCAGGTGTAGACGTCCTCGCACTCGTCGCCGTTGTCGCGGATCCACTGCAGAGCGTTGGTTATCGTCGTGTCCGCGTGCTGAGCGACGTACTCCGTCGTCATCAGGGCTCCGGCGCTGTCCTTCGGGTACTTCAGGAGCGAATTGACGTCCGCCCTCATCTTAGCCGAGGTCTTATCGAGCACCTTGTTCACGACGTTGGCCGGCATCTCCTCGATCATCGAGGAAACGTCGTCCGCGTACATCTCGTCGAGCACCTGAGAGAGTTCCTGATCCGTGAAGCCGTCGATGAGCTTCTGCTTCAGGTCCGTCTCCATTTCGCTGAAGGTCTCTGCGGCGAGGTCCTTCGGCAGCAGCCTGAACAAAACGAGCAGCGATTCGTCCGGGACTTCCTCCATCATCTCGGCGATGTCGACGGCGTTCATGTCGTCGAGACGCCTGATCACTCCGGAGAAATCCCTCTTTGCAAGGAGATCCAGTATCTCCTGCATCTGTTCTTCAAGAATTTTTTTCATCGTTTTTCTCCGCGTAAAAAAACGACGCTGTCCAAAAAAGCGGCGCGTCGGTAGAAATCGCTGAAGTCAGGGGCCTGCTGTCTTTATGAGGCACCTTCCGCGGAAGGGCGTCCCGCGGATCCGGTCACAGAGAGATATCCGTCAGTCCCGCGATCCGGATCATTTCAAACGGGCAGAAAGGCATAAAGAAAAGGGCGGCTGCTATCGCTGCGATACCATCCGGCACATCGTCAAGATCGGTTTCCTGCTTAGTCCGCTTGTGGCTATCTGCGTCCATTTACGTCCGTCCTTTCTGTCAATTATCAAAAGAAAATAAGCACTATTAGAGATTAGCACCAAACCCGTTCGCTTGTCAATCAAAATACGCCTTTATCGAGTCCGAAAAATCCTTTACGTCGTCCTCGATCCCGGGGATCGCCAAAGCCTCTCCCGCGCGGTTCGCCGTCTCTGTCAGACAAAACCTCGGCGGCAGGTAGAACGACTTGTTCATGTTCATCCCGGAGATGATCTGCTCGGCGACGATATCCCCGCCGGAATACCCCGACACCACCACGGCAAAGACCGCTTTATCGTAGAACCGGCGCGTCACGAAGAGCGCCGTCAGGCGGTTTATGAACGACGAGACGTTCGCCGGTACGGCGTCGTTATAGTTCGGACAGAGCAGAACGACCGCGTCGCAGTCGAGCACCGCGGGATATACCTCGCTGACCATCGCACCGCCGTAGAAGCATTCGCCCTTTTCGCCGAAATGCAGGCATGTCCTGTACCTGCAGCCCGCGCAGTCCTCGAGCGTCCCGTTCCTTAAGCTGATCTCCCTGATATCAAATCCTTCGAGGTGCTGTTTCGTCATCCTCCATATCGCGAGCGTGTTGCTCGTCGATCTGTTCGAGACGTGCAGGACCAGGAGCGACGGCTCCTTAGCGGTATCCCTGACGCTGCCGCGGCCCGCCGGTCCGCCCGCGCCGCTGATGCCGCCGCGATCAGCGGACCGGACAGCGGGACGCCTGCCCGCGCCTTCATCGGTCAGCCTGACCGCGAGTTCCCTTACGGCGTCTACGTACGCCTCCTCGAGAGATATTTTATTGTTCTCCGCCTGGACTGCGAAGTTCTTCAACCCTTCTACGCTTTCGACGAGCGGCCTCCCGACGAGTCCGGCGCCTGACCTGTTCATATCGAAGGCTATGCTTCTGGCGAACGATTTAGTGTAGAGCGTGCCTTTTCCGTCCACGAGCAGTCCCGCCACGCAGCCGTCGAGCGCGTGCCTGTCCGAGCGCAGGACTCTCGTCACATCTGACGACGAGTCGTCCATTCCGTACTCGTCCAGGTCGAAGCAGAACAGGACCCTCGAATTTTTTCTGACCTTGCGGATATCGTCAACTACCTCGTGAGGCACGTCCGAAAGGGCGCGGTCCAGCACCGATCTGATACGTCCGCCGCCGTTCTGCTTATCGTGATCCTTGTAATATACTTCAAGAGTTTTCATTTGCCGATTCCTCTATGCGCGCCATAAGTTCGTCCGGCAGCTGCAGCCTTTCTATCTCCTGGCCGTTTTCCGTGTACCTGTTCCTGCACCCGAAGAACCGGCCGCCCAGGAAGCATGAACTGTAGTGCCACTCGCCGCGGAGGGTCTGAAGGATGCTGATCGCGCCTGAAGAGACAGCCGGGGCTGCGTATGGCTTATATCCGAAGCTTCGCATCACTAAATTCGCGTTAAGCGCCTTTTCCGTCAGTTCGCGGCTTATATCATCGTCGTAGTTTTCCGTCGAGTTCGCTATGACGAGGCCTTTCCCGTGCGCGCCGAATGCCCTTCCTTCGGTGAGGAACGACGCATAGTGCTCGTCCTTTTCCGCGTAGTAGGCAGCCCTGGCGTTCATGACGCCCAGACCGAATCCCTGGACTCTTTCCGGGAATACCTCGTGTCCTTCCTCTCGGCAAGTCCTGAGAAAGACGCCGGCGAGCTGGTCGACCGGATCGCTCACCTGGCAGAACAGCCCGTCGAATCCGGCGCGCGCCGCCGATCTCGCGTATGACGCGACCAGGCCGCTGTTGGCTTCAAGCTGCGCCATCCGCACGTCCCGGACCGGTCCGTCCCCGCCCGGGGCCGCCTGCGCGGCCGCCTTCCCGTCAGGCGCGCAGTCTCCGCTCTTCTCTACCGGAGGCACACCCTTCGTCGCGCAGAATACCGCCGCGTCGCAGTCAAAAAGATCCTCCGCGTCAATTATCTTCACCTCCGGCAGCCTGCCGTAATCGAGGGCGTACGACATCTGGTTCGCTTCGAATTCCCAGCGCTTAGCGGCGTTCTCGTTTATATCCGCGATCCCTATCTCGTCGACTGTGCCGCCGCCGAGCAGTTTCAGTCCGGTGAGAAGCATACCGCCCACGTCTCCCATCGCGAGTATGTTCACGCGATATCCGCCGTTCCTCCCGGTCCGCGGGACGTCAAAAGGCGAAAATCCGGCCGCGCGCGCATTCCTGACGACGGCGCTTCCTGCACCCTGCCGCTGTCTGCGGGACGATTTCAGCACGAGCGAATATGCGCGCGGGTGCATGACGTTTACGGCGCGCATCCCGCCCCTTCCGATCGCCTCGGAGATGCCGGGATCCGTGCACGGCTCCGCTCCGCCCGCCTTATGTGGGTGCATTCCGCCGGCCTTGTGCGGTGGCATTCCGTCCGCCCTGTGCGGTGGCATTTCGCCAGCCATGTGCGGTGGCATTCCGTCCGCCCGGGCACGAGTGTCCCCTTTACTGAGCCACGAAACGCTCTCTTTCCCAGCGTAGATAAGTCCTTCGTCAGTGATCGCAAAAGACGCCCGGCACTCCGCCGGGTCGGCGCTGAAGAGAAAGACCTCCGGGATCAGCCCGTCGGTGTTTTTCCTCATCTCCTCGAGTTCCCACGCGAGCTCCGGGTCGCCGCAGCGTTCTATTTTGTTGAGAGAGCAGCATATCACGCCGCCCGCGGTATAGTAGTACATTCGTCAGTCTCCTCCGGTCCGCCCGCATACCCCGCCGCTAAAGGCTGAATTTATCAGGCGTGTCCATCGACAAAAGCCTGAGGTCGCGCTCCAGCATCGTCAGGTCGTTCATCAGGTAGTCGGACGGCAGCAGGTTCATGTCGTAGTGCAGGAAAGATCCGTGATCCGGCGCCAGCGGCAGTATGACCGCCTCGCCGAGCCTTCCGAGCGTCAGGTTCCTCCCGTAGTGCTCGCTGAACTCCGATTCGAGCGCCAGGAATATCTCCAGGTCGTTTTCGAGGATCGTGGACGAAAACTCAAAGAGCGCCTCGGTGCTGCACCCCGGCAGCCTCGGAACTGCGTACGGAAGTATGAAATTCACAGCAGGGCCCAGTCCTCCGCTCGACTTTTCCGTCCGCCTCACCGTGTCTCCGCCGATGAACGGATAGAGCGTGGACTCTATGAACCAGCGCCTGAGAGACGGCACCGTGACTACGGCGTCGATCTTCAGCCCGGAGGATGCCATAGTGTCGCGGCCGTAGCTGGAGAGCAGGCCGAGCAGAGCGCACTTCACCTCGATGCCCTCTTTTTTGAACAGCGGCAGGATCGCCTGCAGGCGCCCCGGCCTGTAGAGGATATCGTCTATCAAAACAACCGGCCTGCCGAAGCTCTTAATGGCCTTAACCTGCGTTTCCAGGCTCGTGTAGCCCGGGAACGACTCGATCTTATACTCCGACAGTTCAGGGTTGAAGACCTTATCTGTGTGCAGCGTCTTCGTGACGGTGTTAGGCACGACGCACCCGCGCATCAGTTTGCCGAAAGGCACGCACATGAGCGGGCCCAGCTGCCTCGGTTCAGTCTGCTCGCGCGGAACGCCGTTCAGCGCCGTCATTTTCGTCACGATCTCTTCCATCAGCATGCTCGAGTGGATCGAGAGCACGAGCTGCCCCGGGAAAAGTCCAGCCGCCGCGCGCTGCATTTTTTTATGCGTGTCGAGGAAGACCTTCTGCATGCGCGGGTTCGAAGCAAACGGCTCCTTGATCGTGGTGTCGAGGTTCTGGAGCAGTATCAGAGGCAGATACATGTTCGCTATCATCGTCTTCGGAGCACTTTCAGCCGGAACAAAGCCCTGACGTTCCAGAACGTCTCTGACTGCCCCTCCCGCCGGCTGATCCGATTGATACGCCGCGAAATTGCAGCTGCGCGAGAGCCCTTCGATTATCCCGCGCGAAAGCAGCCACTGCTCCGCGTCCGGAAGTATCGACTGTCTTGCGACGTAAAGTCCGCGTATCAGCAGCAGCCTTCCGCAGGCGCTCTTGCGCCTGATCTCGTCGGCGAGTTCCCCGCTGCCGAGTTCCTTCTGCAGGTCTACCGATTCGACGTATTTAAAGCGGATAAAGCCTATTGGATCCGTGTAATACACGTTTCTCATTATGAGGACGCTCTCGCCCGATGAAAGCACTGCGTGCGATATCTCCGCCGCCGCGGGGTTCCGCTTCAGCACGGTCGCAGAGAGCAGCTGCATCGTGACCTGTCCTGGCTTTGGCTCATAGTCCCAGAAGATCGTCTGCCTTCCTATCACTCTCTTGAATCGCTCCTCGCGCAGGTATCTGTTGTCCGAATAGATATATTCCTGTACGACCGGGTCTACCAGCGTCGAAATGTCGCGGTTGAGGTCGATGTTCTCACGGATGCGCGTAGAACTGACGCTGTCCAGTTCGGCAGGGAGTTTAAGCGAGACGACCTTGCCGTCGATGTCGCTTACGTCAGGTGCATTCTTTGATACGCCCTTCCTGTCCGCGCCGCCGCTCTTGTCGGACGCACGGCTGAAAACGATATGATTCAGGGAATGGACGCTGTCCTGAGTCTTAGGCGTCTTATATGCCGAGGCGTCGCGTATGACGTCCTCGCCGACGACCAGGTACAGGTCACGGTCCTTGAAAATGTCCTTCAGAGTCCTGATGTCGCGCGGATTGGCGATGTTTATCGGGATGCCCGCCGGGAACAGGTGTATGTGGAATTCGTCTGCGATAGACATGTTGATTATCTGCCGCCTCACGAGGTTCGGCTGGGTATTCTTTGACCACGAGAATTCGTCCACGGCCAGATACACCTCATATCCGAGGTCACGTATGCTGCGCGCTATCTCCTTATGGGAGAGCGTGAACGGGTCGAACGATCCCGGGAAGAACGCGACCTTATCGTATTCCTGCGTCTGGAGGCTGCCCTTGTCTATGTTGTAGACGGACATGAACCTGTTGATGTGGTTCAGCAGAGCCGCCCTGTAGTAGAGGTTCATCGCCTCCGCGTCGCGCTCCTGCAGCAGGAACATGAGCTTTTTATACGCCACGCCGATGACCCAGCCCTTCGTCGCGTCGCTCGGGATGTTTGATATATATATGCTCGTGAGCGCCCACATCGCCTCGCGGCGCACCTCGATCCTGTAGTTCGCCATCCCGCTCAGGAGGAACCCGAGCAGCGACACGCGGCGCGAAAGCGTGTTTTCCTCGCTCTCGCCGAAGCGTCCGCCGTAGCCCTCATAGTGCTCCAGCATCACTCCCGCTGTCTCGAGCGCGAGAGCGGCAATCCTCTCGTTCGGGCTCGCGAGGGAATTGCGCAGTCCGGTGATCAGTTCGTCAAGCTGGTCCGGAGGGAGATAGAGTACGAAGCGTCCCAGGACAGGCGGAATGTATTTGGAAAATTCATACTCGCCGACTTCCAGACCCTTCACCAGCTCGACCGCGATCTCGTTCCGCTGGTCAGGCGAAAGATACCTGACGATCCTGAGCAGGGCATCTCCCGCGTCGAGGCGCACCACGACGATCTCGCTGACTTTGATCAGGTTCGCGAGGTGGGTGGCTATGTGCAGGATGTTCTCGAGCCTTCCGCTGTCCGCGACGTATTCGAGCAGCTCTATGTTCGTGGCTTTGATGGTCCAGTGCGTGGATGATTTCAGGTTTTCGAGGAAGATGTCGCTGACCGTCTCCGGCGTGTCGAGTTTTGCCGCTATGTCCCCGGTGTCGATGCCGAGGTTCGAGAGTATCCGCATCTTCAGGAACAGCAGAGTCGGGTTGTCGCCGGTCTCCATGGAGCCGACCGCTTCCGCGATCCCGTCCAGCGCCGGGTCGCCGCCCGGCAGTTTATCGGTGAGCACCTCGAAGAATCTGAGCGCCGCCATCCGCAGCCTCAGGGATCCCGTAGAGAATGAAGCGAGCGCGAACGCCGTCAGGGTCTTAAGATCCTCGCCGTCCGCCGGATACAGCGGAGTGTCGTGCAGTGTGTCCAGCAGCGCGAACTCAGTGTCTTCGCTCCACACTCCGATCCTGTATCTCTTCATCAGCTCATCGAAGAACACCTCCGCGTCATCGGGGTTCGCCTTCTCGAAAAGCGATTCGACGATGAATTTCAGCGTGTATCCGAGCCAGCTCCTGTGGCGGTCCGTCAGCTTGATGTCCGGCCTGGTTATGTAATCGAGCGTCTCGTTCCAGAGTTCCACCGCCGTGGCCTCGTCGACGTCAGCGACTCCCTCCGGGCGCGTTTTGCGGTATCCCGCGTTATATTCCGCTATGATCTGGCCTATCAGTCCGGCGGCAAAACGTCTCACGTCTCCCTCGCGGTGCGTCAGCAGTTCGTACAGGAACTCGAGCGCTGTCCTCTTCTGGCCGAAACTCAGATACATGGAATATTCTTGGAGCACGATCAGGTACGCGCGCAGGTGCTTGAAGTTCTGCTCGCTCCTGGCTTCCTCTAGTATCCGTCCGAAGCTGCGCTCCGTCGAAAGCGTGTTCATGACGCGCATGTTATGGTTTATCGACGCGAATTTAAGGCTCCTCAGCGTCTCTTCGGCGCTTCGCAGCGCGATGTCCGGGAGTTCCTCGCGTTTCCCCGGTTTGCCCGTCAGATCGACGTCGACGCCGAGAGAGAGCATGTAATCCTCGAAATCGACGAGCCTGGAATAGACGAAGCGATATCTGCGCAGCTTCGCCTCGTCGACGTTGTCGAGTTTGGAGAGTATGACGTCAAAGGAATCCTTCAGGCTGTAGATATGGGCTCTGGTGCCGTCTTTGACCTCCTTGACCCGGAAATCAGCGTATATGAGGCAGATCGACTCCGCCGAGAGGTTGTCGAGTTCCAGATCCCACGTCGAGTGGTTCGCCCCGATATGCCCTATCTCCTCCAGGTCGTGGCTGCGGAACCATTTATCCGTGTAGTAGTAGTGAAGATACGGGACCCGTTCACCCGGTCTGCATCCGAATTTTCCGAGGTCGTGGCCTGCCGCCGCCGCGCTCGCCAAAGCCGGATCGAGCGGGATCCCGGCATCCAGCAGCCCTGTGGCCGCCGTCATCGCGACGTAGTGGACCCCCGCAATGTGCCCGAGCGTGTGATATTCCGTGACTTCTTCGCCCAGACGGAGCATTTCGTATATGAAAGAACTCCTCCAGAGGCTCATGAACCTGACATACGCGTCGCCGCATGGATACGCGGAAGCCTCTTCGGCAGTCAGGAACCGGAAATCCGTCATCGGGTCGAACGGCACCTCCGCCCGTTCCTCGTCATACAGGGTCTGCAGTATCCTGAGATATGTGAGAAGAGCGGGACGATGCGCCTCCAGCGGCGCGACGACGTCCTCCTGATCGAACATGTCGCCACGCGCCAGATCGTACGCCGCCGTCATATATCCGCACTCCGGTTCGTCAGAGAGTTTTTCCAGCATAGGCCTGAAAGCCTCCAGCACCTCGCCGCAGGAGATCCGCCCCTTCACCGGAATGAACCCCGCCGTCGCCTCTTCGAGCGCGTTCTTTTCAAAAACAGAATCGACTATGCTTTTCGTCAGCCCCGAGGTCCTCAGGAACTGGCGTTCCTCGAGATTCTGGAGAAGCCTCTGCGACAAAGCCCTGATCTGCTGCTTACGTGTCATATCCGATACCTCATTTCACGCGCCAGGCGTCTGAAAAACAGATGTGTATACATTTTTATTATGCCACAAATACACCCTCCCGATAAATATTCTCCCTAACAAAAATGTTAGTTATTGCACTTTTTTTTAACCATAATACAATTACATCAGATACTAAAAAAGGAGCAAGTAGCAAAAAGCAACCGCGAATGCACAGCACATGCATCCCCCCGCATGGCGGCGCGAAACGCGGAGCGCCATCACCGCGCATAAGTAATAATCAGGAGGAGAAAAAATGAAGATCAACGATTTCAGACTCGAATGCTATTTCGGCAAATACGAATTCACAGCGCCTTACCTTCTCACGCAGTCTGACTGCGAGTCGATGACGACGCGCGACCTGCTCGCCCTAGAGCCGGGCTCGGAGAAGGGCTACCTCGACCAGTGGCTCGGCTACACCGAGACGTGGGGCGACCCGGAGCTGCGCAAACTCATAGCGGGACTGTACACGAACATGACCGCGGACGACATACTCGTCTTCCACGGCGCCCAGGAAGCCATCTTCGGCTATATGAACGTCATGCTCGACGAAGGCAGCCACATGATCGCGATGTACCCTAACTATCAGTCGGCGTACGAAGTCGCGAATTCGGTTCCGGGCTGCACGCTTTCCTACTGGAAGCTGAAGGACGGCGGCGACCGCTGGACCATAGACTTCGACGAGCTCGAGTCGCTCATCCGCCCGGAGACTAAGGTCATCGCCGTGAACTCGCCTAACAACCCGACAGGATACACTTTCACAAACGCCGAGATCCGGCGCCTCACAGACATCTGCAGGAAGCACGACATATACCTCTTCTCGGACGAAGTCTACAAGGGGATCGAGATGGACGGCGAAAAGCGCGTATGGATGGCCGACTGCTATGATAAATGCGTCTCCCTCGGCGTGATGTCGAAGGCATACGGCCTCGCCGGGCTGCGCGTCGGCTGGCTCGCGTCCAAGGATCACGAGACACTCGAAAAAGTCGTAAAATTCAAGCACTACATGAGCATCTGCGATTCCGCCCCTTCCGAATACCTCTCGAAAGTAGCGCTCCGCCACAGCGACGAACTCCTCAACAGGAGCAGAGATCTCATCATCAAAAACATGAAGATCGCCGACGGATATTTCGAGCGCTGGAAGAACGTCATCGAAAAGAAGAACATCCCGGCCGGGCCTGTCGCGTTCCATAAACTGCTGCTCGACATGCCTGTACAGGATTTCTGCCAGCTCGCCGTCGACAAAAAAGGCGTCCTGCTCCTCCCGGCGACGATCTACGGCATGGACAGCCAGTACTTCCGCATGGGCTACGGCCGTAAAAACGTTCCGGAAAGCCTCGCAAAGTTCGACGAATTCCTGACCGAAGAGCACTTCATCTAAACAGTCCGCGCATCCGGCGCCTCAATTTTCAGGCGCCCGGGCATATCGCGAAACCATTTTACGGAAAGAAGGCAAATCATGAAAACGCTTCTTCTGAGCAAAGACGACGTTGAGAATTCCCTTTGCATGAAAGACGTCATCGAGAGCGTCAAAAAAGGCTACCTGGCGTATAACGCCGGAAAGGTCGACCAGCCTGACATAGTCTCGATGGAGATCCCGGAATATAACGGCGAGACAGACATCAAATCGTGCTGCGACAAAGAAGGCTGCACCATGTCCGTAAAGATCGCCTCCGGCTTCTACGATAACGGAAAGGAAAACAGCCTTCCGTCCATGATAGGAATGATTTTGCTGTTTGACGCTAAAACCGGCTTCCAGCTCTGCGTCATGGACGGCAGCCTGATCACCGGCGTCAGGACAGGCGCGGCCGGAGCGATCTCGTGCGAACTTCTCGCCCGCCCGGATTCAAAGACCGTCGCCGTCATCGGCGCGGGAGGGCAGGCGCGCATGCAGATCTACGCGCTCCGCGAACTCATGGATATAGAGGAAGTCAGAGTCTTCAGCCCGAGCGGCCGCGGTCTGGACGCATATAAAAGCGATGTGGAAAAGACCGCGCGTGTCCGCGTGGTCCCGTGCGCGACGGCGGAAGAAGCTATGCGCTGCGCCGACATAGCCATATCGACTACACCGTCAAAGAAATACCTCGTGGGTGCCTCGCTCGTAAGACCTGGAATGCACATCGTCGCGGTCGGAGCAGACATGGCGGGTAAGAACGAGTGGGATCCGGCGGTCTTCAGAGGAGCTAAGGTCGTAGTCGACAGCGTTTCCCAGTGCGTCAGCCGCGGAGAAACGCGCAACGCGATCGTGAGCGGCGTCATAACGGAAAGCGATATCTACGCTGAGATCGGAGCGCTGCTGAACGGCGAAAAGCCTCTGCGCCAGAACCCGGACGAGATCACGATATTCGACACGACGGGCATGGCTATCCAGGACAACGTGACAGCCGCCGGAGTGTATAAGTACGCGTTAGAGCACGGGCTCGGGAGCAGTTTCGAATTCATTTAAAAGCCACGCACGCGTTTTTTAAGGCAGCACATGTGAGAGGGACCGCAGCGATGCGGTCCTTTTTTCGTGACCGTATGCCCGCGCATCTGAGAAGATTTTACAATAATATATCGCGCATTTTATCGTTTCCGGCAGACACGGAGGCAGACCGCCGGATAAGATATAGTTGCGAAAGGAATATGATCATGACGTACCTTACATTCGAAAATTACGCGCTCATGGCCGCCGGCTCCGGTGCGACGAGCGGTTTCAAAGAGACGAACTCCATATCCGGCCTGATCGCCCTCGGCCTGTACGAGATGGAAAAGGCCGGCCTGATCGAATGGAAAAATAAAGAGATCTACATCACCGGAAATCTGAAAGTCATCCCCGAACATCTCTCCTGCCTCCGCCCGATAGCGGAAACGATCGAAAAAAAGAGAGGCGGCAGGGATTCGGTCGCAGTCGAAGAACTTATTTCCGAAGAAGCTTTTTCCGAGCCCGGAAAGCTGATCGAATCCATCACTAAGCACCTCGTCGAAAGCGGCCTTTTCCGCGAGGAGAAGACCAAAGGCATATTCGGCATCACGAGAACAAAACAAGTCCCGGACCCGGACGCCCTGCGTAAATGCAGAAGCGAGCTCCTCTCGCCGATGACCGATCCGGCGGACGGATCCGACCGGCTCGCTGTCTGCGAAGCGCTCATCAAAACCGACGCAGCGGGTAAATGTTTTTCGGACGACGAACTCAGCGCAGTGAAAACTTCCATTAAAAAAGCCGGCGATACAGACGCCGGCCGCATAGTCAGATCGACCGTTGACGAGGTCGATTCGATCATAGATACCTTTGAAGCGGAATATATTTTGTTCGCCGCTAGTTTCACCACGATCTTCTCGGAATGAGCAGCGGGGCGGCTGTCAGCGTTTCCGTCAGCATTTACCGCCGGCGTTTCCCGTCAGCGTTTCCTTCAGCATTTCCCGCCGGCGTTTCCGTCAGCATTTCTTCCCGGCCGCGGACGTGTCGTACTTGAAGAAGCCTTCGCCCGCGCTGACGCCGAGTTTGCCCTCGTCGATATACTTTTTCAGCAGAGCGGACATGCCCTTGAAGTTGTACGGAGCGAGGAACGACGGGATCTTTACGTACATCTGGACGATGTTGTAAGCCGTGGTCAGCCCGACTACGTCGATGATGTGGAAAGGCCCTTTCGGCGCGCCGGTGCCGAGCGTCCACGCTTTGTCGATGCTTTCCGGGTCAGAGATGCCGTTCACCATCATGTCGAGCCCGGAGAACAAAAACGGAACGAGCATTGAGTTCAGCAGGTACCCGGATTTTTCCTTGCGGACCGGGAGCGGCACCATCATGAGGTCTTCCGCGAAATCCGCCACTTTATCGAAGCACTTCGGATCGGTCGAGTCATGAGCCATGATCTCGGCTGTGTTGTTTTTCCAGATTTCGTTCGCAAAGTGCAGCGCCAGATATCTGTCCGGGCGCCCCGTGAAATCGGCGAACTTCGACGGGAGGAACGTCGACGAATTCGTGACGAGGATGGTCTTATCGTCCATTACCGGGGCGAGTTTTTTGTAGAATTCCTTCTTTTCCTTGTAATCCTCTGCGATCGACTCGATGATCAGATCCGCGTCGTCGACCGCTTTCTCCAGGTCGAGTTCGTATTTGATGTTGTTATAGGCGTCGTTCACCTTGCCCAGGCACTCTTCCCTGTCGAAAGTCTCATACTCCGCCAGGCCGCGGCACCAGTTCCGCGGGGTCTTTCCGGCATCGGTGGACATGAGGTTTATCGCGTCCTCATACTCACGCTTTAAAGCCGCGATCTTCGGCTTAGTGCGCTCGATGCTGCTTTCGCTGCGCAGCCTGATCGTCGTGTCGAATCCCTGATATGCCGACTGAAAAGCGATCTGGCTGCCAAGAACGCCGCCGCCTGCAACAACTACCTTCTTAAAATCCGCCATTTCCGTGTCCTTTCGTATTATCCGGGAAGTATTAATTTTATGCTTTTCATCGAGTTTGATAAAGTTATATCAATTGATTGACATAACTTTAACATAATACTGTATACAATGCAATCCCATAGCGGTGCGCAAATAAAGTTTTTTTGCACATACAAAAGACCCCCGAAGGCAGTGCCCCCGGGAGTCATCAGAAATCGCGCATTACAGCCTTTGTTATCGGCTGAAACATCCTCCTTTTCGCGATCTGATCTGATATATCACATGATATCATTTCAGCGCGGGACAGTGCATATTTTCTTCATGATTTTCGTGAGTCAGCCGTTCGCTCTCCGTGCGTCCGCCGCAGCCCTTCCGTGCGTTCCCGAGGTCAGTCTTGAGAAAATCCGTCTTTTCTATTATCATGGATTAAAACGCGGGTCACACACCTCGCTGTAAAGGTTTTGTCGGGATCATCCCGGAGGTTTCTATATGGCAGAAAGCAAAGACATACTCGTCATCGGCATCGCCGGCGGCACGGGCAGCGGCAAAACGACGATCACCAGGCGCCTCGCGAGCGAGTTCGGCGAAAAGGTCACCGTCATCTATCACGACAATTATTACAAAGAACACCACAATATGCCCTTCGAGGAGCGCACGAAACTGAACTACGACCACCCCGACTCTTTTGACACGGATCTGATGGTCCGCGACCTGAAAAAACTCAAGGCCGGTCAGACGATCGAATGCCCGGTCTACGACTACACCATCCACGACCGCTCTGACGAAACCATCACCATCGAGCCTTCACCGGTCATCATCGTCGAAGGCATCATGATCTTTGCGAGCGCGGAACTGCGCGATCTGATCGACATTAAAATTTTCGTCGACACCGACGCAGACGTCCGCATACTGCGCCGCATCCTGCGCGACGTAAAAGAGCGCGGCAGGAGCCTGGACAGCGTCATCACGCAGTATCTCACCACCGTTAAGCCCATGCACGAGGCTTTCGTGGAGCCGTCAAAGCGCTACGCCGACATCATCATTCCCGAAGGCGGCCAGAACGAAGTCGCCATGTCGATGGTCATCGGGCGCGTGAAGCAGCACCTGTCCGAATAGACGGCCACCGGTCGCGCGAAGCAGCACCTGCACGAATAGCGGCCTTCGTCCTGATAAAAAAAACACCTTAAGTGGTACTACTTATATTCGATGCTTTTTGCGGTTTTATGTCTATAAATATCAGTCATAGAACTCTACTCCGTTTGTATAGAAACGTCTGGATCCGTTCTTACCACTGGCAATTCTATAATATTCATCGCCATGATGCGAGCCTTCTTTGGGATGATATTGAAAATACATATCTCCGCCGCCGGAAACACGATACCCGCCACCATTTTCGAAGCTTATACCGCTTAAGGATCCACTTCTCCCCAGAGGCTTCACATTAAATCCTAAATCTTGTAGATTAATATACATTATCTGTGGGGAAATGTTTAACTCGCTCTCAGGATTTTCCATGATATCGATCATAAAATTTAATTGGTCAACCGAAAAAGCATCTGATCCGCCAATAGCTCTTTCTATTGGGGGTGCGGACAAAAACCT
>DKRJ01000020.1 GCA_002472145.1 Clostridiales bacterium UBA7285 | reverse complement strand
ACCGCCCAAAAGAGGTGTCAAGGGCTTTTTCGAGCCCCGAAAAATAAATTTTTCGCACTTCCCCGAGGGGTGAGAGTGTTTCTACTATAACACTTTTTCCGAATGAATGTCAACGGTTTTTTGGCTGTTTTCCAACATTTTTTTGACATAAAAACAGGGAGCGCGATGAGCGTTCCCTGCCTGTGCACTGATTTGCGGGCCTGCGGCCTGACCGTTTCGATCCTATTTCTCCTCAGGTTCTTCCTTCGGCTCTGCGGCTTTTTTCCTGCGCGTAGTCGTTTTCTTCTTTGGCTTTTCGGCAGGAGCGGCTTCTGCTTCCGCGGGCTCCTCCTGAGCAGGCTCTTCCGCGGCTGCCTCGCCGCTCTTTGCGCTTTCCGCGGGGGCTTCGTCGCCGTCAACTATTTCCGTGGCGGCTTCCTTCGGGGCATTTTTGACGTCTCCGGCAGCGGCTTCTTCCGCAGGCGTATCATCGGCAGCTTCGGCATCGGCTTCCGCTGCGGCTTCTTCGGAAGTCTCAGGCGCGGTATCTGTGGCAGCGGCCTTTTCGTCTTCTTTATTCGGTTTGCGGTACGTGATGATACCCTCGTTGATCTCATACGCCGCGACAGTCACCGGCTTATCGTTTTCGGCGTCCGTCGTGAGGATAGGCTTGCCGTCGACGATGTCGCGTGCGCGCTTTGCCGCCAGGATGACGAGCTCGTATTTGCTCTCTGTTTTCTTTCTGATTTCATCGATCGATGGATAAAGCACCTTTATTCCTCCCTTTCATATACACTGATGATATCATTCGCATAGCCCGACACCCTGGAACGTTCCGCGTCGATTATGGCGCGCGTCCGCTCGACAGCTGTGTCGAGGTCGTCATTGACGACGTAGTAATCGTAATTTCCGATCTGTTTTATCTCGCTGACCGTCTTTGACAGTCTCTTTTCGATGACGTCCGGAGCGTCCGTTCCCCTCGCGGTGAGCCGCTCGCGCAGCACCTTCAGCGAAGGCGGAAGTATGAATATGAAAATGCCCTCAGGGAAGGACTTTTTCACCTTCATCGCTCCCTGGATGTCGATCTCCAGGATCACGTCGATCCCGGCTTCCAGTTTTTCCAGAACGCGCTGCTTCGGCGTGCCGTAGTAATGATCGTAGACCACCGCGTGTTCCAGGAAGCCGCCGGAGTTTATCATGTCGACGAACGTGTCTTTATCCATGAAGTAGTAACTTTTGCCGTCGACCTCGCCCGGCCTCGGCTCGCGCGTCGTGGCGGAAACCGAAAGGAAGAGTTCCTCATCCTCGATGAGCCTTTTGCAGATCGTTCCCTTTCCGGTGCCGGATGGCCCGGAGATGACGAAAAGTTCTCCTTTATGCTCGACTAACCTGTTCATGTCAAAGACCGCTCCAAAATGACCTTTTGATGATCCTCGGGAACCGGATCCCGATACGGACATATATTTTACATCAAAACACAAGCGAATTCAATACTATTCGATATTCTGGACCTGCTCGCGGATCTTCTCGACCTCGGCCTTGATCTTCAGTACCTGCTCAGTTATCGCAAGATCGTTCGCCTTGGAGCCGATCGTGTTAGCCTCGCGGTTCATCTCCTGTACGAGGAAGTCGAGGCGCTTGCCGTTTGCGCCGTTTTCGGCGATGATCGCGGCGAACTGATCGAGGTGGCTGTGCAGACGCGTTATCTCCTCGTCGACGCAGCATCTGTCGGCGAATATCGCGGCTTCCTGCGCTATGCGCTCCTCCGGTACCTCCGTCTCGGACCCGAGCAGTTCGGCGATCCTGCTTTTCAGTTTCTCGGCGTAGACCGCGGGGACCTCAGGCGCGCGCTTCTCTATTTCAGAGAGATATCCGAGGATGGTGCCGCGCTTCTTCAGAAGATCGCTCTCGAGCTTGCGGCCCTCCGTGATCCGCATCTCGTCCAGTTTCCGCGCCGCGTCGCGCACAGGGATCAGGATCGCTTCGGTGATCTCCTCCTCGTCGGGGTGCGACCGAGTCGTTTTGATGACGTCCGGCATCGAAGCCAGATACTCGAGCGAAATATTGCCCATCACGTCGAAAGCGTCGGAAAGTTCGGTGAGTTTCTCGTAATACTGCCGTGCCAGGGCTTTGTTCAGTTCGAGTTTCACGTCGTCGTCAGCGGCTGAGTCGACGGTGATCGTCACGTCTATTTTCCCGCGCCTGACCGTCTCGCGGATGGCTGCTTTCACCTTTTCCTCGGCAAAAGAATACGCGCGCGGCATATGAACAAAGAAATCGCAGTAGCGGTGGTTGACCGTTTTGATATCGACGGTGATGCTCCGTTTTTCGTCGGAATGCTCGGCGTGCCCGAAGCCCGTCATGCTTTTGATCATTTTTATCCCTCCGGATGATTATTACGAAGTCATTCTATCACAGCCCGCACGCGTTGACAAACCGCGGAAGCGCCGATAAAATTGTGACGTACGCCGCATCCCGCGGCAGTTGTTTTCGGAGGCGTTCGTAATGGCATTCGACGGCATCGTGACGGCGGCAATGGCGTCTGAACTCAGGCGCAGGCTGCTTTCCGGCAAAATCGACAAAATACATCAACCCGTAAAAGAGGAACTCGTGATCACGGTGCACACCGCTTCAGGCAACGTGCGCCTTTTTGCGTCTGTCAGATCCAGCGACACGCGGGTCCACCTCATCGAAGGCACGCCTTCCAATCCTCCCGCTCCGTCGAGTTTCTGCATGCTCCTGCGCAAGCACCTCACGGGCGCCAGGATCATCAGTATCGAACAAAAAGGGTCCGAGCGCATCATAGAATTCTCGCTCGAGACAGTCAGCGAACTCGGTTTCACGCTCACTAAAAAACTGATCTTCGAGATCATGGGCAAGCACAGCAACGTCATCCTCGTCGACGCGGGTTCCGGAAAGATAATCGACAGCATCAAACGCGTTTCGATAGATACGAGCCGCGCGCGCCAGGTCCTGCCCGGGCTCGCCTACGAATATCCCCCTCTTCAGGACAAGATCCCTTTCCGCGAGATCACGGACGAGCAGCTCCTTGCCATCGACAGCGATCCTAAGGCAATGCTCGCCTCGGTCGGAGGCATTTCCCCGGCGTTTGCCGCTGCACTCGCATATTCCGGCGACAGAGTCGGATTCCTGAGGAACGTGATAGGATCGGCCGAGTCCGGCGGCTTTACGGCTCGCGTTTATCGCGACGGAAGCGGCAGAAATATAGACTATCACATAGCCGATCTCCCTGAACTCGAATCGTCATGCAGCCGTGAGGATTTCAAGGATCTGAGTTCGTGCATAGACGCGTTTTTCTCCGGCAAGGCGGTCACGAATCTCGTACGTCAGAACGCCGGCCAGCTCTCGCGGACCGTCCGCGCGCTGTACGACAAGGCGTGCCTTAAGAAGCAGCGCCTCGCCGAGGAAAAACTGAGCGCCGAGGACTCTGATTATCTGCGGCTTTACGGTGAACTGCTGACGGCAAACATCAACAAGATCCCTCATGGCGCGTCGAGCGTCAGAGTTTCCAACTACTACGACGGTTCGGAGGTCGAGATCCCACTCGACCCGCGTTTTTCGCCGTCAAAAAACACTCAGATGTACTTCAAGAAGTACGGCAAGGCGAAGACGGCGATCAAAGAAAAGACCGCACAGCTCGAGGAGACCCAGCAGGATATAGACTACCTCGAATCGGTCCTCACCTTCCTCGACCAGACGAACAGGCCGGAGGACGTCGAGGCCATCCGCTCTGAACTCATCGAGGCCGGATATCTCAGGAAGCGCAGGAATGACACTAAGCAGCGCCGGGTGAAGTTTTCGCCTCACAGATACGTCTCGCCTTCCGGGTTCGAGATCCTCGCCGGGCGCAATAACCGCGAGAACGACGAGCTCACGCTTCGCGTCGCCGACAAGACCGATATATGGCTCCACACGAAAGACATACCCGGATCGCACGTTATCCTTCGTACGCACGGCGGGGAGCCGACGGCGGAAGACATCTACTGTGCGGCGTCGGTTGCCGCTTACTACAGCAAGGCTTCCGCGTCCTCTAACGTTCCTGTCGACTACGTCCCGGTCCGGCATGTAAAGAAGCCCGGCGGTGCAAAGCCGGGCATGGTCATCTTTACCGGAAACAGGACGGTCTACGTCGACCCGAAACTGCCTTCCTCTACTTGTTCTCTCTGATCGAAGGGCCTTTACCTGACGTCGAGCGCACGAGCGCGGGGTCGTACCCCGTCGTGTGCGGGATCTTCTCGCGGATCTCCATCATCTTCACGTCTGTAGCCGCGATGGTGTCGGCGCACTCCTTAAGTTCCTTCATGATCTCATCGGCGTTCGGGATATCCTGCTTGTATTTCATGCGGTGCTCCAGGTTCGCCCAGTAGTCCATGGCCGACGTCCTTATCTGCACTTCGACGCGGATAGGGACTTTTTCATTGGCAAAATATACAGGCACGTCGATGATCATGTGATAGCTCCGATACCCGTTCGGCTTTGGATTCTCTATGTAATCCTTCACCTGGACTACCGTTATGTCGTCCTGACGTGCGAGCATCCTCGCGACCTTGTATATATCGTCCACATAGGCGCAGATCACTCTGACCCCGGCTACGTCGTGCAGATTTTTCTGTATGGATTCGAGTGAAAGTTCGTTCCCCTGCCTCTTTAATTTGTTGAAAATGCTTACGGTCGTCTTGCGCCTCGACTGTATGCTCGTTATCGGGTTCGCGTTGCCTTGCAGCGACAGTTCGTCGTTCAGGATCTCCAGTTTGGTCCTGACCTCGCGGATCGCAGATTCATATCTCATCAAAAGGATGTCGAGCTGTTCCAGAGTATTCAGACCTTCGTCCGGATCGCTCGGGAGGAACTCGTTCAGCATGTCCTGAAGGACTTCGTCCCTTTTGTTCATATCAGCCTCCTGTCAGCCTGCAACGGGATCACTCGAGTATGAAGTCGCGGATAGCCGCTATGACTTCGTCTCCGTTGTGCCCGCCTCCGCCGTTATGTATCTCGTGGTAGTAGCCGTCCCACTCGATGAACCTGAAGTTTTCGGTACCCTGGAGCCTGGCCGCAACAGCGCGCGAACCGTTCACGTCGCATATCTTGTCAGCGCTGCCGTGCATCAGGAGGAACGGTTTTCCGTCCGCGCGGTGATTTGTCTCGTTTCTGCCCTTGTAAATGGCCTCGCCTATGCTCATGCAGTCATACGCAGTGCGAAGCGTGATGAAAGGGTGTACGAGCGGATTTTCGGCGTAAGGCCTGACCATTTCGAGGTCTCCGAGATCTTTCTCATCGCATCCCGATTTCATGGACGTCATGGGAGCGACCTTTGCCGCGGCCTTGAACAAAGGCATCAGTTTCGGCGACGGGCCGTTGGCGAGCCTGATCCAAGGAGCGGAGATGATGAATTTCTGCGGAACGTCGTTCATTCCGCCTCTCGCCCTGTAGTCGAGCCCGATATTGCCGCCCATGCTGTGTCCGTAGAGCACGACAGGTACACCCGGCCATCTGCGTTCCGCTTCCGCGAGCATCAGGTCGATGTCGCTGAATACGTCCGTTCTCGGCGCAGTGTCTCCTCGCCTGCCGTCTGAGAGCCCGTGCCCGCGCAGATCCATGGACAGCACCGCGATCCCGGCTGCGCCGAGCACCTTTGCCATTCTGTCGTACCTGCCCGCATACTCGCCGACTCCGTGGATAATGCACATAACGTGATTCGGGCTTTCCACGTCCCACACATATCCGACGAGTTTAGGTGATTTGTTGAGAACAAAATTGTCGTACATGATCTTCGCCTTCTTGCATCATTTTTACTGAAATCTTACATAAAAAAACCGAACTTCGACAATAACGCGACTTTCCTGTTGCATTCCCCTTTCCTGTCCGCTACCATGCACATACGGGTCGCGAGACAAATTATCGGAGGAAAATGAAATGAGAAAAAGCTGTTCGATCTGCGGCGGTGTCCGCCGCGTAACACGTTTCAAAAACGGTATGGTCTGCGAAAAATGCCTTACATACATCAAGCAGACCGCCGGCGGGGGCGGAACTGTCGTTCAGGGACCTTCAGCTGACAGCAGAACTGACATAGGCGGTCGCAGCGCAGTCGTTTCAGATGCCGCACGCTCCGGAAAGATGTCCGCTTCCTGAACGCGCCGGGGCGGCGGCCCCTACGTTGCGGCCTGCTGCCTCGTTTTTACTTTGTTCACCGCTTTTGTGAACCAGTCCGGTTCATCGCACGTGAAGCGTACGAACGCGCCGGTCTCAGGGTGGGTGAATCCCAGCACCTCAGCGTACAGCGCCTGCCCCCCCAGCGCGAACCTGTCGCGTTTGGGACCGTACAGCGTGTCTCCTACGAGCGGATTGCCTATATATGCCATGTGTACTCTGATCTGGTGCGTCCTGCCTGTGTAGAGTGAACACTCGACCAGCGTATATGAGCCGAAGCGGCTTATTATCCTGTATTCTGTGACGGCGGGCCTTGCGTCCTCGCCGTTTGCAGCCCTCTTGAGCCTGTTGACCGGATTGCGTCCTATCGGAACGTCTATCCTGCCTGTCTCGGCCGGGAGATTATTATAGCAGAGAGCCATGTATTTTCGTTCGATGTCGTGTTTGTCGAACTGTGCTCTGAGCGAAGCGTAGGCCTCGGGCGTCCTGGCGCATACCAGAAGCCCGCTCGTCTCCTTATCCATGCGGTGCACGATCCCTGGGCGTGCCGGGTCTCCGACTTCCCTGAGAGGATCCCCGTATCTGGCGAGGAGCGCGTTCACGAGCGTCCCCGTCTCGTTGCCGGGAGCGGGGTGGACGACCATGCCTCTGGCTTTGTTCACGATAACGATGGCGTCGTCTTCATAGACTATGTCCAGAGGAATGTCCTCCGGTTCCGGGTCCTTTGGCGAAGCGTCTGGTATCTGAGCCTCGACGAGCATCCCCGCGGTGAGCCTGAAGTTCTTATCCGTGACGCAGACTCCGTCGACCGTGATATAGCCTTCAGCGGCAAGTTTTTGGAAATAACTGCGCGATACCTCGTCGCATTCGGACGCGCAGACTGTGTCGAGGCGTCTCCCTTCGTCGGCCGGCGCAACTATGAAACTCAGTTTACTGCTCTGCCGTGGCATCTTTCGGTTCGGCCGCCGCAGCGTCTTCGATCTTTGCGGATCCGGCGGAGTCGGCGCTCTTGTCGGAATGTGATTTAAGTTTGTAGACGTTCCTCAGGATCCCGATCACCAGGAGAATGCATCCGATCGTCACGCAGACGTCGGCAAAATTGAAGATCGGGCCGAAGAACTTGAGTTTGAACATATCCGTAACGGAACCGAAAACGAACCTGTCTATGAGGTTCCCTATCCCGCCGGCGATGATCAGAGTCAATGCCCAGCGCATGGTCGTGTTCTTTCTCACGGTCACGAGCAGGACGAACAAAATGATGATTATTATCGCCGAGATGACCGTAAGGACCGTGGTCTTGTCGGCGAAGGAGCCGAACGCGGCGCCTGTGTTCTTATAGTACGTCATCTGCAGGAAACTGCCCAGGATATTGACGGACTTTCCCTCGCCGATGAATACGCGGGACGCAAGTTTAAAGAACTGGTCCACGAAAACGAATAAACAAATCAAAAAAACTGTCAGCATAACGAACCCGGGGAAAACCCGGACCTCCCGGTTTACTGATCTGCGGATGACCTACTGATCGGATCCGCCGGTGGATTCAGGTGATTCGGACTCTTCGGTCCTGGTATTTCCTTCTGTGCCGAGGATCTTATTGATGTCGCCGCTGTCTATAGTCATGGTCGCGCGGTCCGCGAACCACTCGGATATCCTGTCCTCGGCGTTTTCCGATGCTGCGTGCGTGCCTGCGGCAGCAGCGGTCTCCTCGGGAGCGTCCGTGCTTTCAGGCGCTGCAGCGGACTCCGATGCGGTGATCTCTTCGAGAATGGCTTCGGAGTCGTCTGTCTCAGGAAGCTCGGACGTAACATAGTCGTCAGATGAAAATTCCTTTTCGAGATCGGAAAGAAGGTCTCCGCCCTTGTCGTCGAGATCGGCGAGCTCGTCCAGGAGCATCTGCTTATATCTCGAGCGGAAGTACATCACGCGGTTCTTCAGCTCGTCACCCATCCCGGAATACCGGGATACGGAGTCGTTTGCGTCCTTTACGATCATCGCGGCGTCGAGTTTGGCGTTTTTGATGATAATGTCGGCGCGCTTTTCCGCGCTTTCCGAGATGTCCTTCATCAGCTTCTTAGCCGAATCAAGCGTATTCATGACCGATTTCTGAGACTCTTTATACTCCTCGACTTTGCGCAGGAGATCGGCGTTCTCCGCCTTCAGCCTGTCGTTCTCGGTTATGATTTCCTGCAGATCCAGAATGATCTGATCCAGGAATTCATCGACTTCCTCGGCGTTGTATCCCCTGAGAGCCTTGTTGAATTCCTTGTCTTCTATTTCCTGCGGTGTGATCACTTGATGTCCTCCTTGCGGGTCAGAGTGATGCGGGCGTTTTCCCGCCTGTTATTTCCAAGGACTCTTCTCTTCAGGCTCCGCTGTCGTGTTGCGGGACGCCTGCTGCGAGAATACGGATACGTTCTCAGGCGTGAAGATGAAGATGTTGTTCGCTATCTTCTGCACGTTCCCGTTGAGAGCGTAAGTCGCGCCGCTCAGGAAATCGAAGATCTTGCGCGCCGTCTCTGTCTCGAGTTTCTCGAGATTGATGATGACCGGCTTGCGCGCCTTAAGGCTGTCTACGAGTTTAGGGCATTCCTGGAAACCCTTAGGTTCGATCAGGATCAGTTTCAATGAATTGGTACTTGTCACGGAGAACCTCTTTTCTGTTGACGCTGACGGTGTCTTAACTGTCGTACCGGTAAACGGGCTCGTGCTGGCTCCTACGAACGAAGGTGTCTGCAGCGCGGCTGTCTCTTTGGCGTCGGACTTTCCGGCCGCTTCAGCGGCAGCCGGTCTGGATCCGCGCTCCGCGTCCCTGGCGATTTTTTTCTTTGCCTCGGCGAGTTCCTCTTCCGTTACGATCTCATCGTCATCTACGTCTTCGATGCCGATAACTTTTTTAAGTGAATCAGTGAATCCCATAGTTCCTCCTAAATAACTGCGGTTGATTTTCGTCTTACTTCTCTTCGCTTCTGTAATCTCTCAGCCCGAATATCGAAGTCCCTATCCGGACGAGGTTGGAGCCTTCTTCGATGGCAGCTTCGAAGTCGTGGCTCATACCCATGGACAAAACGGTGAAATCGCCGTGTCTGTCGTATATTTTTTTTGCTGCCGCAAAATATTTTCTTACGCTGTCGGTGTCCTCGGCATACGGCGCCAGACACATGAGGCCTTTTACGCTTACGTTTGGGCACTCCTCGCGGATCCGATCTATGAGCGGGTCGGCTCCCTCCGTAGATACGCCGAATTTAGTCTCTTCGCCTGCCGGATTCAACTGCACCAGGATATCGGCCGTGATGCCGTGCTGCGCCGCTCTTTTGTCTATTTCCTTAGCGATGTGGACGGAATCCACCGAGTGGATCAGGCAGACCTTGTCGATGATGTATTTCACCTTGTTTGTCTGCAGATGCCCTATCAGGTGCCAGTTCACAGGCTTGACCTTGTCGTACTTGTCGACGAGTTCCTGGACCTTGTTCTCGCCCGCGTCGGTTATCCCCGCGTCTATCGCCTCGTTTATCTCCTGAGGTGTGTGAAGCTTGGTGACCGCGACGAGCTTGATCTCGCCGGGGTCTCTGCCCGCTTTAGCGGCAGCGGCCGCTATTCTCTCCCTGATGATCTCGATGTTATCCGCTATGCTCATGATCCCGCCTCGCTTTTTATGGCGTCGGATGGATCCTTCAGAACGTCGTCGTAAGGATCGAGCGTCCTTACAAGATTCCCTTCTTCGTCGTAAAACTGACTCGGCGTGACGGCGGTGATATTTCCGTCAGTACCGATCTCTTCCACCTGAATGAAATAGTATTTTCCCTTTTTATCTTTAAGGTAAACTCCTCTTTTGCCATCCTTCTCGGTAATGCTGCCCGAACTTAGCAGCAGACCGCGCACGCTGTCAGAGACGATCCTGACGTTCGCCGCCCTGTATTTCCCGAGATCATCAAAATACATATCGCAGCCGAGCACGAGTTTGACGTTTTCCGAGCCCTTCTCGACGCTGACGACGTCCATCGCGATCGCTCCGGCTTCCGACTCCGCCATGCTGGTGCCGGCGCCGTCGTCAGGGTCAAAGATCACGCGCACGGTATTTCCGACGGTGTAGCGCTCCGCGTGTTCGACGGGAACAAAAGCGACAAGACGCCAGCCTCCGTTGGATATGACCTTGAATATCGGGTAATCGGTCCGGCAGCTGCCGCTGTCGAGGCTGACGACGCTGTCCTGAGTGATCGCCGAAAAGTATGAATAATCGAAGTTCTGTATCGTATCGGGCGTCAACTCAGCCTCATATCCGTCCGTATAGTAGGAGACGATGCCGCCTGTCTGCACATAGTACCCGGATACAGCAAGGACGTTTTCGCCGAGTTTGTCTTTGATCGACGTCAGCTGTTCAGACGGCTCGAGCGCAGTCCCGCTCTCGACGGTCACCGGCGCGGTCCCGACTCTGACGAGATCGCCCTCGTTCTTCACGCGGGTGACGGCGCCGCTCTCCACAGCCGTGTAGACTTTTTCGCTGCGGACGAGATATCCGGTCGTGACGTCGTTTATAGACAACTCGCCGTATTCCGCGGAATACGTGACCGTCATCAGTCCGGTCAATTTCGGGACGACGTAGATGATGACGTAGAGTATGACGCAGGCCGCGACGAATATGAAAATGCCCTTGTTTTTCAATTTTTTCATAAAGATATTCTACATCATTCGGTAACTTTTTCCAATACCTTGCGCTCATCTTTCGAGAGGCCGCCGTGCTCTTTCAGATATCGTTCAAAGAGATCCGGGCGCCGTTCCTTAGTCAGCCTGAGAGACTGCTCGTAGCGCCAGAGATCCACCGCTTTATGATCGCCGGAAAGCAGCACTTCGGGCACGTCCATGCCTTCGTACGACCTCGGCTGAGTGTACTGCGGGTATTCCAGCAGCCCCGAATAGACGGATTCCTCGGCAGCCGACGCTTCTCCTGAAAGGACCCCCGGGATCATGCGGACGGCGGCGTCGATCAAAACCATGGCCGGAAGTTCCCCTCCGGTGACTATGTAATCTCCGATCGATATCTCCTCCATGTGCCACGCGTCGAGTATCCTCTGATCCACGCCCTCGTAGTGGCCGCAGAATATGGTGACTTCCTCCTCGCGCGCTATCGATTCGGCGATGCCGCGGTCGAGGATCCTGCCGCGCGGGGACATGTATATGTTGCGTGTGTGCTCCGCGCCGACTGAACTCAGCGCGCGGAACGCGGGATCGGGCATGAATATCATTCCCTGGCCTCCGCCGAATGAGTAGTCGTCGGTCTTATGATGTTTGTCGCGGCTGAATCCGCGTATGTTCACGACGTTGAACGATACGGCGTTCCCGGCTTCGGCCCTCCCCATGATGCTCTCGCTGAGCGGAGCGAACATCTCCGGGAAGAGCGTAAGAATATTGAAACGGATCATTTCTTGATCATTCCTTCGATGAAACGGATGCGGACGTATCCGCCGTCCACGTCCACCTTTTTTATGAATTCGGAGACAGCGGGGACCATGGCTTCGCTGCCGCCGGCATCTATGACGTATTTATCCTGCGGACCGTTCTGATCAACGTCCTTCACCGTTCCTACGGCCTCTGACGTATCGTCGTCTATGACGGTCAGACCGATTAGATCGCGGACATAGTAAGACCCCTCCGGAAGCTCCGGAAGGTCTGTCTCATCGATATATACCGTTTTTCCCCTCAGTGCCTCCGCAGCGTTCCTGTCGTCCGTGCCGCGCAGTTTCACCACGCTGACTCCGGGACTCTGCGCGCGGGATCTTTCGATTTCTGTCTTTGTTTCCGAAGCGCCGACGTACACCGCGTCGAGTTTCAAAAATCTCTCCGGGTCGCCGGTGTAGTTCAGGATCCTGACCTCCCCGCGTATTCCGGAGGGAGCGGTTATCCTGCCCAACTCGACCTTTTCCGTTTTTTTCTTCAGCGCCATAAAGCAGATCCTCGGGTGATTTTACCTGTAAATGCAAAAACAAGCACACAGCGCCGCGGCTTGCGCCGCCGCCTGTGTGCATGCTCTCGTCCGGTCAGTTTCCGGCTTCCTGTCCGTCCCCGGCATCCGCTTCCGCCGGCGCGTCAGCGTCATTTGCCGGATCGACGTCCGCGGCCGCTTCCTCAGCGGCCTTTGCCGCCTCTGCCGCTTCCTCGTTTGATTCGATCTCGACAGAGACTTTCAGGTCCTTTTTAGTTGCCGCGGCTTTTACGACGGTGCGTATCGCTTTGGCGATCCTGCCCTGCTTGCCGATCACCTTGCCCATGTCGTCAGAGGCGACCCTTAAGGTGATGACGTCTTCCCCGCCGCTCTCCTCGCAGATCACGCTGACCTTGTCAGGTTCGTCGACGAGCGATTCGGCGATCATTTTAACAAGTTCCGTCATGATGCGTCACGCTTTCTACTCGATGACGCCGGATTTTCTGAGAAGCGATCTGACCGTCTCGGAAGGCTGTGCTCCGTTCGCGATCCACGATTTCGCCTTTTCACCGTCGACCTTGATAACAGGAGGCTCCTCCATCGGATCGTAGAAGCCGATCTCCTCGATGAATTTTCCGTTTCTCGCGTTGCGCGAATCGGCGACGACGATCCTGTAATACGGTCTCTTGTGCGAACCGATCCTCTTAAGTCTGATCTTTACCATTTTTCTTTTTCCTCCTTGCCCGCGGGTCGTGTTTTGGTGCCCGCAGCGGCTGATCAAATAAAATTACCGAATATATTGCGGCCGCTTTAGCGGCGTTAATAACTGTCTGATCTTCGCGTGCGTCCTGCCGCGCTACTGCATGAAACCGCGCATGAAACGGTTCTTCTTCATCTTTTTCGGGTCGGAGAACTGCTTCATCATCTTCCGCGCCTCGTCATAGCGTTTGATAAGGTTGTTCACCTTATTCACGGTCTGTCCCGCGCCCGCGGCTATCCTCCTGCGCCTGCTCGCGTCGAGGATCTCCGGATTCCTCCGCTCCTCCGGCGTCATCGAGCGTATTAGAGCCTCCATGTGACGGAATTCCTCTTCACCCTTAGCGATGTCATCGTCGCTCACCTTGCCGCCTGCTCCGGGCATCATCTCGAGCATCTTGCCCAGACCGCCCATCTTGCGGACCTGATTGAACTGATCGAGGAAGTCCTCCAGCGTGAAGCGGTTCTTGCGGATCTTTTTCTCAAGCGCGGCCGCCTGCTCCTCGTCGTACGACTGTTCCGCTCTTTCGATCAAAGAGAGCACGTCGCCCATTCCGAGGATCCTGCTCGCCATCCTGTCGGGATGGAAAGGCTCGAGCGCGTCGAGTTTTTCGCCCGTTCCGATGAACTTGATCGGCTTGCCGGTGACCTTGCGGACGGAAAGCGCCGCGCCGCCTCTGGAATCGCCGTCGAGTTTCGTCATCACGATGCCGTCGATGCCGAGTTTATCGCTGAAGCCCTGAGCCACGTTCACGGCGTCCTGGCCCGTCAGAGCGTCGACCACAAGAAGTATCTCATGCGGTCTGACCGCTTTTTTTATGTCCGCGAGTTCCTGCATGAGTTCTTCGTCTATCTGCAGGCGGCCCGCCGTATCTATGATCAAAACGTCAAAGCCTCTGCGCTCCGCTTCCGCGCGCGCGTCCTTTGCGATCTTTACCGCGTCTTTTTCGCCGTGCTCGGCGAAGACTTCCGTATTCACCTGCTTCCCGACGATCTCGAGCTGGTCGACGGCCGCTGGACGATAGACGTCGCACGCCGCGAGCATGGGCTTCTTTCCGACCTGCTTGAGGTACGAGGCGAGTTTGCCGCACGTCGTGGTCTTACCTGTTCCCTGAAGTCCGACCATCATGAGGACCGTGAACCCGGAAGACGAATACGTGAGTTTGCTGCCGGAGCCGCCCATCAGGGGCGTCAGTTCCTCGTTTACTATCTTTATGACCTGCTGCGCAGGCGTGAGGCTCTTCAGGACTTCCGCTCCGAGGCATTTTTCCTTCACGTCCGCCACAAAGTCCTTTACGACCTTATAGTTCACGTCCGCTTCGAGCAGAGCCAGTTTGACCTCTCGCATCGCGGCATCTATGTCCGCTTCCTCGAGTACGCCCTTGCCTCTGAGTTTATCGAATGTTTTCTGAAGTTTATCGGAAAGGCTTTCGAATGCCATGATCTGTCCTTTCGCTATCCTTCCATGCCGCGGAGTATCCCGCCGAGTTTTTCTATTTCATCGAGCGCTTCTTTGTCGCCGCGGCAGATCTCCTTCAGCGCGTCGAGCGCTCCCAGCGCTTTTTCGGTATTTTCCATGCGCGCCATGTGATCCGCCAGAAGCGAAAGGCGCGATTCGTAGTCTTCGAGTGACTTCTCGGCCGACTTCAGCGAATCGTAGACAGCGGCGCGCGAAACGCCCAGTTCCTCGGCGATCTCCGAGAGCGACATGTCGTTTTCGTGGTGCATCTCGAGTATCGCGCGCTTCCTCTCGGTGAGCAGGCCCCCGTACAGGTCGAAGAGCATGCTCTCGCGTGTGTAATTGTCGAGTTTCTTTGCCGCGTCCATTTTTCCACCTGAACAAATTTAACACAGCGCGTGCGGGCTGTCAAGTATTTTTGCCTTACAGCCGTCGGAAGCCGCCAAAAAAAGAAAAGCGCCCCCTGCCGGGCGGCAGAGAGCGCTCCGAATGACATATCACTTCTGGACAGGCGCGATGAACTCGATCTTCACGGAGTTCTGGTCGTAGAGCAGATCGATCAGTTCCCTGAGTTCGTTAGTCTCTTCGCTGCCGTTGATATCGGAACTGAATCCGAGGTAGTCGCGCAAGGTCTCAGGCTCTTCGTAGTAGATGTTCTCAGGCGTCACGCTGCTGCCGAATCCATATGTGTCCGACATGTCGGCCCACGCGTCTGAAAGCGTGCCGACCTCGTCGATGAGGCCGTTCTCGGCCGCCTGTTGGGCGGAATAGATCCTGCCGTCGGCGAGTTTGCGGACCGTTGCCTCATCCATGTTCCTGCCGTCGCACACCGCCTGAACAAAGCGTCCGAACGACTCGTCGACCAGACTCTGGAGTATCTCTTTCTGCTCGTCGGTCATAGGCTTGTAGTTCGCTCCGATGTCTTTGTTCTCTCCGGACGTGATGCTGTAGGCTTTGATCCCGTACTTCTCGAACAGCCCCGAAAAATCGTAGAGAGTGCCGACGATGACGCCGATGGAGCCGGTCCAGCACTCCGGATGGGCGTAGATCTTATCGCCGGCCATGGAGACATAATATCCGCCTGACGTAGCCTGCGAATCCATATATACGTAGATCGGGCGTCCCGTCGTATCTTTATAGTCAAGCAGCGCGTGGTATACGTCATAGGTCGCGAAAGCGCTTCCGCCAGGGGTATTGGCGAAGAGCAGGATGCCTTTGTTGTGATCGTCCGTCATCATCTGGTCGATGCAGTCGAGCATCCACGACTGATTGTAGCCGTCCCCGCTCCTGCCGTCACTGATCGTCCCGGTGAGATAGAGGACTCCCACGTAGTCGTGATTGAAGCTGAACGTCTCGTAATCGTTCTGGCTTTCGGAGAGCGTCTCCGACAGGTTCTTCGTGAAACTGCCCAGCGACGAGGCGATGCCGTAGAATACGAGCGCAAGCGCCAGTACGATGCACAGGATGATGATCAGGGCCTTGCCCCATCCGGGGATGCGGCTCCTGTCATTTGCGGCTGCGGCACCGCTGCCGGGGGCGTAATATGGCTGACCGTAGTTCTGAGGTCCGCCATAGTTATTCTGAGGTCCGCCGTAACTGCCTCGCGGCCCGCCGTAGTTGCTCTGCGGCCCCCCATAGTTGTTCTGCGGCCCCCCATAATTGCTTCTCGGAGTGCTGTAGTACTGATTGCCATACAGCCTGTTCTGTCCACCGTACTGACCGTACTGGCCGTACTGGCTGTTCTGGCCGCCGTACTGACCGTTCTGGCCGTACCGGTCGTTTTGGCCGTTCTGGCTGTACCGGTCGTTTTGGCCGTTCTGACCCTGCTGGTCGTTCTGACCGTTCTGTTCGCTTCCCGCCGGACTTCCCGTCGTGGAAGTGTTCTGCTCGTCGAATTTTTTGTTTTCGTTGTCTTCAGGAATCATATCGTCTCCTCAAACTCCTCAAAAATATTTACCAAGCGTATTTCCGGATATGGCCGTAATACTCCTGTATGGTTATCCCAGCCTTTATACAATTATAGTCTATAGAAAGGCGATGGAAAAAACAAGCAAAAACAATGAAGGAACAGCGTCAGCTTCATCCTGGATCGGAAGCGATGAAGTTAGTGCAGATCAGGCTCACTCCGCTGCCGGACCGTTCTCGTACTGCAGTTTATACAGTTTGTAGTAGATCCCGCCCTTAGCGAGCAGTTCCTGATGGCTGCCCTGCTCGGCGATCCTACCGTGATCCATGACTATTATGTTGTCCACGCCGCGGATGGTGGAAAGTCTGTGTGCCACGATCAGAGTCGCGCGCCCTTCCATGAGTTTCCCTAAGGCGTCCTGGATCAGTATCTCAGTCTCGGTGTCGATGTTCGCCGTCGCCTCGTCGAGTATCAGAACAGACGGCTTGAAAGCCAGAGTCCTTGCAAACGACAGCAGCTGCCTCTGCCCTGCCGAGAACGCAGCGCCGCGCTCTATGACCCTGTGGTCGTACTGCCCCGGCAGACTTTCAATGAACGGAGCGGCGTTCACCGTCTCGGCGGCGCGCCTTATCTCCTCATCCGTGATGTCTTTTTCGTTCAGCCTGATGTTGTCGCCTACGGTCCCGGAGAACAGGAACACGTCCTGCAGCATCTCGCCTATGTTCCCGCGCAGATCGTCGAGCCTGATCTTTTTTACGTTGATCCCGTCGACGAGTATCTCGCCCTTCTGCACGTCGTAATACCTGCAGATCAGGTTCTGGATCGTCGTCTTCCCGGCGCCCGTGGCGCCTACGAACGCGACCTTTTCGCCCGGTTCGACCTTAAACGAAACGTCCTTCAGCACCCAGTCCTCGTCCTTATACGCGAACCAGACGTGCCTGAATTCTATGCTTCCCTCGAACGAATCCTTGTGAACGGCGTCAGGAGCGTCCTCGATCGCGGGCTCCGTGTCGAGCAGCCAGAAGATCCTCTCGGCGCATGCGTTCGCGGACTGGATCGTGTTGAACTCCTCCGCCAGTTCCTGTATCGGCTGGAAGAATTTGCTGATATAGCGCTGGAACGCGACGAGCGTGCCGACCGTGACGATCCCCTCGAGCACCATGTGCCCGCCGAAATAAATCAGGATCGCCAGAGCGATTATGTTCGTCAGATATGAGATCGGGCTATAGAGCGCGAAAGCGAACAGCTGCTTCATGTTCGTCTTCCGCAGATCCTCCGTCCGGTCGCTGAAGTCCCTGTCGACGTCCTCCTCCGCCGCGAAAGCGTGCACCACGTCTACGCCCATGATCCGCTCCGAGACAAAGCCGTTAAGCGCGGAGATCTTGGCCCTGATCTTCCTGTACAGCTTGCGCGTCGTGCTCGTGAACAAAAACGTCGCGATCGTTATTATCGGTATGACTATGAAGATGTACAGCGACAGCCTGACGTTGTAGCTGAGCATCATGATGATGACTCCGGCGAGGACGAAAATGCCCTTTATCACGTTTACGACGACCTCAGTGAACAGTTCGCTGATCGTCTCGCAGTCGTTCGTGACGCGCGTGACGAGCCTTCCGACAGGGTTCTCGTTGAAAAACGAAAAGTCGAGCGTCATCAGATGCTTGAAAATGTCGTTCCTTAAATTGTAGATGATCTTCTGGCTCGTGACCGCCAGTATCATCGCCTGCAGATACGTCAAAGCAAGCTGCGCAGCGACGGATGCCGCGTATAGCGCGCCGAGCCTGATGACGCCGTTAAGGTCGAATGCCCTCATCTCTTTCAGCGCGGAGAGCGAAAGCCCGTCCGAACCCGCGTTTTCGTATTTGCCGATGAAGTCGTCGACAGCGTCGCCCAGTATCACAGGCTGATATAGTTCGATGAACGTCGTTGCCACGATTATCGCCAGCGCCAGCGCGAACCAGCCTATGTAAGGCTTTCCGTACGACAGGATCCTGAGGAAAGGATGCGCCGTTCTGCTCTTCATCACGAAATTGTCGTCATTCAACAGCGTATTCCTCCTTCCTCATCTTTTCCATGAGCTGGCGCTGATAGAGTTCGGCGTAGAAGCCGCCTTCCGCCATCAGTTCCTCATGAGTACCGCGCTCGGAGATGGTGCCGTTTTCCAGAACTATGATCTGATCGGCGTCCTGGAGCGTCGACATCCTGTGCGCGATTATGATATTCGTCTTGCCGCCGCGCGAGGCAGCGAGATTTTCCTTTATCTGTTCCTCGGTGTCGGTATCGACAGCGGATAGAGAATCGTCCAGGATCAGGATCTCCGGATCCAGTATGAGAGCGCGCGCGATCGCGATGCGCTGCTTCTGGCCGCCGGAAAGCGAAACGCCTCTTTCGCCCACCATCGTCTCATACCCGTCGGGGAATTCAGCGATATTGTCGGCGACGCACGCCAGTCCGGCCGCTTTCTCGATCTCCTCCTGTGTTTTGCTCCTGTCGCCGAAAGCGATATTCTGCGCGACCGTCGCGGAGAACAAAAAGTCGTCCTGCGGAACGTATCCGAAGGTCTTCCTCAGCGTGTGGAGAGTAACGTCGTGGATGTCTCTTCCGCCGATGCTTATCGTGCCGTAAGGCGGATCATATACGCGTAGCAGCAGATTCACGAGTGTCGTTTTGCCCGCGCCGGTCCGTCCGACGATGCCTATAGTCTGCCCTCTCTCGATATGGAGATCTATGTCGTGCAGGACCTGCTGATCCGTCCCCGGATATGTAAAGTCGAGTCCCTGGATGTCGATGTCGCCCGAAAGCGGCTCCTCCGGCCCGTCCGGTATGATGTCCCTGATATCTGATTCCGTGCTCAGAACCGCGTCTATCCTCTTGAATGACGCGGAGCCGCGCGTCACGACGTTTATGATCCTGCCGATGGAGGCGATAGGCCAGACTAGCATGTTCAGATACTGCACGAACGCGGCAAATCCGCCGACTGAGATGATCCCGAGTATCGCGATGTATCCGCCGTACGCTACGGTCACGGCGATCGACATGCCGCTTATCATGCGCATGAACGGGAACATGAACGAAGAAACGCGCGCCTCGCGGATGTTCGCCTGCTGGGCTTTGTCGTTGACCTTCACGAACGCCTTATATTCCTTTTCCTCCTGAACGAAGGCTTTGATCACCCTGATCCCGGAGAGTTTTTCCTGAACAAAATCAGACACGTCGGAGAAGGCTTCCTGCCGCCTGGTGAAGCGCCTGTGAAGTTCGCTGCCCATGAAACGCGATACGAGTGCGACGAGGCAGAGCGGCAGAATGGCAATTACCGTCAGGCGCGGGTCTATCTCCGTCACCATGCTGTAGACGGTGGCGATGCCGATGGTCAGGCAGTCCATGAGCATCATGATAGTGACCGCGAAGACCATTCTGATCGCTTCGATGTCGTTGGTGATGTACGCCATGACCTCGCCGGCGGTGTGGTCGTGGAAATACGACTGAGGCAGCGTCATCAGGTGGTTGAATATGTCGTTGCGCATGTCGCGCTCGATATATCTGGCAGCGCCGAAAATGCAGTATCTCCATCCGAGCCTGCCCGCGACCACCATGACGGCGATGATCGCCATCTTTCCGATCGCGAGTTTAAAATCGCCGGACGTCACTGTATTGTCTGCGATCTCGTCGATGATGTCCCCGACGATGAGCGGGACCTTGGTCTGAGCGAGGTCTATGACGAGGAGTATCGCCATGCCGATCAGATAGTTCCACTTATATTTCCTGATGAAGTGACGGGCGTAAGGACTTTTGACAATATCAAGAATACCGGCTTTTTTGTTCTTCCCACGGGAGTTTGACGATGAGTCTTTCCCTGAGGACGAGCCGTGGTCTTTTCCGATATTCGATTTCGTATTCGATTCCGTGACCGCCGCCGCGCCTTCCGCCGCGGTGCGCTTATCACTTTCAGCCATACGTGTTCCCCGGATAAAGCAAAATAAAATAAATATGGTATCGCGCTTTAGTAAAGCATAATACCATATTAGCAAAAGTTTTTGTTAATTCAAGTTGATATATTTATAAATAAAATCAAGTCATATCCGCTGCAGAAGCATCCTGTCGCTGTCGAGTTCAGTCCCGGCGGCCTCCTTGAATTTTCCGATCAGATCGCTCACTCCCAGCCCGTCGCGCTCGCTTCCGGCGACGTCGTAGATTATCCTCCCGTCGTTCATCATGACGGTGCGGTTCCCCACTTCCAGAGCAGACTTCATGTTGTGAGTGATCATAAGGCACGTCAACTTGTCTTTTTTTACGATCTCCGACGTCAGATCAGTTATCTTCTCGGCCGCCGCGGGGTCGAGCGCAGCTGTGTGTTCGTCGAGCAGAAGTAGTTTCGGCGGGTTTATCGTCGCCATGAGAAGCGTGAGCGCCTGCCTCTGCCCTCCGGATAGGAGGCCGACCGGCTGATCCAGTCTGTCCTCCAGTCCCATGCCGAGCAGAGCGAGCCTGTCGCGGAAGAGCGCTCTGTCCTCTTTGGTGATCGAGCCGAGCCAGCCTCCGCGGCCGGCGGCGAGCGTCATGTTTTCCTCGACGCTCATGCCCGGGGCCGTGCCGCTGAGCGGGTCCTGGAAGAGCCGCCCGATCTTACGCGCTCTGATATGCTCAGGTTTCATCGTAATATCCTCTCCGTCCAGGATGATCTTCCCGGAGTCGGTGAAAAACGAACCGGCGATAGCCCCGAAGAGTGTAGATTTGCCGGCGCCGTTCGCTCCGATGATCGTGATGAAATCGCCGTTTTCGACATTCAGCGATAAGCCCTTCAGCGCCGTCTTTGCGTTTACGGTGCCGGGGTTGAACGTTTTGGTAATGTTATCTACGCTAAGCATCATTTCACGTCACCTCGCGCTCAGTCTGCGCCTATATTCAGGCCATCTGCTCTTCAGATGCGGACCCGCGATGGCGACGATCACGATGACGGCGGACACGAGACGCAGCATGAAGGCGGGCATGTTGAACCTCAGAGCAACGGAATACACCACACGGAAGACAACAGATCCGAGCACGGCGCCGACCGCCCTCGCCGGGATCTTCCCGCGCGGTACGAACGCCCGTCCGATCAGAAGCGACGCCAGCGCCACCGTGACCATGCCCGATCCTATGTCGATATTGACCGCTTTCTGGTACTGAGCAAGCATGCATCCCGAAAGAGCGGTGAACGAACTCGAGATCACGAGCCCCACCGTCGTCATGACGGCAGTATTTACCGACGAGGAGCGCACCATCGCGGGATTGTCGCCTGTCGCGCGGATAGCCAGGCCCAGCCTCGTCCTCAGGAAAAACGAGAGGAACAAAACGACCGCGGCGGCCGCAATGAGCGCGACGATGATCCTGCTCGCCCCCGCCAGAGGCGTGCCCTTTAAGAGGCCGGCCATATCTCCGAAGACGGTCTTTGCTTTGTTCATGTTCAGAAGCGCTCCGCCGCCCATTATCGATATGTTTATCGAGTACAGCCCCGTGTTCACGATGATCCCGGCCAGCAGGCTGTCGATCCCCATCCTCGTCTGCAGGAACGCGGTCACGAAGCCCGATGCCATGCCAGCTGCCATCGCGGCGAGAAGAGCCAGATACGGATGGCCGGAGAGCACGACGACTGCCGCCGTGCACGCTCCGAGGGTAAAACATCCGTCCGTTGAAAGATCGCAGACGTTCAGCATCGAATAACTCAGAAAGAGCGCCAATACCGTCAGTGATCCTATCAGTCCCAGCTCGACCGCGGTCCCCGCGATACCAAAAAATTGTCCGCTCATGATGCCTCCGCTATTCGAAACTTTCGCCTGTCGTTATTTCTTTGACCTCATTGCAGTACTCGCCGATAGCCGCTTCGACGTCGCCGAACGAGATGCCGAGCTTGCCGCACACGTCCGTGTTTACCGTCGCTATCCCGTCGTCAAACGTCTTGACCGGCACGTCCGCAGGGTCTTTGCCGTTCAGGAGTATGTCCGCAGCCATGTCGGCAGTCTCTCTACCGAGCTTCGCGTAGTCCACGCCAAAGCCCAGGAAAGCGCCCCAGAGTGCGAACGAATCGGCACCGCCATAATGTTTGACCCCCGCGTCGGCGAAGATGTCGCATATCGACTGTTCGGACTTCATCACCGTATTGTCGGCAGGAGTAAAGACCGCCTGCACGCCGTCGCCCACGAGCGCCTGCGCCGCGAGCACGATCTCGGCGTCATTCGTCCCGGTGCGCTCGACGTATTCTATCCCTTTCTCTTCTAAGATCGCTTTTGCCTCATTTATGGCCGCCGTCGACGAATCCTGGCCGAGGTCGTAGAGAAGACCGACTTTCTTGATGTCCGGATCGATCGCGAACATTATCTTAAAAATCGTCTCCGTGTCTGTCCTGTCGGACGTGCCTGTCAGGTTATATCCCGGCGCGTCGAGAGATTCCGCGATCCCCGCCCCGACCGGGTCCGATACGGCGGCGAAAACGACAGGCGTCCCGCTTTCCTCGGTCGCCGTCTGCATCGAGATCGCCACAGGCGTAGCGATACCGATCATCAGGTCGGTGCCGTCTGCCTGGAAATTAGTTATTATCTGCGATAAAACGTTCTCGTCCGCGTTGCAGTTGTCGTAGTCGACGTTGAACGTGACGCCCTTTTCCTTTCCTATCTCGTCGAGCCTTTCCTGAATGTTCTCCGCGATCTGGTTAAGCGAGGCGTCGTCCACATAATTGCAGAGCCCGATGGTATACGTTTTCTGCGAACCGGAGCCGTCTGAACTCTGTTCGTTCCCTGAGCCGTCCGACTCTCCGCTCCCCGAACCGTTTCCGCACGAGCAGAGCGAGACCGCTGTCAGTGCAGCCAGAATGATCGCTATCAATCTCTTTTTCATCTTTTCCTCCTTTTTCGGCGAGTGCCGGCGGGCCATCCGATATTTCCCGGAAAAACAAAAGATCCCGTCCCATGCTGCTGGGACAGGATCGTTATCATCCTGCGGTGCCACCCGGCTTGACACGTAATGTGTCCTCTCGTCGCATACGTTATAATATGCCGGCCTTTGGTAACGGAGAGCCCGCTCCGTCTCACATACAGGAGGAAAGCCATCTGCAGGCCGTTTCCGCGAGCCGTTCTGCAGATCAAGTCTGCCCGCGGATCCCTCTTTCTGATCGCCCTCGGAAGTCCATTCGGTTCCGTCTTATCCGCCGCGCTCTCACCGTCCGCGGCTCGCTCAGGGAATATCCCGAAACTTACTTACCCTTCTTCAACGGTTTAGGCAAATTATAGTCTCGGGATTTTTTGTTGTCAAGCCATAAAATTTACTTTTGATTTTGTTTTTACGATTAAAAGATATTCGCCTTTCTTCATCAGAAGCCGCCTCCCGGCTGGCCCGGGGCTCCTCCGCCCTGCTGCCCGCCCGGCGCTCCGCCGTTTCCGGAAGGACCGCCCTGGCCGCCTCCGCCCATCATCTGATTGGGAAGCGAACTGCCTGTATACTCCTCGCCGTTGACGTAGACCCTGCCTCCTTCGATGACGCCTTCACCGTCGTAGTCGAATGTCGACTGCCCGGTCACGCTTACTGTCCCGCCGTAGATGTAGATCGAGCCGTTCGAGTCGAAGCCGTCCATGTCGCCGGAGCCCATCGTCACGTCGATAGTGCCGCCGTTCACTTTGATGAATATATCCGTCAGTGCCGTCGTCTTCTGAGAAGCGTTGATCCCGTCATCTGAAGCCGAGATCGTGACGTCTCCGCCGTTTATCGTCACCTGAGTCGCCTCAAGTCCTTCAACCGCGCTGATATCAAACGTTCCGCCGTTTATCGTCAGCGTAGTCGTGGCCTGGATCCCGTCGTCTCCCGCCGCGATGTCGAACGTGCCGCCCGAGATCTCGATCTCGCCCACGGTGTTGTCCTCGTCATATTCGCTGTGGAGTCCGTCCTTGCCGGAATCGATCGTGAACGTTCCGTCGCAGATGTAGATGTAGTCGTGCGCGTCCAAAGCGTCTTCCTCGCAGTCGATGACATATGTGCCGCCGGTGACCTTGAGCCCGTCTTTGGAAACGATGCCGTTGTCAGTCGAGCTTACGGCGAGCGTGCCGACACCGTTCAGTACGAGGTCCGACTTAGAAAAGATCGCGGCGTCCGTATTCGTATCTCCGTCCGCGGTGAACTCGCCCGTGACCTTAAGCGTATTTTCGCTGTCAGTCGTCGTAACGAAACATTTTTCGCATTCCTTGACGTAGATGCACGGGAAGTCTTCATTAGTTATCGATACGCCGCAGAGCACGAGCTGCACTTTTGCGTTGTCAGGCGCGTCGACTGTGATCGTGGCGTCTGCCGCGGTCCCTTTGATCACATAGATGCCCTCGGTGCTTATCGTTACGTCCTGTCCGTCGCTGACCGAAATGGTCTCCGCGTCCGAAAGATCCGGCTCCTGCTCCATGTCCCTGTCGGTGTAGAGCGAGCTGCCGTTCGCCTCATCGCTTGCGGCCGTCGATGTCTGTTCTGCCACTGCGGTGCTTCCGTTATCGGCCTGATCCGACGTATCCGTCTGGCCGGACGAGCCGGACGCTGACTCAGCGGCGCATCCCGCGAGCAGCGCTGCGGAAAGCACGCCCGCCAGAACAAGCGCGGGCAGTTTCTTTATTTTCCTGTTTTCACTTAACCTTTTCATTTTCCTCTTCTCCTTCATATCTCGATCTTATTTCGATCCTGCCAAAACTATACCCGCGCATCCTAAAATATACTTAAGCCTCGCCTCAGCTCGCGGATGTGCTACAATTACAGCAGTACATGATTCGGATCCAGTCCGCTCTTTCAGAAAAAAATACGGAGGACCTTTAAATGATCGATAATGACAACTGCACGACCGTAGCGGTCGGCAAAAACGCGTCGGCATCCGGCAAAGTTATCCTCGGACACAACGAAGACGACGCCAGGAGCGTAGTACAGCTTCATTTTGTTCCGCACAGGATCCACCGCGAAGGCGAGACGATCACCTTCGGCGACGGTACGGCCGTGATACCGCAGGTCCGCGAAACGTGCGCTTATATCTGGTCCGAAGCCAGGACGACGCGCGAGAACGTTTTTTTCGGAGACTCATTCATCAATGAATACGGCGTGGCCGTCGTGAGCAACTCGTGCGAACCCTCCCGCTCCGCGCCGGGGGAAAAGGAAAAATGCGGCATAGGAAGCGGTCTGAGGGTCATCGTCGCCCAGCGCGCGCACACCGCGCGGGAAGGCGTGGAGATCGCGATATCACTCATCGAAAAATACGGCTACGTCAGTTCCCGCACATACGAGATAGCAGACAGCCGCGAAATATGGTCCCTGCAGGTGCCGACAGGGCACAGATACGTCTGCCGCAGGGTCGGAGACGACGAGATATATTTCATGCCGAACTGGTTTACGATCCAAAGGGTCGACTGGTCCGACACGGAACATAAGAACTGGTATTTCTCACGCGACCTGGCTTCCTTTGCCGAAGAGAACGGCTGGTATCACCCGTCAAAGCCCAGTTCGTACGACGATTTCGACTTTGCCGCGGCGTATCAGTCACCCGATTCCTCCGAATCGAGTTCCTTCCGTTCGAAGGGCGGCTGGACTGTCCTGACCGGGCGCGAACCTGAAGATCTGCGCGTTTTCTCGACCGAGGCGCCAAAAAAATACTCCGTTGCCGACGTCAAAGCCTTACTTCGCACGCACTACGAAGGGACGCCTTTTGATACTTCGGAAGGCGGCAAATTCAACCCTCACACGTCAGAAGATCACAGGCCAGTATGCTGCCCTACGACGATCGAAAGCAGCATCGTCGAATTCGGCGCGACAGCCGTGGATACTGTCGTCTGGCGTGCGTCCGAGACGCCTTGCGTCAGCCCTTACGTTCCTTACCGCCTCTGCATCACGAGGATCCCGGAGACGTACGAATGGCGATCGGCAGAAGAAGCCGAGGCCACGCACTACGCGCCTTCCGCGGACGATTTCACGATGAAGCCGGAAAAGTACCTCTGGCTCATGCGCTCCGTGAGATATCTTTCGGACTTCGACTACGCCGGAACACACGGGGAGATCTATTCTTCCATCGCGGCGCTGGAGCGCGAACTGGACGAAGACCTGGAAACTGAAACGGATCGCCTGCGTGCAGCCGGCGGCGGAAAACAGCGCGGCCAAAGCATTTCCGAGGCGGCTTCTGAGGGCTTCGAGAGGAGGACCCGCATGGCCGGAGAATGGGCAAAAGAGACATTCGTGCGTCTGGGCGACGCAAGAGTCGCACTGAACAGAGACAGATACAAACATGCGGAAGAAGACCCTCTGAAAAAAGACTGAAAGACTATAAAGAATGAAAACGGAGGAAGGAAAAATGAAAACACTTAAAGTCCTCATCATCAACGGCAGTCCTCGCAAAGGCGGAAACACTGCGATCGCGGTCGACGAACTCGTAAAGACGTTCGAAAGCGAAGGCGTCGAAACGGAAGTATTCCAGGTCCTCGGCTCCGCGATCCGCGGGTGCGTGGCATGCGACAGCTGCAAAGATACCGGAAAGTGCGTCTTTGACGACGCTGTGAACGAACTGGCCCCTAAATTCGAGGAAGCCGACGGACTGATCGTCGCCTCGCCAGTGTATTTCGCATCCGCGAACGCCACAGTGGAAGCTTTGATGCAGAGACTCTTTTACAGCACGCTGTTCGATAAGAGGATGAAAGTCGGAGCGTCGGTTGCCGTCGCGCGCAGGAGCGGACTTACCGCGACATACGATGAGCTGAATAAATTCTTCGGATACAGCGGTATGCCTGTCGCCACCAGCCAGTACTGGAACAACGTCCATGGAGCGAGCCGGGGAGAAGCGCTCGAGGACGCAGAAGGCCTCCAGACCATGCGCACGCTGGCACATAACATGACATTCCTGATGAAGAGCATCGCGCTGGGCAAAGAAAAATACGGCCTTCCGGAGAAGGAGCCGCATCTGTGGACAGACTTCGTGAACAAGTACGAGGATGAGCAGTAGAGAGGGTAGAGAGCAGCAGGTACGGGTTTTAGCCGTAAGACGATCTGCTCTCACCTGTATAAAATATCAAAATTTACGGTCCGGTAGAACATCTCTCTGATCTTCGCCGGATCTTTTGTCTGCCCGAGGATCCACATGAGTTTGGCGGCCGCGGCTTCCAGCGTCATGTCGTACGTCTCGATCAGATCGAATTCGTTCTTTATCATGTTCCCGACGCGGTACGCCTGCATGTTGCTGCCCTCTTCGGTGACCTGCGTGGCGACTACTATCGTTTTTCCTGCGGCGATGCAGTCGGATATAGCTTCGCCAAAGCCGCGCTCCACGTCTTCCGGGATCCCACCGACTCCGAATGACTCGATGATCACAGCATCGCTTAAGTCCGCCACCGCGCGCAGTGCGTTCCCGTTCATAGACGGGATGAGTTTCAGCATCGACACGGACGTGTCGAGCCTGTCGTAGAACACATGGCCCGCGGTCCTGTCCACGCAATAGTTTTCGGAATCCCTGCCGATAAACTTAATGATCCTGCCGTCGCGGATCGCCTCAAGCGCGGGGAAATTGATGCTCGAAAAAGCGTCGTAGCTCTTGCTTCGGGTCTTTTTAGCGCGCGTTCCGGCGATCACCTTATCGTTGAAGACGACCGAAACGTCTGACGCGCCTGCACATGACGCATAAAAAAGGCTGTTATACAGGTTGTCGCGAGCGTCGGTACTGCTGTCATCTATCGGCTTCTGTGCGCCTGTCAGGACTATAGGCTTAGGCGAGCGCTGTATCAGGTACGAGAGCGCGGCGGCAGTGTACGCCAGGGTATCCGTTCCGTGAGCCACGACGAAACCGTCATAATCGTCGTAACTCCCGCGGATCGCTTCGGCGATGGTCAGCCACCCGTCCGGTCCCAGATTAGTGCTGTCGACGTTCATTATCTGTCGGCCGGTCACCTCGCAGAAGTCAGCCGCTTTCGGGACGAACCTCATGAGTTCTTCGACCGGGAGTTCGGGTTCCAGACCGGTGGATTCCGGCTTTGATGCGATCGTTCCGCCCGTTCCGAGCAAAAGTATCTTTTTCATGTGCAAGCACCTGCGCCTCAGAGATCATAGTCAGCAAAACAAACAGCGCGGAGCAGGATCTGTCCGCGCTTAAATCTTATCACAATCTCTTTACGTATGCACTCTTCTTGTTTTGTCACAGGACGATATCCATACTCCCCGACTCTTTGATCACAACGTTTCCGGACAGGACAAGGCGCGAAACCCCGCAGCGGCCGGATTCCGCCGATATACACATCTCACCTGCGGGTTCAGACAGTTTCAGGCAGATGCTTTTGCCCGCCTTCTGGCACAAATACGCTCCGACCGCTGCCGTACCGCTGGCACACGAACTTTCTCGCACGATGGTGCCGGTCGAAGGGACGTAGACTACGGGCGTCATCCTGCTCCATCTTTCGGTCATGACCATGACCCCCAGCGCGTCCGCTTTGATCTTTTCGTTCCATGATACCATGCGGCTTTCCGCCTCGTCCGCGTCAAAAGAATCCGTCAGGATGTGCGTTATCCCCGGCATTTCCACGACGGCAGCCTCGCGCCCGTCGAAAGTGTCGGTGTAGACGCGCTCCGGGAGCGGCATCCGCACACTGCCCCGGTCTCCCTTGATCCGGATCTCGACCGGGTCATCTGCCCCCGAGACTTCGAGCAGGAGAGAAAGGCTTTCCACGTTAAGAAGCGACGCAAGATATGCGCCGCACGACATGCTCGCGTTTCCGCAGAATTCTCCTCCCATCATGCGCAGCCGCGGCCTGCCCGAAGGGCTGTTCATCGTGACGTATCCGACCTGCTGACATTCGGGCCTGAGGCGCATGAGTTCTGACGCGCACCGCGTCTGGAGTTCCGCGGGCACACGGCTCGTGACCAGAATAGTTATGTTGCCGGTAGGATCCGCAATGACGTAATCTATTTTCATCCTGTTTTTTCCGTCCGTTTCAACTGTTGTAATTCTTCAGGAAGCGCTGCGTCCGCTCGCACGAGGAGTTATCAAAGACGTCTTCGGGCGTCCCCTGCTCGACGATCACGCCGCCGTCCATGAATATCACACGGTCGGAGACAGCCTTTGCGAACGCCATTTCGTGCGTCACTATCACCATGGTCATGTTTTGCTCGGCCAGTTCGCGGATGACTTTAAGAACCTCGCCCGTGAGTTCCGGGTCGAGCGCACTCGTCGGCTCGTCGAAAAACAGGATCTTAGGCGAGAGCGCCAGGGCCCTTGCGATCGCGACCCTCTGCTGCTGCCCGCCGGAGAGTTGATACGGATACGCCAAAGCCTTATCGCCGAGTCCCATCTTTGCCAGGAGCCCCTCAGCGACGGATTCCGCCTCGGAGCGGTCTTTCTTCTGGACGATGACCTGAGGATCGACGAGGTTTTTCATCACGGTGTAGTGCGGGAAGAGGTTAAACTGCTGGAAGACCAGGCCGCATGCGCTTTTTATTTCCCTGAGTTCGTTCGGCCCGACGTATTCGGCTTTGCCGTCCGGCCCGTTGCAGGCGGCCTTTCTGCCGAGGTAGATGATCTCGCCCGCATCTATCGTCTCAAGGAACACCGCGCACCTCAGGAGCGTCGATTTGCCAGAGCCGGAAGGGCCGATCACCGAGACCGCGTCACCCTCGGCCACGTTCACGGAGATGCCCTTCAGCACCTCCAGACCGTCAAAAGATTTATATATGTCGTTCAGTTCAAAGACCATATTACCTCCGGAACCCACCCGAAAAATCTACTCGAAATACGAAAACTTCTTTTCGATGCGCGCCATCGCCCATGCGACGACCGCGTTGAAAATAAAATAGAAAAGCCCCGCCACGAACAGCGGCGTGAAACTCGTCTCCGCCGCGGCGATCTGCTTTGCCACCGTGAACATCTCGGCGTAAGCCAGAACGAACGCAAGTGAAGTGTCCTTTATCAGCGTTATGACTTCATTGGTCACCGGCGGCAGGACCCGCTTCACCATCTGCGGGAGGATTATCCTGAAGAAGGTCTGCCTGCGGTTATACCCGAGAACTTGCGCCGCCTCGCGCTGCCCGACCGGTATCGAAGCGATCCCTGCCCGGTATATCTCGGCAAAATAAGCCGCGTAGTTGATGACGAACCCTATGATGATCGCCAGGAAGCGCCATTTAGCCGATATGCGCATCCCGAACAGGTAAAACGGTCCGTAGCAGACGACCAGGAGCTGCAGCATAAGAGGCGTTCCCCGCAGTACAGCGATGAACGCCACCATGACGCCTTTCAGCGGCGCGAACCTGCTCATCCTTCCGAAGCACACGAGCAGTCCCAGCGGCAGCGAAAAGATGAGCGTAAGCGCGAATATGAGTGTTGACGAGCCGAGCCCCTTTAGGAGTTCGAGGCAGATAGTGGCAAATGACATTGACCTACTCCGCGTTGGAAATGTAATACATGGCGACTCCGATGTCTATCGCGACCGCGTCGGCCATCCCCGAATTCATGTTGAGAACGGCTGTGTTGTAGTCGGCCGTCTGCTCGAGGCTCGCGAACGTATCGGCAAGATCCTTGCGGTCTTCCTGAAGCGCCGTCAGAGCGGACGAATCAGCCTGCGTCACGACGTTCTTTCCGGCGAGATCATCCAGCGTCTGGATATCTGAATCAGCCGGAACGAGCACGACGATGCTGTTGTCCACGTACGGTACGGTCCATGTGTAGTCATCCTCGCGGCCGGTGATCGTGAAGCCGTTCCAGATGCAGTCGATTGCGCCAGAGTTCAGTTCCATGTCCTTCGCGTCCCAGTCGATAGGCTGCTTTACGAGTTCCCAGCCGTAGATGTCACACACTGCCTGAGCGAGTTCCAGATCAAAGCCGGTGTAACCGCCGCTCTCGTCCTTGTATCCGTACGGCGGATATTCAGCGTCAAAACCGACGACGAACTGCGTGCGCGACTTGAATTCATCGCTTGCGCTGTCTTTGTCGAACGTCGTGGCGTCAGCCGCGTTGAGGCAGAGCATCTCATTCAGATTGTAATCCGAATACTTTGAAGCGACCTCCTCGATCGTGCCTTCGTCCAGCAGTTGATATACAGCCGCCTGAACTGCGTCCCTCAGCTCCGTGTTCCCCTTCTTGAAGCCGATGGCGTACTGCTCTGTCGAGATCTTCTCGTCCAGGATGCGGTATTTGCCTGAAGTTCCGGCGTCCGTTCCCGAGCCGCCGTCGCCCGACCCCGAGCCGTCGCTCGTCCCGCTGCCTGAATCGCCGCAGGCGCAGAGCGCGAATACGAGCGCAAACGAGATAAGCATACAAGCGATTTTTTTGATCTTCTTCATTTTCTTTCTCCTGTCTCAGATTTCCCCTTCTGATCTATTTGATTACCCCTTTGGTGAAACGTCGGGCGGAATATTTTTTTTATTTCGCGGTCCCGCTCTCGTCACGTTACTTTACTATGATAGCATGCTAAAGCGATAAAGCAAGAGGAAAATCGCTGTTTTTGTGCATTTTTTCAAAAACAAAAAGTTGAAAGCGCCGCCGCGCTGCCGTAAAATATTCTATGAGAACAGTTGGGATAGGAGGAAAACAGATGAAAGCAGATAAGTATAAGGTAGACGGCTCAAAGAACGTCGACATACGCAGACTCCCCGTGAACTCGAATTCGGACGGGGTTTCCCGCGAGGAGATCGAACGGAAATACGCCGCTCTGAAAGAAGACATCGTCAAACTCGACGACGCTTTCCGCGCCGACGCCCGCGAAGGTCTGATCTTTGTCGTTCAGGCGCTGGACGCTTCCGGAAAGGACTCGACTATAGCTCACGTTTTTTCCGGCATGAACCCGCAGGGCGTGAAAGTCCACTATTATAAGGCCCCTACTCAGGACGAACTCGCGCACGACTATCTTTGGCGGATCCATAAGGACCTGCCTCGCAAGGGTGAGATCGCCGTCCTGAACAGGAGCCACTACGAGGACCTCGTCACCGTCGACGTCGAAGGCATCCGGAAAAACTATAAAATGGCCGAGAGGATCGCAGACGACAGCGGCAGCGCGTTCTTTAAAAAGCGGTATCAGCAGGTCCGCGGCTTCGAGGAATACCTGTACGAGAACAGTTTCCGCATGGTGAAGATCTTCCTGCATGTGACGAAAAAAGAGGAAGCCACCCAGATGCTGGAGCGTCTGGACGTCCCGGACAAAAGCTGGAAATTCCGCGCCGAAGACATCGAAGTCCTCGATAAATACGACGACTACATGAAGTGTTTCGATAAAGTCATCAACGCGACGGGCACCGAACACTCGCCGTGGTATGTTCTGCCGGGCAACCAGCGCTGGTACACTCGCTATCTCTTTGTCGAGATAATCGCCGACCAGCTTAAGAAATGCAAGCCTAAGTATCCTGCCGTCCCTCACGAAGAACGGGAAGAATTCCCGGCGTGCAGAGAGGCGCTTAATAAAATTATCGAAAGCGAAAAATAGCACAGACACAGATCCGCTCGCGCCCTAAACGCAGACGCCGGCGCATGCCCGGGGTGGCAGAAAGGAGTCCGTATGAATATCAATCTTCCAGGCCAGAACGGCGACCGCTATGTTCCGTACGATGAGCGCACGGGGAACGAATCGATCGTATATTTCACACGCGACCTGTCCGCGGCCGGCCTTGAGAAAGCCTACGCGAAAGTAAATCAAAACATCACAGGCAGGGTCGCCGTCAAGCTCCATACAGGCGAGCAGCACGGCCCGAACATCATCCCGCGCCCGTGGGTCCGTGACCTTATGGCCGATCATCTTCCGGACGCGACGATAGTCGAGACCAATACATACTACGAGGGCGACCGCTACACGACCGAGCAGCACCGCGAGACCCTTAAAGTCAACGGCTGGACGTTCGCTCCAGTCGACATCATGGACGAGGAAGGCACCGCGATGATCCCCGTAAAAGGCGGAAACTGGTTCAAGGAAATGTCCGTCGGCAGCCACATGCTTAACTACGACTCGCTCTTCGTTTTGACGCATTTCAAAGGCCACACGCAGGGCGGCTTCGGCGGATCGGCAAAAAACATCGGCATCGGCTGCGCTGACGGCCGCATCGGAAAAAAGATGATCCACACCGAGGAGGGATCTTCCGATCAGTGGAGCATCGGCAAAGAAGAGTTCATGGAGAGGATGATGGAATCAGCAAAGGCGACGGTCGACTATTTCGCTCCACGCATCACCTTCGTAAACGTCATGCGGAACATGTCCGTCTCCTGCGACTGCGAAGGCGTCGCGGCTGCTCCGGTGGTCACTCCGGACGTCGGCATTCTCTCGTCTACAGACATCCTCGCCGTGGATCAGGCCTGCGTCGACATCATCTACGCGATGCGCGAAGACGAGCATCACGACATGGTCGAGCGCATCGAATCGCGCCACGGCCTGCGCCAGCTCAGCTATATGAAAGAGCTGGGTATGGGATGCGACAGATACGTTTTGATCGACCTGGACAACGGAGAGCGCCGCATATACCCGAAGGACGCCGTCCGGGACTTGAAACCTTTCGGGCAGAAATAGAGCGGGCGTTCCGGGCTGCCCGGTCGGTCCGGAAGGTTCAGCCGGCCTGTCTGGCTCATGTCGGGCGATTCGGCCGATAGTTCCTTGAAACTTGATTTATCAGACCTGCCTTTAGCGAAAGGCAGGTTTTTTTATTCCGACCTTCATCTTTCTCCTCTTGACATATACGCCTTAAATGCGTATAATCAATGGTGTAAGAAATATAATGAAACGCAGAGAAATCAATGAGACCACAGCGAGGAAAATCATCAAAAAGTGGGGACTGGAATAATATTAAGAAGGGAGGGAAACACTCATGATAATAGCATATCCAGTACTTATCAAAAGAAATAAACGAGATTATTTGGTTTTTATACCCGATTTCATGATCTATACAGAAGGCAGGAACTATGCGGACGCGATCGTAATGGCAAGAGACGCGATTGGCTGCAGGACGCTGGATTCCGATCCTCCTGCGCCTTCTGATTATGCCCGGGCGATAAAAATCGCTAAAGAAGATGCAGATAAGGATTTCGACTACTCAGATGGTATCCTGACCTTAGTCGATATCGACGTCGATGAGTACAGGCGCCGGCATGACAATCGGGTCGTAAAAAAGAACTGCACCATTCCGAGCTGGCTGAACGAATCCGCCACCGCTGCAGGCATAAACTTCTCACAGACTCTGCAGGAAGCGCTGAAATCAAAGTTGGGATTATGACTCGATAAAAATCAAAACCCTCAGGCCATCAGGCCGGGGCGCATAAGACAGTTTTATAGTTTTCTGGAAATGGCATGATCTTCGGGTCATGCCATTTCCTGTGCCATCAGTTCACTCAGCGGAATGAACCCGATCAGATCATAGCAGATATGGATGCTCTGACGGCGCTTTCCGCTGCTTTTATCAGGAGCCCCGACATAGATTGCCTTTATCAGCTCATGAGCCGCGTAAGGCGTTAATTCTGTCAGCTCTGTGTGCTTTCTGACCTTCTGAATGAACTGTTCAAGATTCTGGTTCTGTTGTTCCTGTATTTCGATTTCCTGCCGTAAGACTTCTGCTTCCGCTTTCAGATCATACTGTTCGATCTCATAGGCCTGGCTCATCATAGTGAAGCGATCATCACTGATCCGGGAAGCCACATTGTCCTCATACAGGCGGATGAACAGACGATCAAGTTCCTGAATACGCTTCTCATCCTTTTCCAGCTGCTTCCGTTTTACCCGAATGGCCGCTTTGCTTTCAGCCTGTAATCTGGACTCCATGATTGACCTAAAGTGACTCTCATAGTGACCTACATACCAAACGACTTCCCTAAGATGTTCCCATACCATCTTTTCCAGAACGACCGCCCGAATGAAGTGAGCAGAGCATGAGCCGGTGTTGCTTCGGTAGTTAGCACAGACGAAATGATCCTGACGAGCTTCAAAATACTTCGTGGTACAGTACCGCATCTTAGCCTTGCAGTCCGCACAATAGACCAGCCCGGAAAACATATGAGATTTGCCGGTCTTTGTCCGACGGTGCCTCTGTGACCGAATCTCCTGGACCTTTTCGAACACTTCCTGATCTATGATCGCCGGTTGAGTGTTGTAGAAGATAGCCTGCTTTTCGATAGGATTATCCCGCTGCTTCTTGTCTCAAATCGAATTAGTGTACGTCTTGAAGTTTACGGTACAACCGGTATACTCACGCTGTTCCAGAATGTGTACGATGGTGCTCTCGTTCCAGAAATACGGATCCTCTGGCATGGGCCTGTCGATCGTCAGCCCGGCTTTCTGTCTATAGGCGATGATCGTCAAAACCTTTTCTTCCCGAAGCTGCTTTGCGATCTGCATCGGTCCACGGCCTTCCATGCAGAGATCGAAGATGTGCCTGACGACCTTGGCAGCCTCTTTATCAACGATCCACTGTTTAGGATTCTCTGGATCTTTGATATACCCGAAGGGCGGATGGTTCGTCAAATGTTCGCCCCGTTCACCCTTGGCCTTGTTGACCGCGCGGATCTATCGACTGGTGTCCCTGGCATAGAACTCATTGAACCACATCCGGATCCCGGTGAAGTCATTGTCCACACTGTTCTGATTGGCAGAATCGAAATTGTCATTGATGGCAATATAGCGGACATCATGTTTTGCAAAAGTGATGTTGATGAACATCCCCGTCATCGTGGAATTGCGTCCAAGACGAGAAAGGTCTTTTGTCAAAAGTACCGCCACATGGTCAGACTCGATTTCTTCCAACATGGCCTGAAAGCCGGGACGGTCGAAGTCGGTTCCGCTGTATCCGTCATCGACAAAGAAAACCGGATTTGCGAAATGGTGTTCCTTACAGTAGGTCTCTAAGATCCTTTTTTGATTTTCAATGGACAGTGACTCGCCAAGTCTCTCGTCCTCCTGGGACAGACGGCAGTATAGTGCTGTGATTTTATCAGTTGCCCTTAACATTTCTGTTTCCTCCTTTTCAGGGGCAACTGTCTGCACAGGATTGGCTGGTGCCATTATAACCGTTTTTTTTCATGTTTGTCATTTGGCATCCTCCACATTTTTCAGCAAAATGCGGGTAAGCTTCTTTTCCAGAAACTCATTTCCCTCAAAGCTGCCGGTGACGGTGTAGACGGTTCCATGGATCTCACGTTCGACCTTGATCTCCGGGATCCAATAGGCCGAAAGATTTCTGACCGTGATGTGACCGGACTCATTGGTTTTCATTTCTCTCATTTTGGCTGTTCTCCTTTTTTTGATAATTCCGGACAAAAAGAGCCGGGTCACATAGAAACGCACCGATAGACGAACCCAAAGAGTCCGCCCAATAGATATGCTTCTATGTAACCCGGCTATCAAACAGCCGACGGCCGCCCTGATGCAGCCTTACCGTATCCATCCCATCGGACAGATACCCAAATCGAGATCCCACATAATGTCAGGAACGGGAACCGATCCAACGAATCAGGTCTGGCCTGATCCCCAAAGATCCTTTTCAGGACCGATACAAATATACCAGCACGGTTTTGAACTGTCAATACGTTCAGACGCGGTTGACGGTTCCAGCCGTCAACCCCATGTCTTGTCAGTTTTTCAGTACTTGGCAAGCAATGCAGACTCGTAATAGTCTGCAGTCGTTTGCACAGTAGGCCTCTACGTTGCAAAATGGCAAGCAGGGTGCCGACCGCCATTTTTCAAATTTGCGAGCAGTGTCCGGATGGATGGTTAAGATGTGGCAAGCAGTGTTCCGATCCGGATCCGCGCGTTTTTCGGCACAAGCTCGTTGGGACCACATCCCAAACCCAGAGATCGTACTTCGTCCGAGCTGCGCGTTTTTTGTAAAACGGTGGACTCACGTATTTGAGAAACAAGCACTTCGTTGATAATGCCTTTTCATTTTTTTGTAATCAGTATGGAGACATAGAGAACCGGTTTCTGTTTTGCAAAGAATTCGAAAATGAACACTTGGCAAAGCTGGACTATTGCGTTAGTATAGACTATGAAAATAGTCTGGAGGTGCTGCCATGAAAGAAAAGCTATTTGACAGTGAAGCCAAGGTGATGGAAATCATCTGGAGCCGAGGTGCTCTTTCTGCAAAAGAAATCAGTCTTATTGCCGCAGATTCCATTGGATGGAATAAGAATACGACCTATACCGTAATCAAAAAGTTGGAAGCGAAGGGTTTTATAAGACGTGATGATCCCGGTTTCATTTGCACGCCGCTCGTTTCACAGGAAGAAATGCAAAAGAAGGAAGCGGTATCATTATTGAACAAAGTTTTCGGTGGCTCCCGCAAAGCTCTTTTCTCTGCGCTGTTAGAGGATGAAAAACTCACAGAACAGGAAATCGAGGAACTTCGAAAACTGATCGATCAAAGGTGACACTTATGCTTGGCGAATTTTGTTATTGGATCTTCAATATGAGCATTATCGCCTCACTCGTAGGTCTGTTTGTATTGATTATCAGAAAGCTCAAGTTTATTCCTCACAGAGTCTCCGTATTTCTGTGGATCATACCGTTTGTCCGCATGTGCGTACCTTTGGGATTAAACAGTCCATACAGCCTGATGACTATGATCTCCCGGCTGACTACCCGGACGGTAACCGTATACCAACCTGTGGACGAAATAGAATTCTCCGCGACCAACTTTATTATGGCGGCAAACAGTTATTTCCCGATCACTTACAAAGTAAATGTTCTTGGCAAAATCTTTGATATTGCAGGATCCATATGGATCATTGGCGCATTGGCAATCATCATTGCATTGGTGATTCTGTATACAGCAACAAAACGCGAAGTCAGAGATTCCAAGCTTTTGGAGAATAATGTTTTTCTTTCAGATAAAGTCGAAAGCCCGGCTGCTTACGGAATCATCAGGCCGAGGATTATCTTGCCAGCAACTTATGCTGACCGGGACTTGAAATATGTCCTTCAACACGAGAACTCTCATATTCATCGGAAAGACAACCTGTGGAGGCTGTTAGGCTTCCTGGCAGCTGCGATCCATTGGTTCAATCCTTTTTCCTGGTTGTATTTGAGAGTGTTTCTTTCTGATCTGGAGCTTGCCTGTGATGAGGCAGCTATATCTAAATACAACGCTGAGGAGCGAAAGGAATACGCCAGAACTCTTCTGAACTGCACTCAAAGCAAGAGCCTTTTTGCATCAGCTTTTGGCGGAGCAAAAGTTAGAATGCGTATAGAGAATGTATTGTCCTATAGACAGATGACGGTGGTTTCTGCAGTCGGTTTTACAATACTGATTCTTGCTATCATCTATACCCTGTTGACAAATGCGGGCTAATGGAAAGGAACTGAAATGAAACGAATTGTCATTTTGCTGCTGCTTATCGCTGCAGTTACAATGCTGGTCTCGTGCTCTAAGGCCACTGGAGGAAATGAAATGTCGAGTAGCAACAATCCCGAGGGACAGGATATTAAGACAGTTTTTGAAACAGTCTGCTCTGCGGACGAAGCGCTTGAATTGGCGAGGAAAACAGACACAATTTTGTTTGAACGGCAAGGCTGCACATCCGGAAACGACGTATGGGATTCATTTTATCAGACTGTCACAGACGGTTCTCCGGCAACTGTTTTATGTGCTCATTATTACGTTTTGGATAAAGAACATATGAGCGCGGAACTGTACGAAGAAGAGAAAGACCAGTATCCCAAGCTGTTCTTTTATTTGCTTGAATACGACGGCAAAGAATACTCGGTAAAAGTTCGGGAAAGCAGTGTGGAGGCGTTGGATTATCAGGAGACGTTTAAATACCTTCTCCATTTTACAGGGGATGCACCTTCTGCGACAGCTCTTTTCGAATCTTATGATAATTATGTGCTTGTGGATGATCCGACAGCGACGATGGAAGGAATTTGGGCAGGTCTAGTCAGTTCTCAATTCGGAGTCGGCTATAAGCATTGTACAGTGTACCGAAACTACTTGGGCTGGAAGGGGGATAGTGAAACGTGAACGTATCAAAGTATAGAAAATGCTGGCTGCTTTCTATGGCAGTAGCTATTGCCACTTCTGCTTATCCGTTGTTTATGGGTATCCGCGTCATCATTAGAATGGTGCAGAACGGTGCTATTCCATTGGAAGAGTATCCCAAATATGTTATTCCATATACCCCGATCGCCGTTGCCGTCATTATCGGCGTCATCCTGATCCCTTTGCTTCAAAGGATATCTCGAAAACTTGACCTGCTTTATGGATCAGTTATATCTGTTGCGATATTCTTTATCGTTGAAAGGATTATGGAGACAAAGGTCCTAGTTCAGGCCCAGGGCGTGGTGGTCTTGGAAAGCTGGCAGATGGCTCTTTGCTATGTTCCTCCGGAGCAATTTGAGACCCGGACGTGGGAAGCAGTCGATGTGCTTCTGGGAGGCTACAGTCCAGCCTTTAAGATCCATTTTTACCTGATTTCTGTGGTGATTATCGTATCGCTCCTAAACTGTTTCTATGGCTTTGCAAAGATGATTCGATCTGGTGATAGCAGCAGGAAAAAGGCACTGATTATACAGGCAGTCTCCAGTGTGATCTTCCTGGGCATGTGTATCTGGGCTTGCTTTACGGCTTTTTATCGTACGGGCGAGTTAACAGTTTCTCCGCTCTCAGCTGTATTGATGGCAGTTTTCTTTGCTCTGCTTGGCATCACAATGGGAGTTTTTACCGGATCATTTACTCTGGGAAAAAGAAAAATGCTGTCAGTAACAACTCCTGCATTAGTGGCTGTTCTGGTTACCGTCCTCATGTATATTGGCGAAATGATTCTGCTGAGCGGCAACCTCTACAGATTTGGACAAGGCTTTCTGTTTGACGGATTAGGGGAGCTGGTATTGGCACCTGTAGATGTTCTTATCATTGCTGCAACAGGTGGAATCACGTTACTGGTCTGCCAGCTCTGAAATAAGCATGATAAATCTCATAAAGACTATACTCACGAATTGAGTTGAATAATAATACGTAAGAATCCCTGACTACTGTCAAATAATACAGCAGTCAGGGATTCTGTTTTTGCCAACCTTGCCAGACAGATGCCCAAATCATTTTTGATTTAAAACTTTCTTATGAGCATCCGCCTTCAGGCCCGAGGGCTTTTTCGTGGTGGAGCCGTCCGCGAAGTCGGCGAACTCGTCAGCGGGCTCTATGAACCCGCTGTATTCGATTTGTCCGTCTTCGACCTCATCCCACTCGATAACGGTTCTATCGTTAGAATAGAAGCCCGTTATCTCAAAATATCCATCATACAGGAAAATCTTATCAACAAGACCTTCCAGCACTGTATCACGGATTTCAGGGTCATCCAGATTCGCATTCAAGAACTTCTGGAAGTAGGCATAAATCGTATGCTCGTCCTCGATGGCCTCACGCTTGATACGCTCAGCTTCGATTGTCGCAGTCAGTGCTTTCTTTCGGTTTTCCAACTCCGTCATGCGCTCTTGTAGCCTGTCACCGAAGATGCCTTGTTCAAGTGCCTTGATTAGATTATCAAGAGCTTTTTCAACCCCTTTTAATTCTATTTCAAGCCCTTCAAGATATCCCGTATCAACGTAATAGCTCTTGTAGTATTCTGCTGCTTCATGAGCCAGATATGCAACATTCTCTGTATCGCGCAGAAGCAGACGCAGAGCGTTCTGAACAAGATACTCTATCACAGCCTTACGGATAGGCTTCTTCTTGCATTTTCCGTGACGCTGGTTCTTGCAGTAATAATAATAATGCTTTGCGCCTGTCTTGCTCGTTCCTGACACGCCCTGCATGGACTCTTTACAATGTCCGCAGAACAACTTGCCTGTCAGCCAGTAGCGCGGAGCATCAGCATCCGCTATTTCCGCTGCGATCTGGGAGCCCCTGCGTTTATTTAGTGCAAAGCGCTCCTGAACCTCAGCAAACTGCGCTTTTGAAACCAGCGCGGGAATACCGTCTTCAACGACGATATCACCGTATTTATAAGTTCCGATATAAGCCTCATTATGAAGAATATTCCTCAGGCTGTTTATGGTAAATTTTTTACCCTTAACGGTAACCAGTCCTTGCGCGTTCAGCTCATTCATGATGACCTGTAAAGGTTTGCCTCCTGCGTAGTCAGCGAAAATGCGTTGTACGACTGGAGCCGTTTCAGGGTCGATAATAATTTTCTTGTTGGCTATTTTGCCTTCTTCTGGTTTATAGCCAAGTGTCGGATGCCCGTTATAATAACAGTTCTCGGCGTTGTAAAACATGCCTCGCCTAATATTCTGAGACAGCTGGCTCGAATAGTATTGAGCCATGGACTCTAAGAACCCCTCAAACAGTTCTCCCTCAGGCGTTCCAGACGGAATAGGCTCAGCAACGTAATGTATAACACAACCTGCATCCCTGATGATCTGCTTTGCAGCGTTAGAGTCCGCGCGGTTCCTGGCTATTCTGTCTGTCTTCCAGACAATCAACGCAGCAGGCCGAATCTGGTTGACCTCTCTCAGCATCAACTGAAACTGTGGACGGTCATCAGAAGTACCCGACAGAGCAGGCTCAGGGTACTCCTTGATAATCGTGAACCCATGGTCTTCCGCATACTTCTGAGCCTGCTGACGCTGCTGGTCAATACTGGCATCGTTCTGAGCATGCGAACTGTATCTATAGTAGGCTATCGCAAGGTTATTGTTGTTCTGAACGAACTTCTTTTTCTTCTTCGCCATCACTTGTTACCCTTCGCCTTATTATGCGTCTTGCAGAGCATCTGACAGTTGGACGCATCGGTTGAACCGCCTTTGCTCCATGCTGTCACATGGTCGGCATCCATCTCATTCAACCTGTAAATACGCTTGGCATTGTTATCATGGCCAATAGCACAGAGTGGGCAGTTAGATTCGCCCTTGGCGACCGCTGCCTTAGTCTGCTTGTCATAGACAGCCTTTTTAGTCTTATCATCAAAGACTCGGATGTTCAGCAGGGATGTATCCTGTTCACCGCCGAGGATGTATTCAAAGACACCCCTGTTATTCGTGACCTGCGTATCTGCAAGCAGCTCGTCAACACGCTTGGTCACTTCATCCTTGGAGTAGGCATTTGTATGATACAGGCGGTAAAGCCTTCCCCAGTCAAGACCGCAGACCTCACTGCCTGTGTACTCGAAAACGGAGTCAACCCAATCGATGACCGTATCGAAATGGTTCTTCAACTCGTCAATCGACGTATCGTACCGGCGTAACGCCATGTACCCGTCGATATCGCCGTCACTTACCCAATCCAACGCCGTTTCAAGAACCGCTTGACGCTTTGGATCACCCTTGACGTATGTTTGCCAACGGTTCATATTTGCGTTGCCCGTGTTTGAGAATACGGCGCGGGCTTTCGTTACGAACGGCCCATGATACGAAGCATTACGGAGCTCCTGCTTTACCAGCGGAACACCCGCAATGTTGATTGTCTCGAACCATTCCTGTATCTCGGACGGCTCGCCTTCACAGACATAGATTGTCAGCGGGGCTTCCGTAATCTTGTCCTGCTCGTCTTTGTCCAGGCTATTGAAATAGCGAGGCTTCCCGTTACGTTCAACAGCGAACGGCCACGACTGATTGACGAAGCGGGCGAAGGATGTAATACGCTGTTGTCCGTCAAGAACTTCGTACATCCCATCCTTATTCAGAACGAAATAAATCAAGCCAAGCGGATAGCCCTTCAACAAAGACTCCACAACGGCAACGTCCTTCTTGCCATCACCATAGATATAATTACGCTGGTACTCTGGCTGGATGATGAGCTTTCCACCAAGACCGAACAAACCTTTTCCTTCGTTCTTGTCATAGATAAAGCCCTTGCATATATCCCCCACAGTCCAGTCAGTATGAAGTGTAGTCTTCATCAGGCGTTGCCTCCTTTTTTATGCTTAATAAAAACCCTCGGATATGTAGCTTGAACACGCACACCATCTTTCTCATAATACGGATGTTTGCCGTCATCTTTCACAATCACTGGGCACTTCCCAAAAGTCGAGCCAGTTCTTCCGTTCAGTGAACCATCCTGACGAAAACCAATATACTCTCTATAACTTTTCCCTGTATTCAACGAACCTTCATTCTGACTCGCACTGACCGTCCCAACAATCTCGAACTGCTCAGGATTATAGTTCCCGATAAAGCTCATTGGCACCCCCATAATCCCGTCGTAATCCGAAGGAATGGCATTAACAAACGGCACCTCAATAGCGTCGTAATTATCATAATGTGGGTATTCCAGTCGGCCAAAGTCCTCTTTGCACTTTTTTACTAACTTTTTGTTGAATTTCAAGTTCTCTCTCATAGTCATCAATTCAAGACGAGTATGTCTCTTGTACAGTTCAACGTTAGTGTACCAACAAATAGCAGGGACGCTTCCGAGTTTCCTTCCTAAACTATCGCGTTCCTTTATGCTCGTATCATACGACTCATCCATAGCGAAAGTCATGGTTTTGTTAAAAGCATCACCCATCCAAATCTCATTGTTCATAATATGAGGAAAAACATGAAGATCAGAGATAGCATTCATATCACCAATTATTATGAATTTCTTCTTAGCATCCATAATCCACGCCAAGAATTCTCTGAACAAAGAAAAAGGCGGATTAGTTATAATAATGTCCGCTTCATCACGAAGCTTAGTTACCTCTACCGAACGAAAATCTCCGTCACCCTCAAGATACCCAGAAAATTCAATATCATCTGTATCAATAACACCTGACCCATCAGCATCTCTTGTTAGAGTGAATAACTTACCACGAGTTTCATGTAGTTCTTCATCGTAAAGAGGAGACATCATCTCAAAAAGTGTTAATTGCTTATTCGCAGCGCCTTTTGCATAAGATGTTGAAATCAGTTTTTTCAATCCAAAGCGCTCAAAATTTGCTGCGAAATACTTTGTAAAATTCGACCATTCAGGGTCATCGCAAGGAAGAAGAATTGTCTTATCACGGAAAACATTCGGGTCATATTCCACATAAGCATTCATCTCGGCTTCAATGTCACCGTACTGAGTATAAAATTCATCTTTTTTGGCGTTCTTTGCATCATACAATCTACTATTATCAGCCATTTCTTTTCGCCTCCTTTGACCTATATTCTTCCAGCCAACGGCGGATAAGCTCGGACACCGAGCAGTCGTTGTCCAGCGCTGCCTGCTTTAAGGCTTTCTTTTCTTCTTTAGACACCGTGATGGTGATGTTTTCAAGATTGCGTTCTGCCATAACGTGACCCTCCATGAGAACTCTGTGTGTTCGTGTAATAGTGTAACACGAATTTGTGTCTTTTTCAAGGCGTTAGCCGTAAAAATCTGTGTTCGGCAAGCGTCGTTCTGGGCGTGCCTCGGTATGTTCCTCTGTCTGTATGCCCTCAGACAAATCCTCGGCCTGAGCCCTACGCCCACGCTGAATCAACTCTTGGTTTTTTCGCTCGCGTTCGGAGACCGCCCGCTCTCGTTCTTCAAGAACTGTTCGCTGAGCATCAAGGGCATCCTCCCACTTTTGGAACTCCTTTTCACGCTCGTCCTGTTGCTTCTGCTTTGCGGAGATACCCGCCTCGCGCTTGTCTAACTCTGATGCTCTCTTTTCGGCAGCAGCCTGCGCTGCCGCTGCATCATCAAGTCGCTGGTCAGCATACTGTTCCTTGGCATCTGCTTCCAGCATCATGTCACTCGCAAAATCCAACCGTTCTTGCAACTGACGCTCACGTTCAGCAACATCCTGTTCAGCCTCCATCAGCAGTTGTGCTGACTTCGCCTTGAGTTGTGGAACACTCGCCGACTTACCTTTCTTTCCGCTCCCGTCAATGTAGGGAACATGATACTTCTGGACGCTCATTTCATGGATCGCCTGATTAAGAGAGTTAATAGCAGAGCGGGACGCAAATTTCTTCCCGTTCAGGTATCTCTCTCCATCCTCGGTGACTGTTGGAACTATGGCAGCGTGACCATGAACACGCGACCATTCCCATTCCTTCGTTCTGGCGTCCTTGTATGGATGCACCTCGTCCACGTGAACATCCATTTCCAGAAAATCATCCCCGTACTTCGTCTTGAGAATATCCCCGACATCCTTGAACCATGCCCTAACGACCTGCGGGTCATATTCATCATCCTTCTGCAGCGCTTTAGGCAGATAAATAACCAGCCCAATCATAGTGGTGTTTGCATTTTTGCCTGTGCGCTGTAGCTTGACCTTCGCAGACCCAACCTGTTCATCATACTTACGGCACTTTTGCGCAAAGCTCCTGCCGTAGTATGAAAAGTTGTCCGCTGTCTTGCTCAGGTCAATGTCAGGATTATTATGTCCGTGCTTCAATCGTTGCTCCTTGTCAAAGTGCAACATCTTTCCCTTGGCCTCAGTGCCACCTTTGCACTTACAGCCCGACCATTCTACTCCTGCCATCTTGCAAGACCTCCCTTCTTCGGAATGCTCCGAATATTTCTCCGTAGCGTTATGCCGAGTGCATCCCTCCGAAGGGTTGTCTTGCACTCAATACCATCGCTCCGCGTTGGTACCACTTCGCTACGCTCGTTTTTAGTGCCAGGGTGCTGCGCCCTGGACCAGCTTTCTATCAGCGACGCCGCGCGCTGGTGACGATTACAGATCGTCACCGGCGTCGCGTCTCTCTCGCTGATACCATTCCCACAGCGTCAGTTTCTGACCGTCTGCGGTAATGGTGCGGGACTTCATCCAGTTCTCGATATCCTCGCACTGGTAACCCTTCTGTCGAAGTTCTTCGTCCCGCTTGGCCTCGGCTTCTCGTTGCGCTGCCTTGGCCTTGGTGTGCGCCCCGTCAAGTA
>DKRJ01000019.1 GCA_002472145.1 Clostridiales bacterium UBA7285 | reverse complement strand
CAACTTCATTTTACAATCGGGGTAATTAGAATTTATGATCCCTCTTCGCAGGACGATACGGCGAGGAGGGATTTTGTATTTTTTTGTATTTTATATGTTGACATTTCCACTGATACGGGGTACATTATAAATAGTTGTTAGCACTCTTTGACATAGAGTGCTAACAAACAAAACGGGAGTGGTTATCGTGAGCAGCGAAAACGAACTGACAGAACGAAAACTGAAGATACTCCAGGCGATCATCAAAGAGTACGTAAAGACGGCTGAGCCGGTCGGATCCAGGACTCTTTCGCGCATGCCGGAACTGCACTACAGTTCAGCGACGATCAGGAACGAGATGAGCGACCTCGAAGAGATGGGATATCTCACGCATCCGCATACGTCCGCTGGAAGAGTGCCTTCTGACAAGGCGTACAGACTCTACGTGAACGAACTGATGCGTAAGCCTAAACTATCAACGGCCGAAAAACGCGAGATAGCCGATGAACTGCAGGCGGACGTTAACGAGTTTGACCGCACGATAAAACACGCCACACAGATCCTTTCCAGGATCACTAACCTGACGTCTTTTGCCGTGACGCCGCTCAGGAGTGAAGAGAGGCTCGAATACGTTAAGTTCCTTCCGGTCGACAGCAGAACGGTCGTGATGATGATAGTCTCCGAATCGGGCAACGTAAGCAACACCGCGCTGAAACTCAGCAACCCGTGCAAGTTGGAGACGCTCGAACTGCTCGGAAAGACGATGACGTACAACTACCGCGGCATGAAACTCACGGACGTCATGAAGGACGGCATGATCGAGAAGTTCCATACGAACATCTCCTCCCTGTATAACGTAGAGCAGGACGTAAAGGACGACTTCATGAAGACGCTGGGCGAGATGCTGGACGTGCAGCTTTACATGGACGGGCTGACGAACATTTTCGACATCCCGGAGTACAGCAGCATCGAGAGCGCAAAGAACTTCATCGAGATGCTCGATCATAAGGACGATTTCCTGAAGACCGTCATAAACAGAGAAGACGGTACTACGGTCACAATCGGAGCCGAGAACGAGGACGAAGCACTGAGCGACTATTCGATGATAACCGCTACATATAAGGTGAACGGAAAGACCGTCGGCAAACTCGGCGTTATAGGACCTAAGAGGATGAGTTACGGAAAGATCTCATCGCTCATCGAATACCTGACGGAGAATCTGAACAAGAGTTTCAGACCTCAGACGAGCGACCCTTCTAAGTCGATAGTCGCAATAAACACGGAAGTTATAACCAGAAACGATAAATAGCAGCGGGAGAAAGCCTGATGGACGAGAAAAAAAAGGAAAAAGACGAAACGATAGATATCGAGATCGAAGACGGCACGCAGGAGACCTCCGAAGGTGCGGAGGACAGAGCGGAAAGCGCGGATAATAACGCAGAAAGCAGCGAGCCAAACGAAAACAGCGAAACCGCCGAAAACGGCGAGACCGCCGAAAACAGCGAGGCTGCCGAAAACGGCGCTGATGAGGCTTTGGCGAAGGCAGAGGCGAAAGCCGACGAGATGAGTGAAAAATACCTGCGTCTCCTCGCCGAATTCCAGAACTATAAAAAGCGCACGGTAAAGGAAAAAGAAGACGCCTGCGCGTACGGCACGGAAAAGCTCATGGTCGAACTCCTGAAGGTACTCGACAACTTCGAGAGGGCCCTCGAGACGACTTGCGCCGACGAAAACTACGCTAAGGGCATGGAACTGATATTCAGACAGCTGCAGGACACGCTTCAGAAAGCGGGTCTTGAGGAAATAGAGGCGCTCGGGAAAGAATTTGATCCGAATTTCCACAACGCTGTAACAACCGAAGAAAATCCGGATTACGAGAGCGGCCAGGTGTCCGGAGTCTTGCAGAAGGGCTACACCCTGAACAAGAAAGTTATCCGGCCAAGCATGGTAAAAGTAAATAAATAAAAATTAAATACATAAGGGAGGAATACAATATGTCTAAAGTAATAGGTATAGATCTCGGAACAACAAACAGCTGCGTCGCGGTGCTCGAAGGCGGAGAGCCGGTAGTCATCACGAACGCCGAGGGAAGCAGGACGACCCCGTCCGTAGTCGGATTCGCAAAGAACGGCGAGAGACTCGTAGGCGAGACGGCAAAGAGACAGGCGGTCACCAACCCTGAAAGAACGATCTCCTCGATCAAGAGACACATGGGTGAGGATTACACCATCACCATCGACGACAAAAAATACACGCCGCAGGACATCAGCGCGATCATCCTCAGCAAACTGAAGGCGGACGCTGAAAGCTACCTCGGCGAGAAGATAACAGAGGCGGTCATCACCGTTCCGGCGTACTTCTCGGACGCCCAGAAACAGGCAACTAAGGACGCCGGCAGGATCGCCGGCCTCGACGTTAAGAGGATCATCAACGAGCCTACGGCCGCGTCTCTGGCATACGGCCTCGATAAGGAAGGCGGCTCCAGCAAGATCATGGTCTACGACCTCGGCGGCGGCACGTTCGATGTCTCCATCCTCGAGATCGGGGACGGAGTCTTCGAAGTACTCGCGACAAACGGCGACACTCACCTCGGCGGAGACGACTTCGATAAGAGGATAATGGACTGGCTCGCCGACAACTTCGCGAAAGAGCACGGCGTAGACCTCAGGAACGATAAAATGGCGCTCCAGCGTCTGAAGGAAGCAGCCGAAAAGGCAAAGATCGAACTTTCCAGCGCGCAGACGGCGAACATCAACCTTCCGTTCATCACTGTAACGCAGGAAGGCCCGCTTCACCTGAACGTTGACCTCACGAGAGCGAAATTCGAACAGCTCGTCGGAGACCTGATCGAGAGAACGGTGGAGCCGATGAACAAAGCGATGTCCGACGCAGGCGTCACGCCTAACGATCTGTCTAAGATCATCCTCGTCGGAGGTTCCACCAGGATCCCGGCGGTCCAGGAAACCGTAAAGAGAGTGACCGGCAAAGAGCCGTTCAAGGGGATCAACCCTGACGAGTGCGTCGCGGTCGGCGCTGCCATACAGGCAGGCGTCCTCACAGGCGAAGTGCACGACGTTCTTCTCCTCGACGTAACGCCGCTGTCGCTGTCCATAGAGACGCTCGGCGGAGTCGCGACCAAACTCATCGAGAGGAACACGACCATCCCGACTAAGAAGAGCCAGATCTTCTCCACCGCGGCGGACAACCAGACGGCCGTAGACATCCACGTAATGCAGGGCGAGAGACCTATGGCGGCCGATAACATCACGCTCGGACGCTTCCAGCTCACAGGCATAGCTCCTGCTCCGCGCGGAGTGCCTCAGATCGAGGTGACGTTCGACATCGACGCCAACGGCATCGTAAACGTCAGCGCTAAAGACCTCGGCACCGGCAAGGAACAGAAGATAACCATCACGTCTTCCACTAACCTCTCCGAAGACGAGATCAAGCAGAAAGTCAAAGAAGCGGAGCAGTACGCCGCTGAAGACAAGCAGAGGAAAGAGGCCACCGAGACCAAGAACAGCGCGGAGGCTATGACGTATCAGGTCGACAAGACTCTGAAAGACCTCGAAGGCAAGATCGCACCAGAGGACAAGTCGACGCTCGAGTCGATGAACAACGACCTGAAGAGCGCTCTCAACGCGAACAACACGTCCGACATCAAAGCGAAACTCGACGCGCTCACTTCGAAACTGAACGAAGTGACGACCAAACTCTACCAGCAGGCGGGAGCAAACTACCAGCAGGCGGGAGCCGATCAGAACGCGGGCGGATACCAGCAGGATGCCGGAGCGGGAACGTACGGCGCCGGAGCCGGCGCGGACGCGGGAGCCGGATTCAGCGGTCAGCAGGAGACGTCCGGACAGAAGGACGATAACGTAGTAGACGCCGATTACAAGGTAGTCGACGACGATAACAAATAATATCCGATCCGCATGAATTCCAGATTTGCCGCGGCTCTTACGGGCTGCGGCAAATCGCTTGTAAGAACGCGGAAGCGGAAGGTGACCATATATGGCAGAAAAAAGGGATTATTACGAAGTCCTCGGCCTCAGCAAAGGGGCGAGCGAGCAGGAGATAAAGAGCGCGTTCCGCAAACTCGCGCTTAAATACCATCCTGACCGCAACCCCGGAGACAAAGAAGCCGAGGAGAAGTTCAAAGAAATAAACGAAGCGTACGGGGTGCTCAGCGACCCGGACAAGAAAGCGAAGTACGACAGGTTCGGCATGGCCGGAGTGGATCCTAACGCCGGATTCTCGTCGGGCAGCGGCTTCGGCGGTTTCGGAACCGGCGCGGGAACGGGCGGATTCGGCTTTGACGACATATTCGACATGTTCAGCAGCGGGTTCGGATTCGGCGGCGGAACGGGTGCCTCAGGCTTCAGCAACGGTTTCGGCGGCGGGAGATCCGCGCAGAGCAACCGCGGCAGAGACTTGCAGAAGTACATAACCCTCGAATTCGAGGAAGCCGCCTTCGGAGTGAAGAAGAACATCACTATTAATAAGCGGGTGCGCTGTCCTAAGTGCAATGGCGAGGGAACGGCCCCGGGAACCGTTAAAAGGGCATGCCCTAAATGCGGCGGCTCGGGATACATCACGTCCGTACAGCGCACGGCGTTCGGAAACTTCCAGTCCACGAGGCCGTGCCCTGACTGCGGCGGCACAGGCAGGATCATAGACACGCCTTGCCCGGACTGCCACGGCAGCGGAACGGTACAGAAGAACGTAAAGATCGAGGTGAACATCCCGGCAGGCGTCGACACCGGCACGGTCATCCCTCTTAAAGGACAGGGCGAACCGGGGCCGAACAACGGACCTGCCGGCGACCTCTTCGTCGTGATACAGGTGAAAGACCATAAACTCTTCAACCGCGACGGAAACGATCTATACCTCGACTTCCCGATCTCATTCGAGCAGGCCGCCCTGGGCGACGAGATCGTCGTTCCTACGCTGAAGGAAAAGGTCTCGTATAAGATCCCGGCCGGAACTCAGCCGGGGACGGTCTTCCGCCTGAGAGGCAAGGGCATCAAGGACGTGCACTCGAGCAAATACGGGGATCTCTATGTAAAGGTCAACGTCGAGGTGCCTACTAAACTCAACGCAGAGCAGAAGAAGGCGATAAAGGATATGGGGAGCAAACTCGACCAGAGCTGCTATTCGAAAAAATCGAAATTCGCCGATGCCGTCCGCAATTTGTTCGGAATATAGTATAATTAAAGCGTCAATTCACGACACGCATGACGAAAGCGTCCGTGAAGGGCGCTTTTTTCATTTATCGCAGACTTTAAGGAGGTCGAGACATGGCAGACGGTTCGGACACAATGATCCTTTATAACGGCAAAATATATCTAGGGCGCGGAAGATTCGCCGAGGCTGTTCTGGTCCGCGGCGAGACGATCGAGGCTGTCGGCGGCAGCGATGAGATCAGGCTGGCGGCGGGGGCAGGCGCCCGCGCGATAGACTGCGGAGGGCGGACCGTACTTCCGGGGTTCAACGACAGCCATATGCATCTGATGTTCCGCTCGATATCAGCAAACGAGTGCGACATAACCGGCGCATCCGGCATAGACGACCTCATCTCGCGCTGCAGGGCTTTCATCGCGTCGGATCCCGAACGGAGCCGCAGAGGAATACACGCGGTCGGATGGAACCAGGATCTTTTCACGTCCGGAGAGAAGCGCATGCCTGAAAAGCGCGATCTGGACGCGATATCGACCGATATCCCCATAGTCCTCGAACGCGTCTGCGGTCACGTCGCGACTGCTAATACCGCAGCGATCCGCGCGCTCGGGCTCGACCGGGACCCCGCGTTCAGAGCAGAGTGCGAAAGCGGCCTTTTCGCGGAGAACAACGTCTCCCTGATAAACAAAGCCGTTCCTGCCCCTTCTCCGGAAGAGATAAAGCAGTGGATAAAAGACTCGATGGATTACGCGGTCAGCCGCGGTATAACGAGCGTCCAGTGCAACGAAACATTCGGTGTCCCTTCCAAGGACGCCGTCACCATGAGGATATATCGCGAACTGTACGCCGACGGCGAAGCTAAGATCAGGCTGCATCATCAGGTGAGTTTCAAGGATATCGAAGGGCTTCGCGCGTCGCTCGAAGACGGAGAATTTGCTCACAGGGACGAGTTCTATCGCGGCGACATGCTCACTCTCGGGCCTATGAAAATTTTCCGCGACGGCAGCCTCGGAGCGCGCACGGCGATAATGAAGGATCACGGATATCTCGACGATCCGTCCGCAAAGGGCGTGGAATGGTCGACCAAAGAGGACTTCGAGGCGATGTGCCGTCTCGCGGCGGATCACGGCATACAGATAGTCACTCACTGCATCGGCGACGGCGGGATACAGGACGTGATAGACGTATATGAGAAATTAGAGCGCGTACCGGGCCAGAACCCGCTCCGCAACTGTCTCATCCACTGTCAGATAACCGACAAAAAAATGCTGGAGCAGATCCGTCACCTCGGCATCCTGACCGCTGTCCAGCCTGTTTTCCTTGACTACGATCTCCACATACTCGATGACCGGGTCGGGCACGAACTCGGCCAGACATCGTATGCCTTCGGCACGATGAAGAGGAGCGGCATACACGTATCGTTCGGCACAGACTGCCCGGTCGAGGAATGCGACCCTCTTCCGAATATTTATTACGCAGTGAACCGCTGCGACAAAAACGGCCTGCCGCACGGAGGCTACGCTCCGTCGGAAAAACTGGACGTATGCGACGCTGTCGACTGCTATACCGAGGAGAGCGCGTATATGCAGTTCATGGAGGACAGAAAAGGCAGGATCAAGCCCGGTCATTTGGCCGATATGGTTGTGCTCGACACCGATATCTTCACATGCGATCCGATAGAGATCAAAGACATCGGCGCAGACATGACGATAGTCGGCGGAGAAGTGGTGTATGAGAGATAGTTGATCGAAGATCAGATCCTTGCAAATTCAGCGCCTGTGCTGCTTAGCGCAAAGTGTCATTAATAGATCCCCGCGATTGACGCGGGGATCTATTAAGTTCCCATTGCTTTTTCCACTGTTTTTCTACTAACAAAGAACGTTGAACACGATGCTGTCTGAGATCACGCCGGTTCCACCGAAGATATATAAGTCACTATGCTCCCCTGAATCAAAATATGAAGACGCATATTTTGTATTTGAGGAATTGACGAGGAACAACGGTGAGCCTGTTTCAACGCAGAGCGGGACAGCGGAAAGTGCGTCAGGGAAGTTTTCCCCGCTTGAAATTGCCGCCGTCGCGCTGTCAGAAGCGAAATACTGTGCTATTATCGAAGACGTCTCATATCGATCAGCGCCACCGAGCCTGACCACCTCTCCGTATTCTTTTAGCGCGGACTCTACACTTGAAGGAACAGCTCCGTCACCTCCGCAGATGTAGAATTTTGTAATTCCGTTGGAAGCGATCAATGTTTTTTGATCTTCCGAAAGCCTGCCGTTTGTAAGCATTACCGGGATGCCGGTTGCTGCGGCTGAAAGGCTGTCCGGGAAAGTTGATCCGCTGCAGACCATCAATCCTTCGGAGAATCCTTCGGACCCGGAATATCTCGCAAATTCTTCCAATACGGCGAGATTCGTGATGTATCTGTTCGGACCCCAGAGGCGTAATACGTTGTAACTGCCGCCCAGCTGCTGTTCCCAATTTGATGAAAGTATGGACGTTCCCCCTGTCAAATACACTTTTCCGCCGTCGATGAGGTTTTGCCTGACATATTCTATTGCACTTTCGTCATAATTCCTGTTCGTAAGAATGACAGGCGCTTCGCACGCGGACGAGAGCGCTGAAGAAGACAAAGCGTCAGGGAAGTTGTCGCCGCTTGCGATGATCACCGCAGTGAATTTATCTATGCCTTTGACAGACTTGAATTCTTCTGCTGCGGAAATGGACGTTTCAAACCTGTTAGAGCCACTGATGCGTTTGATATCGGTATAGGATACTTCTCTGTAAATATTGATCGAATATTGTGTCTGCGCTCCTGATTCAGCTGTGCACGTCACGGAAATATTATTTTCCCCGTAAGAAAGATCATGCAGCCCGGTACCGGTGACGGTCGCTTTAGTGTCTGCAGGAGAAGCGCTTATGTTTGCAGAAGTAATATTAAATGGAACAATGAGCGAGTATTGTTTTACTGAAGCGGAAAAAGCCGGTGTCAGCGAATATCCGTCTACAGACAGCGATGAAAGCGTGCTGACAGTTGAAGCAGGCGAACGCGTGATCGTCAGAGAGTAGCTGCTGCTTGAAGGAGCGCCATTTGCAGCCGTGCATGTGACAGTAAACGTGTTGGAGCCCACTTTGAGGTCCTTTGCTCCTGTCCCGGACAAGGACGCTTCGGAAGCGTTGTTAACCGATGCGGAGATCGTTACGGATGAAGTCGAAAATGGAACAGTAAGCGTATAGTTCTTGATATAAGGTTTATAAGCAGGAGAGATCGAATATCCGTCAACGCACAGAGTCGAAGGCGTGTAAAGGTAGACCTCACAATTCGTTGAACTCGCGCGGGCGCACTTACTTGAAGGCATGGACGAATAAACGGGGACATTGAAAGTGATATATCTGTTAGAAGAATATATTTCTGCCAGATTGGAGGCTTCTCCGACTGGTGAATATACAGCCGTGCTGTACTGGTGGGAAGCCACACATGAAAGTCCGTTCATGACGTTGAATCGTTTCAGATAAAGATTGTACTGATTGTTGTTGACGAATCCATCGGAATAAAATTCCGCTCCTCCCAGGATCGATTTATATCTGGTGTTCCAGCCCATTTTCTTAGCATAGATAAGCCCGTTAGTAACAGCGTCGTTTCCGTACTCATCAGCTGCCGCGTTTATATTGAAGAAATTGTAATAACCCTCATATCCGGGCACTGTACCGGTAACTGAACCGCTTGGATTTGAGCGCCCCACTTCAGTCATTATCATAGAAGCGAGTACGAGCGGGTTCAACCCGGTTTTCTCCCCGACGCAGTATATCAGATCGGTATATGAGGTAAAGCCGCTGTCGCTTATCGAAGCTTCCATGAAAGAACCTTCGAGCAGATCTGAAAGCATTTCCTTTGTTTGGGTGCTTGCGTCGAATTTGTTCGAAAGGAACTGGAATACCTGTGTTTCGTCGAGGAAATTACGGGGATCCATATAATATTTTGTCGTCGGGATCCCGGCCCCTACATAACCCGAGTCCAGTCGATAGTAATTATTGGACTTCTCAAAAGAAGAACCGTCATAATTGAATGCGATCGGGTTTATCGACTTGTAGTAGTAATCGAAACCAGAGCCGATAAGATTCGCAGATACGTTTGCTGTCTGCTTATTTACAGCGTCATTCCACGAGAGCCCGGTGTTATCCGGTACAAAATCCCAGCCGGGGTGTTCATCGTGCAGATTGCACATCGCACTGACGTAATCAGAAGGGAATCCTTTGGCGGTCAGATATTCCGAAAATTCCGAGCGGCTCATTTTTTCAACCGCACTAGAAGTCCCTGAACCCGACCCGGATCCCGAGCCCGAACCCGAACCCGAACCCGAACCTGAACCGGAGCCCGAGCCCGACCCCGAACCGGAAGAAACGATGTCCACGTAATACGCTGAAATGTAGCCGGAATTCCCATTATATGTGATTTTGTAAAAGACGTTTCCCATATTGTCTCTGTATGAACCTGAAATGGGAACGACTGTACCGTAAGGTACGGCAGTAATAATATTTGAGGAAAGGTTGTAGGAATTGCGCAAATTTACACCGTCGGAAGGATTTATCCTACCGCTGGAACCCGCGTTCATGCTGCTGCTGATGGTAACAAGATCACTTCTGATCCAGCCGGAAATGCCGCCTGAGGTAGTGACTGAATACCACGCATAATCAGATCCATTCGGCTCAGTCTGACCTTTTAAAGTGAGAACTTCACCATTATCAACAATGCCAAGGATGGATGAACTTGTCGTAGGAGAGGTCCTTATTCGGCAGTCATCAAATGCCACTGTACATTGGCCGACAGCCTGAGCAAAAACGTTCACGCCGAAAAGGCATATAATGGATATCGCAATCGAAGCGGACAAAATATAAGCGAGTAACGATCTGCTGATATTCCTTGCTCCGTTTTTTCCCATATTTCTCTATTCCGCCTTTCAACTTTTCATCGGTGGCGCTCCTGATCCGCAGCCAGGCCGCGCCGATACCCATGCGGGAACCGTTTCCTGTGCATATGTAAAAATAATAATTTTTTTTCATTATAGTCAATGGAATATTACCATATTTTCCCTTATAAAGCAAATAATTTCTTCGGGAATCAACGAATTTTCCAAATATGGTTACTATAAAACCGAATAAATATCGGTTTGTGAAAAATCGGAGCAAACAAAGTAGAACCGTAAGCGAAAAAAGGACCGGTCCGGTAATGCTATTTTTATTGACCTAAAAAAAGAAGTGACTATTCCTGCTGTATGAGAGGCATCCGAATTATTGCAATTAACGGGCAAAAAGAGTAAAATATTTACACTTATGTTATTTAGCAAAGGGCATCAAAACGAATATGCACGAAGGGAATAATTGAATTTATGAAGCGGATAAAATATCAATTTCACACCGCTCTTCTCAGGTGCGGAGTCATTGTTTTGATTGGAATTTTCATCATGCTGTTTCCTGCACATAATTCATATGCTGCCGGCGCTGATTACGGGACTGTTTCCTTAAAAAGAATTTATGGTGTTGACAGATATGAAACGGCGGAAAAAACTGCGGATGAATTGCTATCTGCAACAGGAAGAACTTCATTTGACTCCATAGTTATCGCGAGCGGACAGAATTTCCCGGATGCTCTCAGCGGATCTTATCTTGCAAAGTGTTGCGATGCTCCGATACTTCTGGTTTCGCCGCAGACGGAAAAAAAGGTTGCAGACTATACGTCTGCTCATCTTAACACTTCTGGCACGATCTATTTATTAGGCGGGTCGACGGTCGTAAGTGAGTCTTTTTCCGCTCTGATGGCAAGTGAGAGACCGGATGCCATTATTGAAAGAAAATACGGCATTGACAGATATTCAACGAACCTTGAGGTATTGCGCTCTACAGGCGTTACAGGCGGGACTATAATGGTAGCAGCCGGATCGACTTTCGCGGACGGTATGTGCGCCTCTTCCAGCGGTTATCCTGTCCTTCTTGTCGGCAGTAAATTGACTCGTGAACAACTGGCTTTCCTGGACTCATTAACTGATCCGGAGTTTGTGATCGTAGGTGGTGCAGGAGCTGTAAGTACATATGTTGAAGAGACTTTATCACAATACGGAGTTACGACCAGAGTATGGGGAAGTACGCGCTACTCTACATCGGCCGCCTTTGCTGAATGGAGCAAGGGACAGGATGTTTCAGGCGCGGTCATTGTCTCCGGAAATGATTTCCCCGATGCTCTTGTTTCCGGATCGATAGCGGTTGCAGAGGGAAAGCCGATACTGCTCGCATCGAATTCGTCCGACATTTCTACTGCGAACAAATACATAGTTGATCATAATATCACTGATGTCACCATATTTGGCGGTGACACTCTCGTATCTGACGTGGTTGCGGATTTAGTGTGGGAAGGTGTGGACGTATCTGAGTTCCAGGATGTAATAGACTGGAAGTCTGCCCGCGACTCTGGAGTCAAATTTGCGATGGTTCGTCTGGGAGGCCGTTTCGGTGAATCGGGCAAACTTTATACTGACAAATTCGCTGCAGCAAATCTTCAAGGAGCAAAAGCCCAGGGGGATAAAAGTCGGCGCATATTTTTTCACACAGGCCATAACGGAACAGGAAGCCATAGAGGAAGCGGATTACGCGGTCAGTATACTTAACGGGATCGAACTTGACCTTCCAATTGCGATAGATACCGAATATCCGGGCACAGGGTTCAGACACAGCAACATCTCTGCCGCTCAGCGTACGAATGTTGTCAAAGCATTTTGCGATCGCATAAGAGAACTCGGATATGAGCCTATGATCTACGCAATCACTAACTGGTTTGAAAACGATCTTATCGATTCTGAACTTACAGAATACCCACACTGGGTAGCACAATGGAATGAGGAGTGTACATACTCGGGAAATGTCTCGATCTGGCAGTATACTTCGCAGGGATCTGTAAGCGGCATAGATGGGAACGCGGATTTGAACCGATTGTACCTTACCGTGATGTATGTGGGTGAGGAATAGGATCAGATTATTTGACACTCAACTTATCAGAAATGAGCTTACGGTATCATTAAATGAAAAAAAGAAAAGGCGAAACAATCAGAATAGGGATAATGATTGCCTGCGACTCGCTCATATCGTTCCTCGGGGCGCTGTTTGCGCTGGCGCTTCGTTTTGATATGACTGACGCGAGCGGCGAGTTCGGATTTTACTTTCATAATGCCCTTAACTGCATGCCGGCGTTCATTATCATCACCATCGCCGTCATGGCATTGTTTAAACTGTATCGCCGCGTCTGGACTTACGCAACTACCAAAGAACTGTTTGACGTTCTTAAAGCTAGTCTTGTCATCGAAGCCCTGATGCTGGGCTACTCGATGTTGTTTCAGATCACGATGCCTCGCAGTTTCTGGATCCTCGACTTCGTGATGATCGCCATCATGCACTCTGCGATGCGCTTTTCCAAGGTATTCATCAATTCGCTTCGCGGCAAAGTTCCTGATAAAAAGATAAATAAACACGTTATGATCATCGGTGCCGGCTCCGCGGCAGCGATCCTGCTCAAAGATCTGGACAGACCCGAATCGAATGCGCGTGCTGTATGCGCCATCGACGACAATCCGAATAAGAAGAGCAAATATCTGATGGGCGTGCCTATCGTAGGAGACAGGCATGATATCAAACGCTGCGCTAAAGCATATGACGTAAATGAGATAATCATAGCCATGCCTTCCACCCCTGCAGGCGAGATACGCGAGATCATCAGCATCTGCCAGGACACCGGTATACCTATCAGGATACTTCCTTCGGTTACCAGCAGCCTTTCGTCATCTATTATAGGGGAACTGCGTCCAGTATCTTATGAAGATCTTCTCGGCCGCGATCCGGTCGTAGTCGATTCCGGAGCGATAGGGAACTTCATAAAGGATAAAGTCGTCATGGTCACCGGAGGCGGAGGATCGATAGGCTCGGAACTCTGCCGTCAGATCGTCAGATTTAAGCCTAAGAAACTGATAATATTCGATATCTACGAGAACAACGCATACGATATCCAGATGGAACTCGAACGCCATCATCCGGATGCGAATATATCCGTTTTGATTGGATCCGTCCGCGATTACGACAGGCTCGAATTCGTGTTCAAAAAATACAGACCGAACATTATCTATCATGCCGCGGCGCATAAGCATGTCCCTCTCATGGAGAAATCGCCGAATGAGGCTATAAAGAACAACTGTTTCGGGACTCTGAACGTCGCCAGACTGGCGGACAAATACAAATGCGATAACTTCACACTTATCTCAACGGATAAAGCGGTGCGCCCGACTAATATCATGGGCGCCAGCAAGCGGATCTGCGAGATGATAACTCAGGTATACGCCAGAAAATCGGAATACACGCGTTATTCAGCGGTCAGGTTCGGAAACGTCCTCGGCAGCAACGGCTCGGTCATCCCGCTTTTCCTGAAACAAATAGAAGAAGGCGGTCCTGTGACTGTAACGCATAGAAACATCCGAAGGTTCTTTATGACGATCCCGGAAGCGGTATCTCTGGTCCTTCAGGCGAGCCTCTACGCCGCCGGAGGCGAGATATTCGTCCTCGACATGGGGAAGCCGGTGAATATCTATGAACTGGCCGAAAACCTCATAAGACTGAAAGGATTCAGGCCTAATGAGGATATTGAGATACAGATCACCGGACTTAGGCCGGGGGAGAAACTCTACGAGGAAGTCCTGATGGATGAAGAGGGACTCGAAAAGACGGCTAACGAGAAAATTTTTATCGGTTCCCCCATTAAAATGGACGATGATAAGTTCATGGAGCAGCTCGACGCTCTGATCAAGGAAGCTTATAAGAACGGAACTCAGATAAAGGAAATGACAGAAGAAGTGTGCGGCACGTACACGATCACAGATAACGATTAGAGGTGGATGTAATAATGAAAATCCCTTTTTCTCCTCCTGACATAACAGAGGCGGAAATCAACGAAGTCGCCGACGCACTTCGCTCAGGCTGGATCACAACAGGCCCTAAAACAAAAGAATTCGAACGTGAAATAGCGGAGTTCACTGGGACCGAAAAGGCTGCAGCGCTGAACTCGGCTACCGCCGCGATGGAGATGACCCTTCGCGTACTCGGGATCGGGCCGGGTGATGAAGTCATTACGAGTGCGTATACGTACACGTCGAGCGCTTCGGTTATAGAACATGTCGGCGCGAAAATTATTCTCGTCGACACAGACGGAAGTTCGTTCGAGATGGACTATGACAAAGTCGCCGACGCGATCACTGAGAGAACTAAGGCGATAATACCCGTTGATCTGGCAGGCAGGATGTGCGACTACGACAGGATATTTGAAGTGCTTGAGAGCAAAAAGGATCTGTTCCGTCCGTCGAACGACCTGCAGCGCCTGTTTGGACGTGTTATCGTAGTTGCCGATTCCGCGCACGGGTTCGGCGCGTCGCGTGATGGCAGAAAGAGTGGCCAGGCTGCCGATTTCACTTGCTTCAGCTTCCATGCCGTAAAGAATTTAACGACAGCTGAGGGCGGAGCGGTCGTCTGGCGTTCACGCGAAGGCCTGGATAACGACGCCATATACCACGAATTCATGCTTCAGTCTCTTCACGGGCAGAATAAGGATGCTCTCGCTAAGACGAAGATCGGAGCGTGGGAATATGACATCGTATATCCGGCGTATAAGTGCAATATGACAGACGTCCTCGCTGCAATAGGTTTGGCTCAGATGAAGAGATATCCGGGCCTGCTCGCCAGAAGACGTGAACTGATAGAGAAATATAACGATGCTTTTATCCCTATGGGGCTCAAGCCGCTCATACATTTTGACGAGCACAGTACATCGACGGGGCACCTCTACCTGATGAGGATACCAGGGTTTGACGTACAGCAGCGCAACGCGTTTATCGAGGAGATGGGCAGGCGCGAGATCGCGTGCAACGTTCACTATAAACCGCTGCCGATGATGACGGCATATAAAAATATGGGATTCGACATTGCGGATTATCCTAACGCATACGACATGTATAGAAACGAAGTAACGCTGCCTCTGTACTCGATATTGACAGACGAGCAGGCAGACTTTGTTATCAGCAGTGTGAAAGATATTTTGAAATGATACCTGTCTGGGAGAAGATGCCTCGTGAGATGCAGACCGAAGCCGTCCGCAGGTATTACGACGCATTGCGAAAAAAGAAGGGTACTCTGATTGCGAAAAGGTGCTTTGACGTCGCCGCTTCACTGGTGCTGATAGTGATCCTCTCGCCGGTGTTCGCCGTTCTGGCGGTACGGATAAAGATGGATTCCAAGGGGCCTGTATTTTACAGACAGGAGCGCGTCACGCAGTACGGCCGCGTTTTTAGAGTGTTCAAATTCCGGACCATGGTGCAGGACGCCGATAAGATCGGGACACACGTCACCGTCGACGGAGACCCCAGGATCACACGGGCGGGGGCGAAGATCAGGGACAGCAGACTGGACGAGATCCCTCAGCTCTTCAATATACTTGGCGGATCTATGACGTTCGTAGGCACGCGTCCCGAAGCCGTGAAATACGTCAGGCAATATACCGATGAGATGAACGCGACGCTGCTGCTTCCGGCAGGAGTCACTTCGGAGGCGAGCATACGTTTCAAGGATGAGGCAAAACTGCTCGACGGAGCGGAAGACGTGGATAAAACGTACGTCGAAAAAGTCCTTCCGCAGAAGATGAAATATAACCTTGAATATCTGCTGAACTGTACGTTCGGAGGAGATATCAAACTGATGCTGAAGACCGTCTCGCGGGTCAGAGAAAAGTGAGAATCGATCAGTGAATATTATTTTGATAAATCACTATGCCGGATCTCCGGAGATGGGAATGGAATTCAGACCGTATTATTTCGCCCGCGAATGGGTGAGATCCGGTAATAATGTAACGATAATCGCTTCGGACTATTCTCACCTGCGCAGGAAGAATCCCACTGCCGCTTCGGATTTTACAAAAGAGACGATCGATGGTATAACATATCTTTGGGTCAAAGCGGGAGAATATGACGGAAACGGCGTTAAAAGAGCCTTATCGATGGCCAGATTTGTCCATAAGATAAGGGCTGCCGCTTCGAAACTGGCGGCGGAATACCGGCCCGATGTGGTTGTATGCTCGTCGACGTATCCGCTCGACACGTATGCGGGGCAGAAACTGCGCAGAGAAGCCGGAAAGCAGGGACTGAACACCGTCCTCGTTCACGAGGTCCACGATATGTGGCCGGCTACTCTTTATGAGATAGGAGGAATGTCGAAGCATAACCCTTTCGTCGTAATAATGCAGAAGGCTGAAAACAGCGCTTACAGGAACTCCGATCGAGTGGTGTCGCTAGCAAAATACACAGAAGAGTATATGCGTCAGCACGGCCTTGCGGAGGGAAAATGGTCTAACGTACCGCTGGGGATAGACACGGAAGAATGGGATGAAGCACTTCCGCTCGATGAGGAGCATTTGAGTGTATTAGAAAACATCCGCAACAGAGGCCGGTTCATCGTCGGTTATTTCGGTGGACACGCATTGTCAAACGCGCTGGACACCTTTCTGGACAGCGCGGCACTGGCACTGCAGAAGGGCTTAGACGTTTCATTTGTGCTTGTTGGCAGCGGAGTAGAAAAAAACCGACTCATGCAGAGGGCAGAGGATGAAGGAATAAAAAATATCATTTTTCTTCCTCCGGTCAGCAAGCTTGAGATCCCGTCTCTTACGAAGGAATTTGACGCTATATATATAGGCACGTTCAAATCGGAATTATACAGGTTCGGACTTGCAATGAATAAAATGCTCGACGCAATGATGTCAGCGAAACCGGTCATCTGTTCGATCACCGCTCCTCCTACGTGGGTGGATGAATGCGGATGCGGCATAACAGTTGCCGCCGAGGATCCGGAGGCAGTGGTCGGCGCGATAGAAAAAATCATGAATATGCCCGAGGAGGAACGTAAAGAGATGGGTCGACGAGGACGTGAATCAGCAGAAAAGAATTTTGATGTAAAAGTCCTCGCACAGAAAATGCTGGATATTTTCAATACAGTGCTTATGGAGGAAAACAAATGAGCAGCATGAAAGAAAAGTTACTGAAAAAGATCGAAAACCGCGAAATTGTGGTCGGAGTAGTCGGCCTCGGCTATGTAGGGCTTCCGCTTTCTGTCGAAAAGGCAAAAGCCGGATTCAGAACGATCGGATTCGATGTACAACAGGAAAAAGTGGATCTCGTAAACGCCGGGCATAACTATATCGGTGACGTCGTGGACGATGATCTGAAAAAACTCGTAGACGAGGGAAGACTTTCTGCGACGACTGACTTCTCGTTCGTAAAGGACGTGGATTTCATCGCGATCTGCGTTCCTACACCTCTTGACGATCACCAGCAGCCGGATATAAGCTACGTGCGCGATTCCACGATCTCAATATCCAAGCACCTGACGAAAGATACTATGGTCGTGCTCGAGTCCACTACTTATCCGGGAACGACGGAGGAACTCATAAAGCCCATTCTCGAGGAAGGTTCAGGGCTCAAGTGCGGAGAGGACTTCTATCTCGGATTTTCACCTGAGCGCGTCGACCCGGGCAACAAATACTATAAGACGAAGAACACGCCTAAAGTCGTAGGTGGCATCGGGAAAGACGCAACGGAAGTGATCGCCAGTATGTACCGCGCTGTACTTGACAGCGAAATCTACGAAGTCTCTTCTCCTGCCGTAGCGGAGATGGAGAAGATCCTCGAAAACACATACAGGAACATCAACATCGGGCTCGTAAACGAATTGGCGATCCTGTGCAATAAAATGGGCATCAGCCTCTGGGAAGTTGTAGACGCCGCCAAAACAAAGCCATACGGATTCCAGGCGTTCTATCCGGGTCCGGGACTCGGCGGGCACTGCATCCCTCTGGACCCGTACTATCTCACATGGAAGGCAAGGGAATACGGAGTACATACGACGATGATCGAATCTTCGATGATCATCAACGACAAAATGCCTGAATACTGCGTAGACCGCGCGGCTGCACTCCTGAACAGGCAGAAAAAGGCCATGAACGGCTCGAAGGTCCTCGTCCTCGGAGTGGCATATAAGGCGGATATCGACGATTACCGTGAGAGCCCTGCCATCAGGGTCATCAAGATCCTGCGCGAGACCGGAGCAAAGACGGACTTCTACGATCCGTATATCCCTAAATTCAGATACAAGGGAGAGACGTTTACTGGAATCGAAAAGATCGATCCTGAGATCATAAGAAGCTACGATCTGATTTTTATTGCTACTGCGCACACGAACGTGGATTATCAAATGATAGCGGATAACGCGCAGGCGGTTTTTGATGCTAAAAACGCAATGGCGGGAGCAAAGACCGGAGAAAACGTCGAGGTACTTTAATGACGGATTATTTTGTTCATGAATCGAGTTATATAGACGATGACGTCGTGATCGGCAAAGGAACGAAGATATGGCATTTCTGCCATATTCAGTCAGGCGCCCGCATCGGCGAAAATTGCTCATTCGGCCAGAACGTCAACGTATCCAACAATGTCACGATAGGAAACGGGTGCAAGGTCCAGAATAACGTTTCGATATACGAGGGAGTCCGGATGGAGGATTATGTATTCTGCGGCCCTTCGATGGTTTTTACGAATGATCTGACACCGAGGGCTAAGTACCCTAAGGGACACGCCGGGTATCTCCCTACAGTCCTTCATACCGGGGCTACCATCGGCGCGAACGCAACGATAGTGTGCGGTCATGAAATCGGCGAGTGGGCCATGGTAGCCGCAGGTGCTGTCGTCACGAAAAACGTAAAAAGGCATGCGCTCATGGCGGGCGTACCCGCCAAGAGGATAGGATGGGTCTGCGAATGTGGATCAGTACTTCCGGACTCGCTGGTCTGCCCTCACTGCGGACGAAAATATACGGAAACCGAAGACGGACTTGTTGAGAAATAAATCGGAGGAGATCAATGAAATACGCTCTCATCGGCTGCGGCAGGATCGCGGTCAATCATATCAAGGCGGCGCTGAACAATAAACTCGAGATCGTCGCGGTCTGCGACATACTCCCTGAGAAGATGGAGCAGCTGCTCGCAAAATATGGACTCGAAAAAGACGAGTCGATCCACAGATATACGGACTATAAGGAAATGATCGAAAAAGAGCAGCCGACGCTGGTATCTATCGCTACCGAGAGCGGGATACACGCTGAGATCGCTCTTAACTGTATCGACAAAGGCGTGAACTGCATCATCGAGAAACCGATCGCGATGAGCATCGCCGACGCTGATAAGATCATCGAGCACGCTGAAAAAATGCATGTAAAGGTCAGCGCATGCCATCAGAACCGCTTCAACGTGGCTGTCCAGGAAGCGCGCAAGGCTCTCGAGGCGGGCCGCTTCGGAAGACTTTCTCACGGATCGATCAATGTAAGATGGAACCGCAATAAAGACTATTACGATCAGGCTCCTTGGAGAGGCACCTGGGCCCAGGACGGCGGATGCCTCATGAATCAGTGCATCCACGGCATCGACCTCCTCAGATGGATGTTCGGCGACGATATCGAAGAAGTGTACGGTCAGACACGCCAGCAGTTCCATAACTATCTCGAGGCGGAAGACGTCGGTATGGCAGTCATTAAATTCAAGAACGGCGCGATCTGCACCGTCGAAGGAACTACAAACGTCTATTCGAAGAATCTGGAAGAGACTCTCTATATCTTTGGAGAAAAAGGAACGGTCAAGATCGGCGGAACATCCACCAACAACATCGACGTGTGGCAGTTTGCCGACGAAACCGAAGCTGATGGCAAGAATAAAGGCTTGAAAGAGCAGACCAGCAACGTCTATGGCAACGGTCATACAAGCCTTTTTGCGGACGTCATCGGCGCGATCGAGAACGACAGGAAGCCTTACGTCGATGCGGTCGCCGGCCGCAACGCGCTGGAAGTGGTCCTGGCTATCTACAAGAGCCAGAAGACCGGGATGCCGGTGAAACTGCCACTTGATAATTTTGCCAGCACGGATATGGAAGGCGAATTTTAACTCGGATACTTATATGAGAGTACTTAAAATCTGTGTCAATAAATGGGAGAATGAAAGCCGTGACGAACGGGAACTCAGCACATATGAAAATAACGGTGCCGAAGTTCTCGTTATGGCAAAAGGCGATCCGGGTGACTGCGGCAGACACGACATCGTGCATGGCTTTGACGTCTACAGATATGGCACTAAATTCGGCGGGTCTTCATTAACGGATAAGATAAAGGCGATCCGCTTATGGAGAGATCATGTCTCAGATCTTGAACCTGACGTCATTTCAGGGCATGACGTTGTTGGAATGTTGATTGCGTATCTTTATGCCCGTAGGATCAAGTCCGGGAAGAAACCTTTTCTCATATATGACGCTCACGAGTTTGAGCCAGCCCGCAATACGGTCAGATCTTCCATGCAGATTAAAGTAGTCTGCATGCTCGAAAAAAAATTGATCAAAAAATGCAATCTTATGATCGTCGTCAACTCCGGAGTAGCTGAAGCGTATAAGGACTACTATGCCTTGAACTCACTGCCCCTTGCAATAAGGAATATTCCTCTCAAAGCTGCGAAGGATACAGCCGCCTCATCAGAAATAAGGGACGAATTTGAGAAAACGGTCGGCTCTGGTTTTTTCCTCATGTATCACGGGATTCTTTGCAAAGGCAGAGGCCTGGAGAAAACGATCACGTGCTTAAAGAGCGACATTTCTCTCAGGCTTGCAATAGTCGGCAATGAGAGTTCAGACGGATATAAGGACTCACTTGTTTCACTGGCAGCGAAGGAGGGTGTCTCTGACAGGATATACTGGCATGATGCAGTTCCCAATACAGAACTCGTGAAATATATCGGCGCTGCGGACGCAAGCATGATGATAATCGAACCGGTTACGGAAAGCTACAGGCTTGCTTTGCCGAATAAACTTTTTGAAAGCATTCAGGCATGCACACCCGTCATCGCTTCATCTCTGCCTGAGATGAAGAAAATCGTTGATTCGTACGGGGTCGGACTTACATGCTCATATGATGATCAAAACGATATCGATCGGGTAGTGCATCAGATGAGATCCGATAAAGATAATTACTTGAAATACAAACGAAATATCGCACATGCGGCGGAGGAACTGTGCTGGGAAAATGAATCCGTCAAATTGACAGACGCATTTTCGACGATGATAAAAGATGACGACAAAAACCACCCATACTGAAAACGCTCATGATTTCAGAAGATGCACCAGATGCATCATGGACAGCAAAAATGCGCCATCCATTTCTTTTGATGCGGAAGGTCATTGCAATTACTGCAATCAGGCCTATAAGGAAATGGAGAAGACCTATTTTCCTAACGAAGAAGGCCGAAGGAAACTCGAGAATCTGCTTTCCAAAGTAAAAAACGAAGGAAAAGGAAAGAAATATGACTGCATCATGGGTATCTCAGGCGGCCTTGACTCATCATACCTCGCTTACCTTGGATACAAATGGGGGCTCAGGGTCCTTGCCATACACATTGACGACGGGTTTGACACAGAGATATCCAAGTCTAATATCCGCAAGTTGATCGATAAGACAGGATTTCAATTTGAAGTGATCAAACCGGACGCGAAGCAGTACAACGCACTGATAAAAGCGTATATGAAAGCCGGAGTCCCAAACCTTGCCGCCCCTCAGGACGATATCCTCTTTGCTTTCCTGTACGACAAAATGAAAGAGGAGAAAATCAAATATTTCCTGTCCGGAGGGAATTTTGCTCTGGAGTCAATAGTTATTCAGGAGAACACCCACAGCGCCAGCGATGTGGTAAACATTAAGGATATAGCAAAGCGTTTTGATCCTGAACCAGTAGACAAACTGAAATTCATCTCTTCTGCTCAAAAGCAGATCAATGACAAAGTTCTGGGGATCAAGAGCCCGAGGCCGTTGAATTACATAGACTACAATCGCGACCGCGCGTTTAATGAGCTGGCTGACTTCTGCGGATTCGAATACTATGGAAGGAAACATCTCGAAAATATCCTCACCGCCTTCGTTCAGGTCTACTGGATCCCTAAAAAATTCGGAACCGATAAGAGAGAAGCGCATCTGTCCAGCATGATCGTGAGCGGCCAGATGACACGTGAAGAAGCTCTTAAGGAACTTTCGGAACCGCTTTACGACGAAAGCCTCATGAATGAGTACATATCCTTCATAAAGAAAACTCTCGGCATAACAGATGCCGAGTTTGAAGAGATGATGAATTCAGAGCCGCATCAGCACAGCGATTATAAAGTGGAAGATACGACATTATCGTACAAGGTACTGAACTACCTCTACTGGAAGTTCAAGAAGTGAACGCCTGCCGATAAATATCGCGCCAGCCTTCAACATATTTCTCAAAAGGAAAGAGACTCATCATCTTAGAATAATTCTCAGGGCGGATTTTCCCTTCCGCTATATGCCGCTGTATAATAGCAGGTATCTCATCTATGGAGTCAAATTCTTCATAGAAGACGCTTGCTTTTTTATATTCTTCGTAATTGATGCCGCTAAAGTTTATCACGAGCGTGTCGGCTGCGAGATGCTCTCTGACCGATGCTGAAAAAGCGTCTGTACGCTGTGAATGTATCATTATATCGGCAGCGTATCTAAAACGCAGGCTGTCATAGGGATCCATGAAATCCGTAAAAATTTTATACCTGAAACCGCTTTGCCTTAGAGCATTTTCGACCTCGGCCGTATAATCCGGGGACGGGGCGCCGTAAGTCAGTTGAAGGAGCAGGACGATGTTTCTGTTATTTTTTAAATCACTTGCGGAAAGAGCTCGGATGACCGGTATGTGGTTTTGAGCTGGGAACGCATTATAACCAATAGCTATAGTAACGTCTGATTCGTTAAGTCCGTAGTATTCCTTTGAATTGGCGATGACCCTATTCCCTTCCGCTTTGCAGACATCAGACATCCTCTTCAATATATCCGTTTCGAGAACGATCCGGCGGAGTTTTCCATCGTATTCGGAGCCGAAAACCTGATGGAATCTGGTTTCCATTATTACAGATGGGACAGTTATGAAAGCTGTCTTATCAAGTGCCTGACGCTGATCAAGGAGAAAATCGTTTTCCTCCCTCAGCAGATCACTTCCGAAATACGTGATGATATATCGAGCATTATTTCTGTTCGCGAAGCTGACGGAGCGGTATCCGTCGCGTGTCATCTGCATGACATGGATGACGTCATAATCTCCGTATTTCGTTTGTCTGCGAGTGAGCGATCTCAAGGCGAAACTTCTTATCTTCGGGATGCGGGCAAGCAATGGAGGATCTACTGTGAGGACTTTGCATCCGAGATTTCTGTAATAATCGCAGGAATCATCATCCGAAAGGCGGATCAAAGTCACATCGTTTTCCGGAAGCAGGCAGTTTTTAACGAGTACCTTGATGAATATAGAAGCGGCGTTACCTGTTATCAGTATCTTCATTCTCTGCCTCCGTATCAGGCAATGCATTTATGACATGTACGAAGTACGTCATGAACATGAACCCGGAAAACATAGTTATTATCAAAGTAGTCCACGCCGCACCGATCGCGCCGATCCTTGACACAAGTACGTAGTTGGAGATCACGTTAAGCACTCCCGACGCAAGCGTAACGAAAAAGTTATACCGCAGTTTACGCTGGGTCACGAGCAGGTTGCCCGGTATCATCCTGAATGTTCCAAGGAAAAATACGTTGATTGACGAGATGCGGAATATACCGACTGATCCCATATATCTTTCCCCGAAAAAGAGTTTTACTATGAACGGAGCGAAAATAAACAATATCAGGCTTATGACGAGGTTTACGGCGCCCATGATCAGTATGACCTGTTTGAAGCGGGTCTTGACCCAGGATTTGTTGTTCCTGTTAAGTGAAAAATACGGATAGACGTATGTGATGACTGCCTGTGTGACAAAAGACGCAGCGGTAGGTATCATTATCGCTGCTTTATACTCTGCGACGACAGCCTCATCTGCGATGACTTCGCTTATTACGAAAATGTCAAATATCGAAAGTAGCGAGGAAATCCCGTTGTTCATCATGGAAACAAGGGATATCTTCATGATGAGGTCTTTCATTTTTTTCTCACAGCGTCTGAAGGTCAGTCCTAACGGGGCTTTGAATACCAGACTGCCGGCCAGATCAGTGAGCAGGGCTGCAACGTATCTGCCTATGATCAGCCCCGGTATTTTCCATAAATATGCACCGACGACGGAGCAGATCACCAGGAGAACGGAACTTGTCGTATTCAGATAAGCGAACGCTTTGTTATTTAACGTCGTTCGAAAATACACCTTTTGAAACCCATTGATGCATTCGACGAAAGGAATGAATGAAAGCATCGCAAGGTAATGGTTTGATCCCTGGATCTTCTCAGGAATGAAGAAAGAGCAAACCAGGATCGCGCCACCGAGGATCAAATTGAACGCCGCTCCACGGCTCAGACCGAATTGATAGACTTCCAAATTAACGGCAGGGTTCTTCGCGTTTTCACTTCCGACCTGAAGGACCCCGGAGATCAAACCGAGGGCTGAGGCGAGAGTGAAGAAGGACAGTCGGTTAAGAGCCGTTGAATATACGCCGTATTCGTTCTTTGAAACGATGGCGATGACAAAAACGCTGCAGAAAAAAGCAAGCAGGTAGTTTATTACATTCGAACCGAAAACATGGAAAAAACCGGTTGAAAAGAGTTTTTTTGCGGCGCCTTTTTTATCGATTTTAGGAAGATCAAACATGACGTGCACCCGATTTAATACTCTCTGCTCAGAGGAACGTTGAACCAGAACGGAACGCCTACGATCGAAAGGGTAGGTAAAAACGAATCGGACAGCATCCCCTCGATGAAGAAGACAGGCGAAAAGACCAGAAAGAAGAAAGCAGCCCTGTCAAATTTTCCCACGCGTAAGAACGACCTCATCGTACGGAAATAAAGCATGAAGCAGCATATCATATATGCAATAAGTGCAATCATAGCAGGATACCCGGCGCCGAACCCCACAGCAAGAAACATGTTATGAGTATCATTGATATAAGCGTCTCTGTAAGGAGCGTAAAACTTTTCGCTGTCGGAATGTCCACGCAAGTTCAGCGAATCGATGCATGACTTCCAGATACCGAATCTGCCCGTACTGATATCGGTCGTATCCTCATCGATGCCTTTCCCCGATCGTTTTATGGCGGAATGAAGCGATTCTGAGAAAGTTGCATCGGAATTTTTGTTTTTTCCTAAATCTTCGGCATCTACCGTTTCATAGGATTCCATGGTGAAAAAAGACGCTTGGCCTGTTTTATCCGCATCGAATGTAATTATTTTGGAACTCACAAAACTTATGGTTTTATGGTAGCAAGGGATGACTATGATGCTGATCAATGCGACAGCAATCAAATATTTGAATAATTTCCTTATCTTGTTTTTCCTTTTTGAACCGGAAATTTGAACGATCAATGCGGCGATTGAAGAAGCGGCGACACATAATAATCCGGTACGCGACTCTGACAGTATTATCAAAGTCAGGGAGATGCCGATGCAGACTGAAAGCATGGCCACCCGCGGCTTGCTTAATGAAAAAAGGGACGTAAACAGTTTATATATCAAACACACGTAGAACACACTCACAGTCGCTGCGAGGTAATTCGGATTCAGTAATATTGATGAGTATTGCGTATCAAAAATCGGAGCTTTAAAAGCAGATGCGACGGAAAGGAATATGAGGCCTACGATACTTCCGTTGGCAAAAGCGTCAATAAAACGCGCACGGCTGTCTTTTCCGGATAGCAGGTACATGATAAGAGGCACAAATACCGCAAACGACAGGCTTCTGTACAGTTTGCCTGTTTCTCTGAATCTTACAGCAGCAACGAAATAGAAGAAGCCCAGCAGCAAGAGGCAGAGCAGGATCATTTTGTTCGGTTTTTCCACTGCAGGTTTTTGTGAGATGCTCAGCATGGCTGCCAGTGAGACGGCGACAATAAAAAAGTAGCCCAGATATTGTAATGAAAGTGCCGGACGCAGTATCCAATAAATGAAAGCTGATGAAAAGATAAGAGATGAGAGAAAGGAAGTGACCCTGAGCCCCAGCCTTTCGTTAAGTTTGATTATCTGGTCAATGGCAGTATTCATGAAAACTGTTTTCCTATAAATCGGCAACGATTTTCCAGCGTTAATTGCAAATTCAACTTTTTAATTCTACCATAAGAACAGAAAAAAAACGAGCCAATTCGAATGCAGTTTCAATTTGCCGCTTATCGGGTGATTCGCCAATGTACTTGCTCTGCCCGCAGAAAATGATGCTGATATTGGCACTAAACGACGTATATGATATACATGAAAATTGTCTATAATATTGTAATATTATGAAAACCGTCATTCATGATGTATTGTTGTCAGGTTCTGACAGGGAGTGTTTTTTAGAAAAATGGTGATGCTTCAAACAAAGCACAGCCGGAAAGATTTGTTGCTAACTGTGCTTTCCGTGCTGAGTATTTATCTTTTCTTCGGTGACTTGTGGCCCGGCAGCATCAAAATTATGGGAGTGTCAGCCACGCTGTTCCGCACGTTCATTCCCTGCTTGTTTCTGGCGCTGCTTATACGGAAAATCATACGGCGCGAATTTTCCGTCCGTTTAAGGCCGGAGATGATCCTATATATTTTTCTGCTCGTCTGGTTAGTATATGCGATGGTATCTCTTTACCTGAACACGCATTTTCAATATAAGGAGGGAATGAAAGAGGCTGTCCGGCTGGCTCTCTGCTTCGCAGGCGTTTTCTGCATAGTGGAACTGCTTCTTTGTACCAGGAACGTTGAGCCCATGCTGCAGGCGATACGTATATCGATGCTTGTGGTAATGGTGATCTCGCTCATAGAATTTTCCACGGGATGGCATTTCCCGTTTTCCATGCTTACAGATCCACGCTCCAATTTCTCCACGGATGTTTCAAATCTCTCTGTTGAAATGATGCGCTTCGAGTCGAGCGGATTTTTCTACAACCCGAATGATCTGTGTGCACTCCTGGTGATTTTTTCACCTGTGTTCTTTCCGAACAAAAATTATTCTACCGGAAAAATCTCCGGTGTGGCTTCGTGCTTACTCTTATGATACTGACATTATTGCGCGACGACGCGTGGATATGTCTGCTCGCCGAAGTCATCGGGCTGCTTCTATACTTCATAATAATGAAACCGAAATGGCAGTTCTGGGCTGCCGGAGCAGCCTGGTTCGTCGCGGCGTATCTCTTTGCCAATCAGATCTTCAACCTGTTGATCTCATTGGTTTACAAAATACTGAAAATCGATATGGAACCCGGCTTGATTGCTGTCATGCAGAGAGAGGAGAGATTTTCTTCGCAGGTGAAGGTACAGGTCTCAAACGCTAATGCCGGCCACGGCTCTATGTTTATGCGTCTCAGCCTGTATGGCGAATCACTGCGTGGGATGTTCCGTGAAACATACGGACTTGGGTTCGGCCCGAGCGGAGTTGAAAAGTATCTGCAGAATGAGGAACCGCAGCTGATCCCGAATCCGCACAGTTTCTGGATAGAATTGCTGAGCAATTACGGAGTGATAATCTCGGCTGCTTTCCTGGTGATCTGTCTGTATATCTTTGTAAGGCTCATAAAATTATTTTTGAGGTCTAATAATGAAAAATATCTGGTACTGATTGCGATGGATGCCATTTTTGTGATTGCGAACAACGCCCCGAGCGATTTCATTGCGTTTTCATATTACTGGGTGCCGATCGCGATTTCGTACTACCTTGTAATCAGTTCAAAATCACGTTCGGCTGGTTATTCTTCCTATAAGGGGTATGCAGGGCCTATTTCCTGAAACTCTGAAGAATTCCGGCCGCATATCGTCTGATGACGTTTTTGCTCAGAGACCGAATTTGATACTTTTTTCCTTGCCAATTCACGCGAATTGTGTATAATATAACACGTGACAAAAATATGCGGTCATGGCGGAATTGGCAGACGCGCACGGTTCAGGTCCGTGTGAGGAGACTCATGGGGGTTCAAGTCCCTTTGACCGCACCATATCAGGACAGGCTTGCTGCTGCGGCCTGTCCTGGTTTTCGGGATGTGGCTCAGTTTGGTAGAGCGTTGCGTTCGGGACGCAAAGGCCGCAGGTTCAAATCCTGTCATCCCGACCAATCCGTAGAGTGACCCATTATCGGGTCACTTTTTTCAATTCACACAAAAAATTCAAAGCTATTTTGTGGTAAGTTTCAACATTGTTATTGCAGGGTAGTATTAAGTGGTGTAAACAGTCCCCGCAGGCGCGGAGACTTTTTAAGGAGGACTAATGATATATAAAAACATACTGGAAGCGATGGGGCACACACCGCTCATTAAATTAAATAAGCTGCCGGAACCGGATTCAGCTGAGATCCTCGTCAAGTTCGAGGGACTTAATGTGGGAGGATCGATCAAAACAAGAACGGCGTATAATATGCTGCTCGACGCGGAAAAGCGCGGTATTCTGAAAAAGGACAGCATCATAGTGGAACCTACGAGCGGGAACCAGGGCATCGGCCTTGCTCTCGTCGGGGCGGTCAGAGGATACAGGACGATAATCGTCATGCCGGATTCCGTCAGCGCTGAGCGCAGTAAACTCGTTAAGCAGTACGGGGCTGAAGTTGTAACTGTTCACGATGCGGGAAACATCGGAGACTGCATCAGAGAGTGCGTCGCGACGGCGAATAAACTGAAAGCTGACGACCCGGATCACGTATTCATCCCGCAGCAGTTCGAGAATCCCGCTAATCCTCAGGTCCAGCGCGACGTGACCGCGATGGAGATCATCGAGGACGCGAACAAGCCGATACACGGATTCTGCTCAGGCATCGGAACGGGCGGCACTATTACGGGCATAGGACAGACATTGAAGAAATATAATCCCCATATCGAGATATGGGCGGTCGAGCCAGCGCATGCTGCGATACTTTCCGGTGGTTCTATCGGGACCCATATCCAGATGGGCATCGGAGACGGGCTGATACCGTCTATTCTCGATAGAAACATCTACAGCGACATCTATATCGTTCAGGATGAAGAAGCCCTCAGCACCGCTAAACGCCTGGCCTCCGAAGAAGGTATCATGTGCGGCATCTCCAGCGGCACGAACGTCGCCGCTGCCATTAAGCTCGCGAAGAAACTCGGGCCTGGTAAGACGGTCGTCACGGTCCTTCCGGACACCGCCGAGCGATATTTCTCTACGCCTCTTTTCGATTGAGTCGCTTTGCTTTTACTGAAAGTATGTTATAATTATGATGATATTTTTTCAGTTAGGCTAAAACAACTATGAATGAAAAGAGAGGTAACCATTCGCCACATAAGAACTATTCCGGCATTATTACTTTCATTTGTCATAATTGCCGCGTCAATTGCAATCCTCCCCGCCGGCGAGGCCAGTGCCGCAGTAAAATATTCGTCATTCAGTGAATATGCTGCTAAATACGAAGAATTCATAAATGACAGCCGGTGGCGGTCTGGAACTTCGTGGGGTGACTACCAGACGCCGAAACTCGGCGGATACTCGATTGGGTGCTGCGCTTACACCACTGATTTTGCTAAATATGTGTTTGGCAGTTCGATTGGATATCCCGACTCCACCAATCCTTCTGACATTCGCTCCGGAGATATCGTTCATTATACATATAAATCATATTCCGGGAGTACCTGGCAGCATTGGTTCTGTGTTCTGGAGCGAAATGAAGATGCACTCTATACAGCAGAGGGAAATTATGGCAACAGAGTTCGCGTTTCCAGCTGGGGATATTCGGTTAATGGAAATAAACTGTATGCAGGCGGCGATTATGTATTATCTGTCGAAGTATACCACTACCTTCCGGCAAACCTTGAACCTGAAGAAGTCCCAGAGAGTTATTTCCAACGTATTTACGGACTCAACCGATACGAAACATCTGAACTGATCGCGAGAGAGTCCTTGAAACTTCGCGAGGACGGCAGCAAGTTCCCGGCACTCGTAATTGCATCGGGAGAAAATTTTCCCGATGCGCTTTCGGGAGGTCCTCTTGCGATCAAACTTGGATGTCCGGTCTTACTGACTAAAACGTATCCGGACACCGAAAAAAAGACGCTTTCCGCTGTGCAGGATCTTGTTGAAGCCGGATCCAATATCTATATCTTAGGAGGAGAAACGATAATTTCGCATCGTTTTGAAACGAACCTTTCAAAACTGGGATATAAGGTGATCCGCCTGTTCGGGGCAAACAGATACGAAACAAATCTGAAGATACTTAACGAGATGGAACAACTCGGATATCTCGATACAGATAACAGATTGCTCATCTGCAACGGGGATTATTTTGCTGACGCGATGTCCGCATCATGGGTCGGCGCACCAATGCTTCTTATTTCAGGCGAACTATCAGATGCGCAGGATGAGTTTCTGAAGTCTCACAGCAGTTTCGATTCATACCTTGTTGGCGGAGCAGGTGTCATAAGCACCGGGATAGAGCAGTATCTGTCAAATATGATGAAATCGGTCAAGCGCCTCTGCATCGGAGTTACCACAGGAAATCGATATGGAACGTCTTGTGCGATCATGGAGGAATTCGCAGACGATACGGAGCCTGAGGCTGTTCTGGCTTATGGGAACAATTTCCCTGACGGACTTTGCGGAGGTCCTTTTGCGGCGCAGCAAAATGATCCGATGCTCCTCTGCGACAACGATCCGGACAAATATCATCTGGTAGGAAAAGCTGCGGGTGAACATTCGGTTTCATTCTGCTATGTGCTCGGCGGCAGGAGTTTGATCAACAAAAAAGCGGCTCGATACGTAGCGCTTCGATACAAAGAAGCCGCATAATATTGCCTTTTTCCTGCTTAAATGTTATATTATTTGAGTAAGAATCAACCTTATGACCTGACCTTACATCGGAGGTACGAAATGGCAGAAAACAAACAGACGGCTCTTCAGGAAGAGGACGTCGACATCATCACTCTGGAATTCGAGGACGGAGCGACCGTAGAATGCGAGATCATGGGCATCTTCGACTACGCGGATAACGAGTACATCGCACTCATCCCTCACGACGATACCGATGACGTCTACATCTACGGATATAAAGAACTTGATAACGGCGACTTCGAACTTTCCGACATCGAGGACGATGACTTGTTCGCGAAGGTCGTTGAAGAGTTCGACTCGATAATGGACAGCGAGGACGAAGAGTAGCCGCCGCCCTGACCGGAGATCCTATGGCCTCATCTCCTGAAGATGAGGTCGTTTTATTGTCTGCGAAGCGCTGCTGCCATATCAGATTGCGCCAAAGCACAACATTGGAGTATAGAGATGAGAGAATACGACATAGTCATAACGGGCGCGGGCGCCTCAGGCGTCTTCATGGCCTACGAGCTCACGAAAATCAATAACAACGCCAGGATCCTCATGATCGATCGTGGCGCACCGCTGGAAAAGCGTAAATGCCCGATCAAAGAGGGCAAAGTGAAGTCATGCATCCGCTGCAACCCTTGCCACATCATGAACGGCTACGGCGGCGCAGGGACGCTTTCCGACGGAAAATACAACATCACCACCCAGTTTGGCGGCGACCTTCACCAGTACATCGGAGAAGCAAAGGCCATGGAGTTGATGGAATACGTCGACAGCGTGCTTTGTTCCCTGGGCGGAAGCGAGGCGAAGCTCTATTCCACCGCGACGAGCGAGCTTAAGACCGTCTGCCTGCAGCACGATCTGCACCTGCTGGAGGCAAAAGTCCGCCATCTGGGCACCGACCGCAACGTTGAGATCCTCGGCCGCATCTACGATTACATAAAAGACCGCATCGACATGCTCTTTTACACCGAGGCGGAAAGCGTGACGCGAGACGGGGACGGCCTGTTTCATGTCCACACGAAAGACGAGGAGTACGTCTGCAAGGATCTGGTCCTGGCTCCCGGGCGCTCCGGTTCGAAGTGGATCAGCAAGGTCTGCGACGAATTCGGCATCGAACAAAAGAAAAACCGCGTCGACATCGGAGTCCGCGTCGAACTTCCCGCGGAGGTCTTCAAACACATAACTGACGAAGTCTACGAGAGCAAGATCGTGTATAAGACCGAGCAGTATAACGATCTGGTCCGCACGTTCTGCATGAACCCGTACGGCGAGGTCGTATCCGAGAACACGAACGGCATAGTAACGGTGAACGGCCACAGTTATGCTGACGAAAACCTGCGCACCGAGAACACGAACTTCGCGCTCCTCGTATCGAATAAATTCACAGAGCCTTTCCGCGACAGCAACGAGTACGGCGAGTCTATCGCCCGTCTCTCGAACATGCTGGGCGGAGGCGTCCTGATGCAGCGCTTCGGCGACCTGGTAAAGGGCAGGCGCAGCAGTGAGCGCCGCATGGAAAAGTGTTTCACCAAGCCGACCCTCGCGGCCACGCCGGGCGACCTGTCGCTGGTCATCCCTAAGCGCCAGCTTGACGATATCATCGAGATGATCTACGCGCTGGACGAGATCGCGCCGGGCACCGCGAACGAGGATACGCTTCTCTACGGCGTAGAGGTGAAGTTCTATAATTCCAAGGTGGAAGTGAACGAGAACCTCGAGACAGCGGTTCCAAGATTGTACGCGCTCGGGGACGGATCCGGCGTGACGCATTCGCTCTCCCAGGCCAGCGCCAGCGGCGTTTACGTAGCGCGCATCCTGGCGGAAAAATACCAGTAAGCAAAAGTAAACTATTAACTGTTTCTTGCAGCCCTCTTTGATGATTTCTCAAAGAGGGCTTTTATATTTAAATGTATACATTAAAATCAATTGATTCCGAATATCATGAACTGTATGATTATTACAACGAGATTAGAAAATGATGAGAAATTGTTGTGATCTTTATTTTTCAAGGAGGTTTAACGTGATCCGAAAAAATATGGCAGAGATCTGCTGATCCTGACTCTATGCTTTTGCCTGGTTTCAATCAGTATGATACCGGCAGCTGCGGGATCCGAAACCGCAGACGAAGACACTAAACGTAACACAGTTTCCGTTATCCTCAATAATGAGGTATCGTCCGAGCCTGATGAAGACGAACCCGGAGCGATAACCGGAGAAGCCGTATCTCTCGGCGAAACAACAGATCAGGAGAATAACACTGCTCATATGGCTTCTCCGTTATACAGGGCTCCATCTGAAGGGAAAGGAAATTCAGGAGACCTCAGTACGACGATCACTTGGAAACTTGATGACGACGGGACTTTGATATTAAGCGGCAGCGGAGAATATACTTCATTTGAGACTGCTCCCTGGAGCGGTTACGAAGATAAGATCAAAAAAATAGTTATTGAGGAAGGCATAAAGGGACTCCGGGAGGGCACATTCTCGTATTGCATTAATTTGACATCAGTTTCTCTCCCTGAAGGATATAAATATATTCTGAGTGGCACATTTTACAAATGCAAAGTTCTTAATGAGATCAATTTCCCGAATAGTCTGGAATATATAGCCTCCGACGCTTTTGATCCCGACAATTCTGCGGTATTATCTAAACTGCCGTCATATCTGTCTGAAGATGACGAAGGGAACTATGCCATCCTCTACGATGTTCCGGTCACCGTAAAATACGGTCAGACCGAGGCTCGTAAAATGCTTGACCTCGTCAATAATTTCAGGACAAGTGGCAGCGCCTGGTATTGGGAATCCGAGTCTACCAAAAAGACTAATATTAAGAAACCCGCGCTCAAATATGACTATGGCCTTGAGCAGATAGCGATGCAGAGAGCGGCGGAGATCGCTTATTCGTTTGATCATGTGCGTCCGTGCGCCAGCGGGTACGGCAACGGGTCCTTCAATTCATGCAAAGCGTCTGACGGTACGACCTCAAGCGCGGAGAATATCGCTGGCATGTATGGCACTCCGAACATGCAGAAAGTTTTTGATATGTGGAAAGAGGAGAACGAAGGCTTTGGCATGCAGGGGCATCGTCTTAACATGCTTGGCAATTTCAAGACGATCGGCATCGGATGCGCTGTCGTTAACGGAAACTGCTACTGGGTGATGGAACTGGGTTATGATGCGAGCAGCATACAAAATACCTATGCGGCAGATTCCGACAAGAAAATGCATATTAAAATAACACCAGATGCCGTGGGTTATTATAACGAATACGTCAACGGAACTTTGCGCCAGCCTCTCTTTGTCGAGTACGAATATAAGAAAAACATATTGCATGTGCTTCTGCAGAACGCCTGGCCTGAATCGCAGTTCCTCGCTCTTGAAGGCGATTATTTATGGGAAACGGGAGACTCTCAGATAGCGGAGATCAAAGGTGATCTTGTCAGGGGAGTTTCCGAAGGCGAGACGACCCTCAATTACTACTATCAATTCAAGGCTCCTGTCTATATCGGACTTTCAGCCAAACTGAGGATATGCAAGCCGGGTTATCAGGTAACGGGGAAGAATCGATATGCGACGTGCGCTTTTACCGCGGCGATATCCTTCCCTGAAGGAGCAGATGAAGTCATCATGGTAACAGCAACGATTTCCCGGACGCACTTTCGGCTTCTGCATATGCGGGAGCAAAAAACTGCCCGCTGCTGATGACGACGTATACTTCATTACCTGAAGATATCAGATCTCTTCTTGTGGATTATTGGAAAGGCAGTGTTAAGAAAGTCACTTTCATCGGAGGCGGATTCACCAGGGCTGTGAAAGATTCGCTGCGCAGCTGCGGTGTGGAAACTATCGACGACACGACTATTGTCGGTAAAAACAGATATGAAACCGCTGCGCTTGTATGTGGAAATGGCCTTAAAGAAGGCTTGTTCACGACTGATCGCTGCGTTCTGGCTACAGGAACGACCCCTGCGGATGCTTTGTCTTTTTCTCCTTGGTCATACCGGTTCAACATACCGCTGCTGCTTGTCAATAATTACGCGCTAGACAGTAAAACGAGCGGGCTGATGAAAGAGTTCGATCAAGTTTACGTTGCCGGTGGAGAAGGTGTCATCCCGACCGGACGACTTACGTCAGCTGGTCTCCGGACCGATAATGTTAGGCGATTTGCAGGTTCAAACAGGTATTCTACGGCTCTGGAGATAAGCCGCGCTTTCGTCCCGACAAATACTGATGATCCTGCTTTGCCGTATCACGAGGATCCATGTTGCGGGAAAGTAGGTTTTGTTTCCGGATTTGACAAGAATTATCCTGACGGGCTCATCAGCAGTATGCTCATGGGAGGGCTGACGTATGGAGAAAACTGCGGGCCGGTCCTCCTGATCAATGAAGGCAGTATGGCAGATACTGTGCTTAATTATGCATCATCGCTGAATGCACAGTATGAACTGACCTCGGTTTATTATTTAGGTGAAATAAGCGATCAACTGATACAGTATATCAATATAGCATGTGACTGTGCGACAGTATGATCCTGCGATCGATTCGGCTCGCCATCGTGCTGACGACGGCGGGCCGTGGACCTCATGAGAACGGGTCTGCTGTTTCGATCCTGTCGAACGCCTCGCAGAGTTTGTCGATACCGCACGTCAGCGCCAGCCTGAGGTATCCCTCGCCGCATGCGCCGAATGCATTTCCCGGGAGAGTCAGGACGTGCGCTTCTTTAAGGATCTTATCCGCGGCTTCCTCGCTCGAGAGGCCGGTGGCTTTCACGTTCGGGAACAGATAGAAGGTGCCTTTCGGAGGGTAAAGGACCGAGAGCCCTTTTACTTTATTTATCCTCTCCGCGGCGTAGTACGCTCTCTTACGGTATTCCTCCACGAGTGGCGGCTGTATTTCATCGCGCATCCTGAGGGCGTATATCGCCGCGCGCTGTGAGATCGACGGGGCGGTGAAGACGACGTTCTCGTTTATGCGCTGCACGGTCCTCACAACGTCAGGAGGGGCGATTATGTTCCCGACGCGCCAGCCGGTCATGGTGAAGTTCTTTGAGAACGAGTTGATGGTTATCGTGCGCTCGCGCATCCCGGGCAGCGATGCGAATGGTACGAACTTTTCCGAGAAACTGAACGCCGTGTAGATGTCGTCCGCGATCACGAGGAGGTCATGGGCTTTTACGGCCGCCGCCAGCCGCATCAGTGTGTCCTCCGAAAAAGTCATGCCAGTCGGGTTGCACGGGGAGTTTATGATGATAGCCTTCGTCTTCGGCGAGATAAGCGATTCCAGCCTGTCAAAGTTGATCTGGAAGTCTTCTTCCTCGTACGTCGGCAGTTCCACCGGGACTCCGCGAGCAAGCCTGACCTGATCCGGGTACGGCGTGAAATACGGGGCGCAGAGGATAACCTCGTCGCCATCGTCCAGCGTCGCTTCGAGCGCCAGATACATCGCTATGCAGCCGGAAGCCGTCACGAAAACCTCTTCGTCGGAGACGTTCATATCATACTCTTCCTTATAGAACCTGCGGATCTCCCCGCGAAGCTCCGGGTCGCCGCGGAACTCTGTGTATCTCGTGTGGCCTTTGATCGCGTCGGCGAAGGCAGCGTCTATGATTCGCCTGTCCGTGATGAGATCGGGGTCGCCCAGAGAGAGGTCTATGACGTCGTCGTATGATCCGGCTAAAACGTCGCTTTTGCCCATCGCGGTCGCTGCAGCGCCTATGTAACGTTTTGATATGAAATTCCTGCTCATTTTCCGCCTTTCGAGATCACCGCATTATTAATATATATTCTTTAATATGCATAAAAATACAAAATAACAAGTTCATTATAACACTCTGCACGCTGATATCAAGCAAATATGCACAAAAACGTCGCTGAAGATGCAGAAGTTTAGATTACAAATGAGAGATAAACGTTAGTTGATCCTTCTGCCAAATTCCTGTTCCAACGCCTCATGTTTTTTCCGATCGCGGTCATCCAGACGGTGTTGGATCATGCGGATATACTGCAAAAAATACCGATTGATGAATTGCAGCACGTGAAAAGCGTCAACTACGGGTTTTGCATTGTGAAAGTATTTTTCGATGTATGACTGATACGGATTGTACATATCGGTGATCAGGTATTTTACTTTGTCGCGCTCTTTCAAGGGGATGTTTCGAAAATATGGATCCGTGATCTCTTCTCGCCTGCTTGGTATCAAGTCTATCGGTTCTCCCGTTTCAAAGTCCTGGATGACAAGCGCGTAATTGAATAGTTTGGAAATACCCACTTTGACTTCATCGATCGATATGATCTCCGTCAGCATGCGCCTGGGCATATCGACGTACCGTGCGAATGTATTGATCGCATGTGTGTCTGAGACGTTGAATCGCCTTGCGATGGCAGATGCACTCGCAGTGTGGTCTCGGAAGGCTTCCACGATCAATATATCCGAAAGGTTCGTGTTCCTGCGATATGGATCCACAAAACTGAATTCATCGTTTTCTGTGCTCCCGCATTCGGGATTTGTACAGCGCCAACGCCGCTGTCTGACCTTGAGCACGAGCTGAAGCCCGTCCTGCATGATCGGATGGTTGAGGGTCCTGACATATACCCCTTTCGAATACATACGGCATCCGCATGCGTCGCAGAAATGGATCTTTCTGGTCTTCTCAAGCGTTACTATTCGCTGCATTTTGGTCGTCTCGAGGGAACTATCTCGACTCCGGAATCTTTCAGGTCTAAAAAATCTGTGATATCATACTTCATACATTGATCCTCCAAATATTGAAATCAGTTACAGATTCCATGATATGAGGAAGATCAAGAGAGGGCAACCTAAGCGGCTGCCCTTTTACTTTGATGCCAGACCACAAAACCAGACCCCAATCGCCGCCCCCAATCGCAAGTGACAGTTTCTTCCATTTATGCCTGATCTCGTCTTATTTTGTTGCCCCCAAAAAACTTTGGATACCCGAAATTTGGCTGCCCATTTTTTATGTCAGCTGCCGGTTGAACACTCAAAATGCTGGCGACGGATCTTTCAATTTACGCCCGGCACTGCACCATCGTGCCACTGTCGTTTTTTCACCGTAAATATTAGTGACACCTCCGGCGCGAGGTGGTATAATAACAAAGCACCGTGTTCCGTTAGCTCAGCTGGGAGAGCGAATGGGTCACAACCATTAGGTCGACGGTTCGAGCCCGCCACGGAACACCACGACGCAGATAACTCTGCTGCGGATGCCCGGAGCTCATGCAGCCCCGGGTTTTTCTTTGCCCTAAAACAGTCGTCCCGCTGCCTCTGCCGGCCGGCTGCCTCTTCCTGCCGGCTACCTCTGCCTGCCGGCTGTCTCTTCTGGCCGGCTGCCTCTTCCTGCCGGCAGCCTCTTCCTGCTGGCTGCCTCTTCCTGCCGGCTGCCTCTTCCTGCCGGCAGAGCCCCACCGTTGGATCGTTTTTTGCTTTGCGCGTGATATTACGGAGAGAACATCCTCGTGTTACTATAAGAACCTGTATCCCATATTATTTGTTATGCGTGAGACTGGTACATGCACACATATACACCGAGTGTCACGCATTTTTTACTTTTTTCGCAGCCGACTTTACGATTTTTACATCGTCCGAAACGATTTTACATTTCCTTTACATGGTACAGATAACGGACTTTACAGGCCGCCTATATCATCGATTTTGTAAGACAACACAGGAAAGGAGACACATCTGACCATGAAAAGAAAGGCTTTGAAATTCATTTCCCTTATTACTGCTTCTGTCCTCTGCGTCGCGCTCCTCGCGGGATGCGGTGACAGCAAAGACAATAACGACGGCGGAAACACCGACAACAGCGGTGACACCAAGCAGGAAGAAACATTCGATACTTCTAAGACGATCAACGTAGTATCCAGAGAGGAAGGCTCCGGCACCAGAGGAGCGTTCATCGAACTCTTCGGCATCGAGACCAAAGAAAACGGCGAGAAAGTCGACCACACCACAGAGACGGCTGTCATGACGAACTCGACGGCTGTCATGATGACGACGGTAGCGGGCGACGAATACTCGATCGGCTACATCTCGCTCGGATCTAAGGACGACACCGTAAAGGCTTTAAAGATCGACGGAGCCGAAGCGACCGTAGACAACATCGTAAACGGATCGTATAAGGTCTCCAGACCGTTCAACATCGTTACGAAGAGCGATATCTCCGCCAACGCGCAGGACTTCATCGACTTCATCATGTCCTCCGACGGACAGAAGGTCATCGAAGACAACGGCTACATTAAAGTCTCTGACGCCGGCGCATACTCCGGAAAGCCTGAAGACGGCAAAGTCGTAGTCGGCGGCTCCAGTTCGGTGACCCCTGTTATGGAAAAACTCGCCGAAGCCTACATGGCGATCAACAGCAACGTCACCATCGAGGTACAGCAGAGCGACTCCACGACGGGCGTGACCAACACCATCGACGGAACGTGCGACATCGGCATGGCTTCCAGAGACCATAAGGACACCGAGACTTCTCAGGGAGTCACCGGAACGGAAATCGCCAGGGATGGCATCGCGGTCATCGTAAACAATGACTGCCCGGTAGAGGAACTCACGAGCGAGCAGGTCCGCCAGATCTTCACCGGCGAAGTCACGGTGTGGAGCGACGTAGCTGCGTAGCCACCTGAAAAAAATGAACTGTAAAGCGGTCAGAGAGTTCTGAAAACACGGCGCTTTGACCGCTTTCTTGCTAAGGAGAAAAGAATGCAGACTTCAAGATCGCATAACGTGAAAGAAACAGTGATGCAGGGCGTTTTCACGGTAACGGCGGTTGTATCTATTGCAGCCGTCGTTCTGATATGCGTATTTCTCTTTGTGAACGGGCTCCCGGCGATCGCAAAGATCGGACCGCTGAAATTCCTGTTCGGAAAGACGTGGCGTCCGAGCAACGACCTGTACGGCATATTCCCGATGATCATCGGATCCCTGTACGTTACGGCCGGAGCGCTCATAATCGGGATACCGCTCGGGATCTTCACGGCGGCGTTCATAGCCGTGTTCTGCCCGAAAAAGTTGTATCAGCCGCTGAAGCAGGCGATAAACCTCATGGCGGGGATACCTTCCGTAATATACGGATTCTTCGGGCTCGTCGTCATCGTCCCGTTCGTGCGCGAGCACATCGGCGGCCAGGGAATGAGCGTTTTGACGGCGTCGGTGCTCTTAGGCCTGATGATACTTCCGACGATCATCAATGTGGCTGAGTCGTCCATTTCGGCTGTACCAAAACAATACTATGAGGGAGGGCTCGCCCTCGGGGCATCTCATGAGCGGAGCCTTTTCCACGTGACGATACCTTCCGCCAGGAACGGTATATTCGCGGGCATAGTCCTGGGTATCGGGCGCGCTATCGGCGAAACGATGGCAGTCGTGATGGTGGCGGGCAACCAGCCGATCATCCCGGAGTCGCTGACGAGCGGAGTCAGGACCCTTACGGCTAATATCGTAATGGAGATGGGATACGCGACGGATCTGCACAGAGAGGCTTTGATCGGGACCGCGGTGGTGCTGTTCGTCTTCATTCTGATCATCACCATGTCGTTCTCCGCGCTTAAGAGGAGGTCCGACAAATGAATATAAAAAAAAGGCCGGATTCGCACTCGATAACTCTGGGGTTCTTCACATATCTGTCGTCCACACTCACTATCGTGGCGCTGGCTGTCATCATCATATACATTCTGTATAAAGGGATACCGAACCTCACGCCGAGCCTCTTTGCCTGGGAGTATAATTCGGAGAACGTATCCATGATGCCGGCGATAATCAATACGCTGCTGATGACGCTCCTGACGCTTACAGTGGCGGTGCCGGTCGGGATCGGCGCGGCGATATACATGGCCGAATACGCAAAAAAAGGCAATAAACTCGTCAAACTCGTCAGGGTGACGGCCGAGACTCTTTCCGGGATACCGTCTATCGTCTACGGCCTGTTCGGGTCTTTGTTCTTCGTAAAGACCCTGAATTTCGGGCTTTCGCTGCTTTCAGGGTCTTTGACGCTGGCGATCATGATCCTGCCTCTGATACTCAGGACGTCAGAGGAAGCGCTGCTGGCGGTGCCGGACAGCTACAGGGAAGGAAGTTTCGGGCTCGGAGCGGGGCGGCTCAGGACGATCTTCAAGATCGTGCTTCCGGCTGCCATGCCGGGCATACTCTCGGGCATCATCCTCGGTATCGGGAGAATAGTCGGCGAATCGGCTGCTCTGATATTTACAGCGGGGACGGTCGAGAAGGTCGCGGCCACGCCTCTCAACTCCGCCAGGACGCTCTCGGTCCACATGTACACGCTCTCATGCGAAGGACTTCACATAGATCAGACCTACGCCACGGCGGTAGTTCTCCTCATAGTCGTTATCATCATCAACCTGATCGCCTGGCTGGCGGCGAGAAAACTCGGAGGCGGCAACCGGAATGAACAAGACTAAGATCAAAATAGAGAATCTCGACCTGTACTACGGCGACTTTCAGGCGCTTAAAGACATCAATCTCGACATACCCGAGCACAAGATCACGGCGTTCATAGGCCCGTCCGGCTGCGGTAAATCGACGCTGCTGAAGTCGCTGAACAGGATGAACGACCTGATCGAAGGCTGCAGGATCGAGGGAAAGATAACCCTCGACGACGTCGACATCTACGGCAATATCGACGTGAACATGCTGCGCAAACGCGTCGGCATGGTCTTCCAGAAGCCGAATCCGTTCCCGATGAGCGTCTATGACAACATCGCGTTCGGTCTGAAGACGCACGGGGTGAAATCAAAAGCGATGCTGGACGATATCGTGGAACGCTCCCTGAAAGGCGCGGCGATATGGGACGAACTGAAGGACAGGCTGAAGAAGCCGGCGCTCGGGCTTTCTGGCGGACAGCAGCAGAGGCTCTGCATAGCCAGAGCGCTCGCTGTGGAGCCTGAAGTCCTGCTCATGGATGAGCCGACCAGCGCGCTCGACCCGATCTCCACCGCGAGGATAGAGGAACTTGCGATGGCGCTGAAAGACAAATATACTATTGTGATAGTCACTCACAATATGCAGCAGGCGGTGCGCATCTCCGACAGGACAGCCTTCTTCCTTCTGGGCGAAATGGTCGAGGCAGGCGCGACCGACCAGATCTTCTCGATGCCTGCGGATAAGAGAACTGAAGATTATATCACGGGGAGGTTCGGCTGATGCGCAGTAAATTCGACGAGCAGCTTGAAACGCTGAATAATGAACTGATAACTATGGGGAGCCAGTGCGAGACCGCCATTTCCAAGGCGGCCGAGGCTCTCGAAAACAACGACGCCGCTCTGGCGCGTCAGGTGCGGGACGGAGTAGACGATATCAACCGCCAGGAGCGCGACATCGAGGGCATGTGCCTGCGCCTGATAATGCAGCAGCAGCCTGTGGCCAGAGACCTCAGGGTCATTTCGGCGGCGCTGAAGATGGTCACCGACATGGAAAGGATCGGCGATCAGGCGGGCGATATAGTCGAGATCATTGAGAAGCAGAAGACGAGCGCTCCGTTTGCCGTGAAAAGCGATATCGTCGCGATGGCGAACGAGACCATGAAAATGGTCAAACTCGGTGTCGACGCTTTCGTCAAAAAAGACTTTGATATCATCAACAAAGTGATCGAGTACGACAACGTCGTCGACAGGCATTTTGACAAGATAAAGAATCTTTTGATAGAAAAGCTTCAGGCGGGCGAGACGAACGGCGAAGAGGCGCTCGACCTGCTCATGATAGCTAAGTACCTCGAGAGGATCGGAGACCACGCCGAAAATATCGGCAGGTGGGTCAGGTTCTCGATAACGGGAGAGCTGGAGGAAGAGGCATAATGATTTACATAGTCGAAGACGACGAATCCATACGCAACATGATGGTCTATACGCTCAGCGTTTCCGGCTTTGAGGCGATCGGATGCGAGAACAGCGAGGAACTAAACGCTGGCATGGCACAGGGCAAGCCCGATCTCATAATCCTCGACATAATGCTCCCGGGCGAGGACGGGATCTCGATCCTTAAGAGGCTCCGTCAGGGGGCCGAAACGAAGGATATCCCGATCATCATGGCGTCAGCAAAGGGAACGGAGTATGATAAGGTCACGGGGCTGGATCTGGGCGCCGACGACTATCTGGCAAAGCCTTTCGGCATGATGGAGATGGTCTCGCGCGTCAAAGCGGTGCTCAGGCGTTCGGGCAACGACAGCGGCGGCAAGCGCATCGTGTTCCACGAACTGACCATGGACGAGAACGAACACACCGTCGAGGTCGATTCCAGACGCGTTGAGTTGACGCTTAAGGAATTCCAGCTCCTGCAGGTGTTCATGGAGAACCCCGGCAAAGTATTCACGCGCGACGACCTTCTCTCGACCGTCTGGGAAACTGACTACGTCGGGGAAACGCGCACCGTTGACGTCCATATCGGCACTCTCCGCTCCAAACTCGGAGACTGCGGCGGATATATCAAAACAGTAAGGGGTATGGGCTACAGGCTGGAGGCTTGATATGACAAAGAAGGTATTCAGATCCACGCTCCTGGTCGCGCTTTTAGTCGTCGCCGCTTCGCTGGCTTTGATCATGTACTCGCTCTACGGGTATCTGATCGAGGTCCAGACAGGGCAGATGAAGACACAGGCGGAGCTGGCCGCGGAAGGGACTTCGCGCGACGGGCTCGACTATCTGGAAGCGCTTGACGCCAGAGACTACAGGCTCACATGGATCGCGGCCGACGGAAAGGTCATCTACGACAGCGAGGCAGACGCTGCGACGATGGAGAACCACGCCCAGCGCGAGGAGGTAAAGGAGAGCTACGCCGAAGGCTACGGCGAGAGCGTCAGATACTCCGACACGCTGATGGAAAAGATGATCTACGTCGCCGTCAAACTCGACGACGGCTCAGTGCTCAGGGTCTCGACCGAACAAAAAAGCGCATTCGGCGTTCTGGTGGGCATGTTCCAGCCTATCGCGCTCGTTGTGATCGTGGCGATCGTTTTGTCGCTCATACTTTCCAGTCTCGTATCGCGGAAGATCACAGATCCTATCAACAATCTCGATCTCGACGATCCTCTCAGCAACGACGCCTACGAGGAGATAACTCCGCTCCTCCGCAGGCTCGACATGCAGCAGAAAGCCCTGAAGAAGCAGGAACTCGCCCTGAAGCGCCAGAAAAACGAGTTCGCGACGGCGACTTCGAACATGAGCGAGGGGCTTATTCTCGTCAACTCACGGCGCGAAGTCCTGACGATGAACAACGCCGCAAAAAAGATACTCGGCGTCACGACGGTCAAACCGTCCACGCCTGTCCTCACGCTGTGCCGCGAGGGCGATATGCCGCGTGTGATCGAAGAGGCGGAAAAAGGCAGGCATGCCGTCGGCAGGCTCACTTTAGGAGGCCGCGAATATGACGTCGACGCCAGCCCGGTGATCTCGGACGACGAGATCCGCGGCGCCGCGATCGTTTTCTTTGACGTGACGGAGAAGAATAAATCGGAACAGATCAGGCGCGAGTTCACGGCCAACGTCTCTCACGAGCTGAAGACTCCGCTGCAGACGATCTCCGGCGCATCGGAACTCCTGGCGAACGGTCTCGTCAGAAAGGGCGACGAGCAGAAGTTCTACGATCAGATCTATAAAGAATCCCAGCATCTCATCGGCCTGATCGACGATATCATCGGACTTTCCAAACTCGACGAGGGCGTCTCCCCGCAGAAATTCGAGAGGATCGACCTATACGACGGGGCTCAGTCCACGGCTTCGAGGTTATCCGATTCGGCCGAAAAAGCGGGTGTGGAGGTTTCGGTGACGGGCTCGCACGCCGAGATAGAAGGCCTCGATAATCTAGTTTCCGAGATCATTTACAATCTGTGCGATAATGCTATAAAATACAACAGACAGGGCGGCAGCGTAAACATCGACGTATCGAAGGAAGACGGCAGAGTGGTGCTCACCGTGAAAGACAACGGGCAGGGGATCGCCCCGAGCGTTCTCCCGCGTGTCTTCGAGCGGTTCTACAGAGGCGATAAGAGCCATTCAGGTTCGCAGGGCGCACCGGGCGGCACCGGCCTCGGGATGTCCATCGTAAAGCATTCCGCGGAGATCCTGGGCGGCGAGATCTCGATCGAAAGCGAACTCGGCGAGGGCACCGAGGTGCGCGTGACTTTTCCGGATCCCGACACGCAGCCTGCCTGACGATAGTATCAAAGCATTAAGAGCAGATCGGAGATGTGATTTTCAAATGGCAGACGGGAACGCAGCAGAGATCGTGGCGGGCATCCGCAACACCGAGGAAATGACCGTTACAGAGGATAAGACGGCAAAACGTGCCGGGAGCGGCGACCTGGAGGTTTTTTCGACTCCGGACATGGTCGCGCTCATGGAAAAGACGTGCCTCGATTCCGTGCGTGGCGCGCTCGGGGAAAATTCCGGCACTGTCGGCACGCTGATGAATATAAAGCACGTTTCAGCGACGCCTGTGGGCATGAAGGTCCGCTGCGAGTCAGTGCTGACCGAGGTGGACAGGCGCAGGCTCGTCTTCGAGGTCAGGGCGTACGACGAGGCAGGCCTCATCGGCGAGGGCGTACACGAGCGCTTCATCATAGACAACGAAAAATTCACGTCTAAAGCGTATTCCAAGCTCGAAAATTCCCCAAAACAGGAAAAATAGGACAGAACAAAATCAAATAGTAATAAACTTTTTAATTCTGTTGTGTTATGATTATTTAATAGTGGGCAGCCTGTCCGGGCTGCCGCACTGTATTTCATTGCGATTAATCGGAGACAGACATGACAGAAATCAAAGGATACGGCGAAAGCGCCGAAGCAAATACATCTGCTGCCCCGGCAGCCGCGGGAACCGCCGCTCCGTCGGCGACGGATCTTCTTCCCGTAGCGGAAGAGGCGTACAGACTGCTCAAGAGCGGGAGCGACTACTGCAGTGCGCAGGCGGCAGAGGCGCGGCGCCTGATAGATAAGATGAAAGCCGGCGAGATAACAGTCGCGGTCATCGGCCAGTTCAAACGCGGTAAAAGTTCTCTGAGCAACAGGATACTGGGGGCCGACGTAATGCCGGTAGGCATCATCCCGATCACGTCGGCGGTCACCACGGTCCGCTACGGCGAGCCGTCCGCGACAGTGCATTTTAAGAACGGCGCATCCGAAGAGATAGGTTTTGACGACCTCAGCGACTACATCAGCGAGCAGAAAAACGCCGGCAACAAGCTCGGCGTAAAGGAGGTCGCGCTCACCACGAAATCTGACTTCCTGAAGAACGGACTGACGTACGTCGACACGCCGGGCGTCGGTTCTTTCAACAAACTCAACACCGAGACGGCATACGACCAGATGAAGGAGAGCGACGCGGTCATCTTCCTCCTCTCCGTCGACAGCCCGATCAACCAGATCGAAGTAAGTTTCCTGTATAACACTCGCGAATTCGCCGGCAAGTTCTATTTTGCCGTGAATAAAATAGATGTCGTCAGCAAAGAGGACCTCGACGAGTACATCACGTACTGCCGCGACCTGTTAAGCGACCTCATGGGTACCGACGACATCCATATCTTCCCTGTCAGCGCCGCGACGGGCGAGGGCGTGGAAGATCTTAAAAACGCCATCCTCGAGGACTGCAGGAACCAGATCCGCGAGATCATGCGCGAGTCCACTCGTAAAAAACTCGACGATACGGTCATCAGGGCGCTCAAGCAGCTCCGCTTCTACTGGAACGCCATGAAGATGTCCTACGAAGATCTCGACGAGAAGTTCGACGCGATAAATAAGTTCACCGCCGAGAAAAAAGTCGAGGCGCGCGGCTATGATTCGATGTTCGAGGTCCACCTGAACGAGTTGAAGATCGAACTTGCCGCAAAGATCGACGACCTGTTTGGCATGCAGTACGGTTTCGAGATCGACGAACTCCCGCCGGGAATGGTCACGATGAAAAAAGAGGATTACCTGGCCGACGTCGACGAACTCTGCGATTCATTCATAAATAACCTTAAGACCATCCTGATGTACCGCGAGGAAAACGCTTTTGTCGTCGTCCGCCGCATAGAGGATCTCAACAAACTGACGAGGAGGCTCCGCGGAGTCGAGACGAGACTAGCGAGAATGTGACACGAGATGGATGTGATCGTAGGTTTCGTCCTGTTCACAGCGTTGATAATCGGTGCGCTCATAGCGGGGATATCCACATGGATAGCCATCGCCGCGGGCTGCGCCGTTTTTTTCGTTATCGCGCTGAGGCGGAAGTTCCCAGCTAAGGAACTGCTCCGGATGGGGCTAGCCGGGGCAAAGGGCACTCTCATCGTAGTGGAGGTCCTGCTCGTCTTAGGCGCGTTGACTGCTTCGTGGCGCAGTTCGGGGACGATCGCTTTCTTCGTCTACCACGGGGTTAGCATGATCGAGCCTCATCTATTCCTGATCCTGACGTTTCTGCTCAGTTCTTTTCTCAGCTACGCGCTCGGCACTTCATTCGGCGTCGCAGGGACGCTCGGCGTGATATTCATGACGCTCGCCAGGAGCGGGGGAGTCAGCCCTGTCATCACGGGAGGCGTTCTGCTCAGCGGGATACTTGTCGGCGACAGGACGTCGCCGCTCTCGTCGACGCTCATCCTCATCGCCAATCAAACAAAAACGAACTCATCGGAAAATTCGCGCAGACTGCTGAAGACCGGCCTCGTGCCGTTCCTCGTCTGTACGGCTGCGTACGCCGCGATGTCATACTTCAATCCGATCGAGACAGTCGACAAAGCCCTGATAGCGGGTTACGACAGGCTTTTCGATCTGTCGCCGCTGCTGCTGATACCTGTCGCTATAGTTGTCATACTCCCGTTCCTCCGGGTCAACGTCTTCGTCACGCTTTCGCTGAGCACTGCCGCTGCTTTTGTTTTGTCGGTCGCACTCCAGCACGTCAGCCCGGCCAGGGCGCTGATCGAGTTTTTCACCGGCTACACGTCGCCCGCCTCCGGCATTTCGGAGACACTCAACGGCGGCGGGGTGGTCTCGATGCTCGATGTGACGATCCTTCTTCTGGTTTCAGGGGTTTTGACAGGCATCCTGAACGGCACGGACATGATGCGCGGGATCAGGGAAAGATCTGTCGACATGGCAAAAAAAATCGGCACGTTCCCGGCGATGCTGATCATCGGGCTCTGTGCCGGCGCCGTCCTGTGCAATCAGGTGCTTTCCGTCATTCTGACGATCGAATTTTTCGGAGACGCTGAAGGAGACGACGAAGCGGGACGCCGTAAGACGGCGCTCTACGTCGCCGATTCGTCTCAGCTCGTCCCCGCATTTATTCCGTGGAACGTTCTGGGAAAGGTGCCGCGCGATTTCTTTGGCGTCGGATACGGCTCCACCCTGTACGCGTTCTATTTTTTTGCCGTCCCGCTCTATACCCTTGCGAGGTCGGTCATTTCTTCGCGACGCTCACGGTCCCGCGCGTAGGATCCATCGTGATGTAGCTCCCGGAGCGCAGTATTTCCGTGGCGTGCGGAGCGCTGTAGATGACCGGGATGTCGAGGCTCATGCCCGAGATGACGCCGTGCGAGTTCGCGGACGGTGATTCCAGGATGAGGCCCGAGGCCTGTCTGATCTGCGGGAGCATGTCCTTATCCGTGTCGACGGCGACGATGATGTCTCCCGGCTGGAACGTCCTTACGAGCGTGTCGAGGCTGTCTACCACACAGAGATTGGCCGAAACACTGCCGCCGTTAGCGCCGCGCCCGCGCAGTATCGTGTTGCCTGCTACCATGACTCTGATCTGGTTCGTCGTTCCCGTGACGCCCAGAGGAACGCCTGCGGTCACCACCACCAGTTCGCCCTGGTCGACGAGGTCGTTTTTAAGGACCTGCTCCATCGCATTTTCGAAGAGTTCGTCCGAATTATCCTTTCTGTCCATCAAAAGCGGCACAACGCCCCACATCAGGCTCATTCTGCGCCACACATGCTTATACATCGTGCAGCCGACGATCCTGCAGGCCGGGCGGTACTTTGCGACCATGGCGGCGGTGCGGCCCGAACTTGAAACGGATACTATCGCTGCGGCGTCTAGGTCGATTGCTGTCGTGCAGGTGGCGTGAGCTATGGCGTTGGTGATGTCCGGCGCTTCAGTGTTGCTGCGCTCTTTCAGGCGTTTCGCGTAGTCTATGTCGCGCTCGGTGCGCAGAGCGACCCGCGCCATCGCCTTCAAAGCCTCCACCGGGTAAGCGCCGGCGGCTGTCTCGCCGGAGAGCATTATCGCACTGGTCCCGTCGTATACGGCGTTTGCGACGTCGGCTGCTTCCGCCCTGGTAGGGCGCGGGTTCTTCATCATCGAGTCGAGCATCTGGGTCGCGGTGATGACCTGTTTTCCGGCCATATATGTGGCTTTGATCATCTTTTTCTGGATGGAAGGGACGTCCTCGAAAGGTATCTCAACGCCCATGTCGCCGCGCGCCACCATGACGCCGTCGCTGACGCGGATGATATCGGAGATGTTCTCAACGCCTTCTTTGTTCTCGATCTTAGCGATGACGCGGATCTCGGAACCGCCGTTATCTTCGAGGGTCTTTCGGATCTCCAGAATGTCGTCCGGGGTGCGCGTGAAGGATGCAGCGACGTAGTCGAAACCTTTTTCTATGCCGAAGAGCAGGTCGCTCTTATCCTGTTCGCTGATGAAAGGAAGGGAGAGGTGCACGTCCGGGACGTTCACGCCTTTACGGTCGGAGACTGTACCGCCGTTTTCCACGACGCAGACGATGTCGGTGCCTCTCACTTCAGAGACGCGCATCTCTATGATGCCGTCGTCTATGAGGATGCGTGTGCCGGGACGCACGTCCTTATACAGATCGTCGAATGTTATGGCGACCCTGTGTTCGTCGCCGTCAAAATCGCCCTGCGAGAGGATGAATTCCTGCCCGGTTTCCAGTGCGACAGAGCCGTCTTTAAATTTCTTTATGCGGATCTCGGGGCCTTTTGTGTCCAGCATTGCGGCGATTGGGAGGTCCTCCTCGTCGCATATTTTCCTGAGCGCGTCAAGGCGTGCTGCGTGTTCCTCATGCGTTCCGTGCGAAAAATTGAACCTCGCGACGTCCATGCCGCCTAATGCGAGCGTTTTCAGGACGCCGGGACGGTCCGTCGCCGGTCCGAGCGTGCAGATGATCTTAGTCTTCCTGACTGTCTTCATAGCAATATCTCCTTCAATTGCTTTGTTTTCAAATACTCATAATAATTCATAATAATTATGTTCTGAAACGGGCGGGGTGTCAATCTCGCGGTTGAAAACCGAATGTAAGGGAAATTTGAAATAATGCGGGCGCTACTGTATAATTGTCTGCGGGAGACAGGATATGACGAAAAAACAGATCGCCGCGGCGTCGCTAATTGCAGGTGGATTCGCGTTCTGCGTGAAATTCATGTATGACGCAGGTACATTCACGGATAAGAAGAAGAGAGAAAATGCCCGCGCGAGGAGGTTCGTGAGGATGCTTTCAAGCGGGAAATATCAGGAGTGCTACGATTCGTTCGGACCCGCGCTAAAGAGGTCCATGAGCGAGGAGCGCTTCGAGAGCATGTACTCACCGGTAAATGAAGCGCTCGGGAAACCACGCCTGTTCCTGCAGGGAGCGGCGTGCAGCAAACTTAAGGGCAACTATATCAGGTGCTACGTCCCTTGCGTATGCGAGGGCGGCAAAGCGATGTTCGTCGTTCTGTTCGACCGCAGGATGAGGGTCGAGGGCGTGCAGGTGCTCTGATCCGCGAGGCCCGGCCGCGGCCTCGGGCGTTGTAAATTGTTCTTGAATTTGATGCGGCCTTGTTTTATAATTGGAAACGTCGCGGGGATATAGCTCAGCTGGGAGAGCGCCTGGTTCGCAATCAGGAGGTCAGGGGTTCGATCCCCCTTATCTCCACCAGAGTACGAAGCGTTGAACTTGGTTTCCTAAGAAACATGTTCGCGCTTGCAATAGAATATGAGGTCAGTCGATGAGACTGACCTCTATTCTTATATGAAAATGGTCGCTCTCATTAACGGAGAGCGATTTTTTATGTCTTTTGATGGAAATATACAGGGAGAAGTCGTTCTGATGAAAATAACGAACGTTTCTGTCTGTATGACCCCTGCCAATTCTCATAAATTCCAGCTTCTGGCGAGAATTATACATAGAAAACTATTTTACTGTGTAAACTGTGTACAACTGTGTATAAAATCTCATCGAACCGAAAAGTTTCCGCTCCTACACTACGCGCGCCCCCGCTTTTGGGCTTGTGGGGGGCGCCGACACCCAACTGTGCAAACTGTGTACAACTGTGTATATTACGCAAATATACACAGTTAATATTGACTTTTTAACTGTGTATGTGTATACTGCGGAATGAAAGGTGGTGATTCTATGGCCGATGATAAGGTTACAACTCAGGCGACAAATGATAAGACCGTGCGCGGTCGAATCTTCAACTGCCTGCAATATGAATATAATCCGAAAACAGGTGCTTGCCTGAACTTTACAGAAGCGAATATTCTTGCCTGCTTGAAGCATAGGACAATCACCAGATATGCCTATATCAAGCATGATAAAGATGTTGTAACTGAGGCAGATATTGAGACAGGTCGCGGAGCATACACAGACGCTGATCTCAACAAGCCGAAAGGTGTCCATTGGCATATCGTGATAGAGACGGCGAACAATGCCTATCCTGCCAGCACGATAGCAAAATGGTTGAATATACCTGAAAACATGGTTGATATTCCGAAGGGTCGCGGAGCTTTCATTGATTGTGTTGAGTACCTGCGTCATTCGGACATTCATCAGGCTCTCAAGGGTAAGTATGAGTATGGCGCTGATGAGGTCAAGGCGAATTTCGACTGGGAGACGGAAGTCGAGGCTCTTATTCTCCGCAAGACGGAGTACGAACGCCCGCTCTCTGAGAAGGAGTACGTGAAGAACTCTGTTCTTTACAAAGGTATGACCATTCGAGAGGTTATCGACCGCTATCCTACTCTCTATCAAGAAGAACTGACCACGCTACAGAAATTGCGTCTTGAGTATCTGAACCGTAACGCTCCGATGCCTCCGTTCCGAGTGAATTATTACATCTATGGTAATAGCGGAACGGGCAAGGACACGATGGCTCATTCTTTGGCAAAAGCCCTGTTCTCGAACATGGAATATGACGATGATGTTTACTTTGAGATAGGCTCAAAGAAGGTCACGTTTAGCGGATATGATGGACAACCCGTCATCATTTGGTCAGAGTTCCGCGCGGACACGTTTGTTGATGCGCTGGGCGGTTATGAAAGCGTTCTGGGAACGATTGATATAATCCCGAAGAACAAGCGCGAGCATAAGAAGTACGGGGATATCAGGCTTGTGAATGCGGTCAATATTGTGACCAGCACACAGGACTATCGAGACTTCTTGCGCGGGCTTGTCCAAGAGGGCGACCCAGACCCTACACAGGCGAACAGGCGCTTCCCGATTATCATACCCATTCATGCCGACTACTTTGACATCATGCTGAACGAAGGATATCTCGGCGGGGATGCCTTTTCCGAGTACAGGGCATGGCGTCAGGTCAGAGGGTCGTTTGGTGAGTTGGCAAGGAAGCTGAATAGTCGTCCTGACCTCTTCCAGAGAGCGGAACGGTTGCTTTCCACTCATGCGGTCAACGCACACAATTTGATTGTTGAGAACATCAAATCGGATCCATTCGCAGATAAATCCGATGATGAGGTTCTTGCCATGTTGAAGGCTGACGGCTATGGTGAATACAAGACAGCTGACGAGATTAAAGCTGAGGCAGAAGAACGGTTCCTTGACGAGATGGTCAAGGACGAAGAAGCCTGCTTTGATAAGCTGGTGGATTTCGCTCACTGGTTCTGGGACGCGTTCGTTTCACATTTGAACCGTGAGAAGTTTTACAAGTATCTGGGCACTGATGATAAGAGTGCTTATCAGAAGGGCTTTCTGGATGAAATGGATTTCTCTGATATCGAGAGAGCTATCCGCAATTACGGTTATGAGAACATGATTCTGCGTTACAACGAGAAGGTCATTCGCGGAGCGCTTGAACTTGTCTGGTTGGGAGACCTTTAATCCAGCTTCTTGCGTTATGCGGAATCTCGGATATACTTATATTGAAAACTGAATAAAATGTTCATGGGATGCAAGTGTGGTAGGTCGCAAGACCAAGGATTTCTGGGGGTTGGAAACCCAGAATGAAAAACGCCGTGAAAATCGGCGACGCTCCACATCAGCCACCAAACCTACAAGGAAAGAGCGGTGAACGGATGAAGCAGGTGAAACCCTGCTCTCCGTCTCCGCTCCTTTTGTTTTATTAGAAAGCGAGGTAATAAATATGGCGATGAAGTCGACAGATTATAACGAGCGCATTGAGCGCGCGGAAGCACAGCTCAAGAAGTGGAAAGCCGAGAAAAAGAGGCTTGCCACGAAAGAGGTGATATGCTCCCCATTAGGTAG
>DKRJ01000005.1 GCA_002472145.1 Clostridiales bacterium UBA7285 | reverse complement strand
ACTTTTGGCGACCATATCATGTGATATAATAATGTGCAAAGTGAAGAAAAATTCACATTTACTTCCGCGCCACGGCGCGGATCAAACAGGAGGGTTAGAGAAAATGAAAAGAAAAATCATCACTGTCATCCTCATCGCGATGATGGCGGTCGCCACGCTTTCAGCGTGCGGCGGAGGAAGCGGTGGGAGCAAGGACGGCGAGTATTCGGACAGCACCGAATATAACGCGCTGTATTCCTCGGACGTTCAGACACTGAACTACCTTGACACCACCTCGACAGGCGACATGGGGATCCCGGCGAACTGCCAGGACTGGCTCGTTGAGTACGACTCATACGGCAACGTCATCCCTTCGCTTGCTGAATCCTGGGAGCAGTCCGAAGACGGGCTGACCTGGACGTTCCATCTCCGCGACGCTAAGTGGTACGACTACACGGGCGCTGAGGTATGCGACGTCACGGCTCAGGACTTTGTAAATTCGATCGAGTTCACGGTCATGACCGACGCCGCCGCTGCTTACATGCTCCCTGCGGCTAAGATCGCCGGAACGGATCAGACCATGTTTGACGACGACGGGAACCTCGTAGGAGATTTCTCCAAGGTCGGAGTCAAGGCCGTCGACGATAAGACGCTCGAATTCACGCTTTCCGACGCGTGCCCTTACTTCCTCACGGCTCTCTCGTACGGATGCTTCGCTCCTATGAACGAGAAGACGCTCAACGCGGTAGGCGACTGGGACGGACGCGCTTCGTGGAAGGCTTCCGACTGGGATGAGTACCTTGCGAACCTCAACGCGGTACAGGCAGAGCAGCTTCTCAACTGCGGACCGTACTACCTCTCGGAGTACAACACGGGCGAGAACTACACGATGCTGAAGAACCCTGATTACTGGGACGCCGACAAGGTCTATATCGAGACTCTGAACTACACCTACAACGCGGAATCCGCTACGCTCTCCGGAGAACTCTATCAGAGAGGCGAAGTACAGTCCGCGACGATCACGAGCACGATGGCAAAGAGCTGGGCAGCCAACGACGAGACGAAGGATCTGTTCCACCCGGCTCGCATCCAGCCTGACTATTCGTACTTCTTCAGCTTCAACTTCAGCGAGGATAAGATCATGTCCCTCGATGCTGAGTATGAGCCTGAAAACTGGATGAAGGCTGTCGTAAACGAGAACTTCAGAAAGTCCATCTTCTACGGAATGAACAGACTCGGCGCCACGAAGATCTCCGACGAACAGAATGCGGAAGCGCTCATCGGCAGCACCTTCACACCTAACCAGTTCGTAGCCGCAAACGGTGTCGACTACACCGAACAGGAAGTCTTCAAGCAGTTCTACGTCAACCCTGACGACGCTGATAAATACTTCAGCGAAGCCAAGGCTCAGGAATGCAGAGACGCGGCAAAAGAGGAACTCGCCGGAACGGTCACGTTCCCTGTAAAGGTCCTCATGGTCTACAACCCTAACGTCGCTGACTGGGATGCGGAATGCCTGTATCTCGAACAGCAGCTTGAGGGACTCCTCGGGACAGACTACATCGACATCATCGTAGAGCAGGGCACGACTCAGTCCTTCCTTAAGAACGTCAGAAGATCCGGAAAATACATGCTTCTGAAGACGAACTACGGATGCGACTACGCTGACCCGCTCACGTACACGGATCCGTTCTCAGAAGGAAACAGTTATCAGTTCATGGACACGAACAGCAACCCTGAGATCCAGTCGATCGTCTCCGAGTACTACGCGGCTGTAAAGAAGGCTGACGCTATCACGTCCGCCGACCAGACGGCTGAGAGATACGCTGCGTTCGCGGACGCTGAAGCGATCCTCATCAATCACGCAATGGCTATCCCGTTCGGCGTGACCGGCGGATACGAAGCATCGTACCTGAACCCGTTCGAGGGAGCCTACAGCCCTTACGGAGTCGCTACGCTTCGCTATAAAGGACAGCACATCCTGAAGACGCCTATGAACACCGAACAGTTCGAGACGGCTCTCGCAGAATGGAATGATGAGCGCGCTAAGTCCACTTCCAACTAAAACGGAAAGCGACCGTATGCTCGTCGCTCGATGACTGATAATCTTCGGTCAAAACCCGCCGGGCAGGCATATTCAGTCTGCCCGGCGTTATTTAAAATTTGGATTGCAAACCGGCATCAGGAGGCACATAGTAAATGGCCCAATATTTAATCAAGAGGATATTGCGGTCGTTCGTGACTTTGTTCATCGTCATAACGATCGTGTTCTGCCTGCTGCGCCTAATGCCTATCGAGGGGTATTTCAACAACTTTGACAAGTTGACACAGGAGCAGATCAACCGTCAGCTCGATTCCATGGGTCTGAACGACCCGATCATCGTCCAGCTCGGACGCTTCTATAAGGACCTCCTGCACGGGGATCTCGGCAGATCGACCAGATATAAGCCGGGCGTGGAGATCACCTCGATACTGAAAAGCAAAGTCCCGGTCTCGATGGGGCTCGGCGCGGTGGCGCTGGCGCTCGCTCTGGTTTTGGCGATACCGTTCGGCAGAGTCATGGCGAACCATAAAAATAAATGGCAGGACCATCTCGGTACTGTATTCATAGTCATTATCAACGCGGTCCCGGCCGTCGTCTATTATTTATTCATTCAGATGTATTTCACAGACCTGTTCGGCCTGCCGATCCTTTTCAGGCGCGGTGACGTGACGAGCTACATCCTGCCGGTGATTTCTTTGTCGCTGGGGAATATAGCGTACTACGCCATGTGGATCAGGCGGTATATGCTCGACGAAAGCACGAAGGACTACGTCAGGCTGGCCACTGCTAAGGGCATGCGCTCGAAGGACGTCATGAGCAAGGAGATATTCCGCAACGCGTTCGTCCCTCTCGTCCAGTATATCCCGACGTCGTTCCTGCTTACGATGGTCGGTTCCATCTACGTCGAGTCGCTTTACTCGATACCGGGCATGGGCGGTCTGCTCGTCAAAACAATACAATCGCAGGACAACACACTCGTTCAGGCGCTCGTCCTGATCTATTCCGCTTTGAGCATCATCGGTCTGATAGTCGGCGACATCCTGATGACGCTGGTCGATCCGAGGATCACGTTTGCTAAGAAAGAAGGTTCGCGCTGATGAATAAATTCTCTATAACGGACCATCTTTCAAGAAGACTGGAAGAATCGGCGTCCGAAAAAATCAGACTTGAAGTCGAACGCCTCGAAAACATGGGAAGAGGCGACAGTAAGATCGCGGGTCAGGCGGACGGAGGGAACGGGGCTGCCGCGGCGGCCGCGGAACCGGACCGCGAGCACATGAGCGAAAAGGAACTTTTCCAGTTCGCCGATCATGACCTCCGCGATTCCGAAAAATTAAGCTATAACGAATATTCGTACTGGCGCTCGACGTTCAGGACGTTCCGACGCAACAAAATCGGCGTGGCGTTCCTGATAATCATGATAGCGCTGCTGGCGTTCACGTTCATACAGCCGCTCCTGCCGAATCAGGCTGATCCGGGGAAGGTATTCTTCCGCGAGGACGGCACGGCGATGTCGAACCAGCAGCCGAGCAAGGAATTCTGGTTCGGCACGAACAACGCCGGACAGGACCTCTGGGCGCGCATCTGGGCGGGCACCAGAAACTCGCTCTTCATCGGCTTCTGCGTAGCGGTCGTCGAGGCGATAGTCGGCATCACGATCGGGCTCCTCTGGGGGTATGTGAGGAAACTCGACTTCTTCTTCACGGAACTGTGGAACATATTCGATAACGTGCCGCAGACGATCGTACTCGTTCTGCTCGCGTACATCATGAAGCGCAGCATAGGGACGCTGATCTTTGCGATGAGCATCACTGGCTGGCTGTCCATGGCTTTGTTCATCAGGAACCAGGTCCTGATGATCCGCGACAGGGACTACAACCTCGCGTCGCGCTGCCTCGGCACGCCTGTCAGGCGCATAATCACTAAAAACCTGCTACCGTATATCGTTTCGGTCATCATGCTCAGGATGGCTTTGACGATCCCGGGCGCTATAAGCAACGAAGTATTCATCACTTACATCGGACTCGGCCTTCCGGCGAGCACGCCGTCACTGGGCAGCCTCGTAAACGCCGGACGCGCTTTGATGATGAGCCCGGACATGAGGTATCAGCTGATATTCCCGACTCTCGTGCTTTCGATAATCACGATCTCGTTCTACGTCATCGGGAACGCGTTCTCGGATTCGGCTGACCCGAGGAACCATAAGTAGGAGGTGCGTCATGGATAAAAATGTAATACTTTCCGTAGATGACCTCCACGTGAAATTCACTCTCCGCGGCGACGTTCTGAACGTCATCAGGGGGATCAGCCTCGACGTGAATAAGGGCGAAAGCCTCGCGATCGTAGGCGAGTCGGGCTCCGGTAAATCTGTTTTCACTAAAACCTTCCTCGGCATGCTCGATTCCAACGGCTATATCGATAAGGGAAAGATCCTGTTCAGGACTGAGGACGATAACGACGAGAGCATCGTCGATCTGGCTCAGTATAAGACGGAGAAGGAATGGCTGACGATCAGAGGCCGGCAGATCGCGATGATCATGCAGGACCCGATGACGAGCCTCAACCCTCTGAAGACGATCGGGCACCAGATCGAGGAGACTGTCCTGCTGCATCATAAGTGGAGCAAGGCTGAAGCGCACGCACGCGCCGTAGAACTCCTGAACGAGGTCGGCATCAACGAGCCTGAGCGCAGGTGCAAGCAGTATCCGCACGAGTTTTCGGGCGGAATGAGACAGAGGGTGGTCATAGCCATCGCTCTGGCGTGCGACCCGCGCATACTGATCTGCGACGAGCCTACCACGGCTCTGGACGTCACGATCCAGGCCCAGATCCTGAAACTCATACGCGAACTGCAGCAGAAGTTCCGCCTTACGACCATCTACATCACGCACGACCTGGGCGTCGTTGCGAACGTGGCCGACCGCATCGCCGTCATGTACGCCGGCGACATCATCGAGGTGGGAACGTGTGACGACATATTCTACGATGCGCGCCACCCGTACACGTGGGCGCTCCTGTCGTCGCTGCCTCAGCTCGGGATCAAGGGTGAAGACCTGTATTCGATAGCGGGCACGCCTCCGAACTTGATGATGAACATTAAAGGCGACGCCTTCGCGCCGCGCAATCCGTACGCGCTGAACATCGACTTTGTCGAAAGGCCGCCATTCTTCGAAGTGTCGCCTACGCACAAAGCCAGGACGTGGCTGCTCGATCCGCGCGCGCCTGAACAGAAGCCTCCTGAGATAGTGCAGAGGCTCGCGAAAAGGGGTGAGGAATGATGGCGCAGGAAGATAAAAAAGTCCTGGTCGACGTAAAGGACGTCACCATACAGTTCGGCTCCAAACGCCATCCGTTCACCGCGGTCGACCGCGCCAGTTTCCAGATCTATAAGGGAGAGACGTTCGGCCTCGTCGGCGAGTCCGGCTCCGGCAAGACCACCATCGGGCGCGCGATCATCAGGATCAACCCTATCGCGGGCGGCGAGATCGACTACGACGGACAGCGCATCAGCGGCAAGATCTCTAAGGAACTCGACCACGAGATTACCCAGAAGATCCAGATGATATTCCAGGACCCGATGGCGTCGCTGAACGAGCGCGCAAAGGTCAGTTATATCGTGTCGGAGGGTCTTCTGAACCTTCCGCGTAAGATGACGAAGGAAGAGATCAACCACACGGTTTCGGAGGCTTTGAACTCCGTAGGCCTCCTGCCTGAGTTCGCGAGCCGCTTCCCGCACGAGTTTTCGGGCGGTCAGAGACAGCGTATCGGCATAGCGCGCGCTATGGTCATGAACCCTGAACTCATCATTGCGGACGAGCCGATATCGGCTCTGGACGTCTCTATCCGCGCGCAGGTCCTGAACCTGATGTCTAAGCTCCAGCGCGAGAAGCAACTGACGTACCTGTTCATCTCCCACGACCTCTCGGTCATGAGATTCATCTGCGACAGGATATGCGTCATCCATAAAGGCGTTCTCGTCGAGCTGGCGGACACCGAGGAACTGTTCAAGTATCCGATACATCCGTACACGGAGGCGCTGCTCTCCGCGATACCTATGCCGGATCCGAAGCACGAAAAGAATAAGGTCCTGAAGGTCTACGATCCGGGCGTGCACGACTACAGCGTCGATAAGCCGACCTGGCGCGAGATAAGACCGGAACACTTCATCCTTGCGAACGAAAAGGAATTCGAAGAGTATCAGCAAAAGGTCGAGGATATTACAAGCGGTAAAATCGTAGAGAAAACCTTTACAATCTGACAGTATCCGCAGACCCTGCGAATTCGCATAATTTGTGAAATCCGCGAAAAACAGTAAAAAACAAAATAACGCGATGTTTTGACTGCTGGTGTGCGCCCCGTCAAGTAG
>DKRJ01000021.1 GCA_002472145.1 Clostridiales bacterium UBA7285 | reverse complement strand
TTGAAATTGTATTTTATAAAAATTAAGAAATAAATCGCGGCGCGAAAATATGATTGTATCGAAAGTCCGGCTCGCCAAAGCAAATAGCGGCGGGATAAAACTAAGACTGAAATTTCAAATAAAAAACCCGGAGAAATCGATCTCCGGGCATGTGAGCATCTCGTTTTGATGCCGTTCTTTACATGGTTTCGCTTCCGATGCTGCTCTTCACAGGGTTTCGCTTCCGACGCTGCGGTTGATCGCCGCTGTGGAGTCAGCCGCCTCCCGGCCTCCCTGCGACGTTTCCTCATCGATGCAGGGATCCTGTGGGAGAGGAGCCTGCGCCGGGGCCGTTTTATCTACAGGCGTAGCGTCGCCGATGCCGAGAGCCTCTCCGAGGACGCCGGCTTTAGTGACAAGCTCTGTCATGTCCGAAGGCATGTAGATCTTCGTGGCGCGGCCGTTAGCGACGTATTTCAGAGCGTCGATGCTCTTATATTTAAGTATGGATTCGTCGATGTCCGCGCTGCGGAGGGCTTTGATGCCGTTCGCCTCAGCCTGATAGACGAGCTCGATGGAACGAGCCTGCCCTTCGGCGATTGCGATCTTCGCTTCCTTCTCGGCTTCCGCGGCGAGGACCTTTGCCTCTTTGTCGCCCTTTGCTCTGGAAACTACAGCTTCCTGGTGAGCCTGAGCTTCGAGGACGGTCTGACGTCTCTCACGCTCTGCTCTCATCTGCTTAGTCATGACTTCCTCGATCTCTCGAGGCGGCATGATGTTCTTAAGTTCCACACGGGTGACCTTGATCCCCCACGCGTCGGTAGCCTGGTCGAGGATGACCTCGAGCTGCCCGTTGATCTTATCGCGGGAAGTGAGCGTCTGGTCCAGTTCCATGCTGCCGATGATGTTTCGGAGCGTGGTGGCAGAAAGATTCTGAAGACCGGCGATAGGGTTCTCGACGCCGTACGTGTAGAGCGCCGGATCGAAGACCTTAGCGAACACGACGGAGTCGATCTGGACCGATACGTTATCCTTAGTGATCACTGGCTGAGGAGGGAAGTCCAGGACCTGCTCCTTCAAAGAGATCTTGCGGACGATCCGCTCGATGAAAGGAGCTTTCATGTGGATGCCAGCGCTCCACGTCACTTTATATTTCCCGAGCTGCTCGACAACGTAGGCGTGCTGCTGGGGAACGATGCGGATGCACGACAAAAGGATCCATGCGATGAGTACTATGACAATTATCAAAATTATTGGTCCCATATCTTTTTCCTTTCCTGATATCGGTGGAATAAGTGAGAGAGGCGCGCCAAAACGCCGAACTTCTAATTGAAATATACCACATGTGATGTATTATTTCCATAAAATGCGCGTAAAGAGAATTTGATAAAAAGACCGCGGTCCCCTTTTGAGGGACTGCGGCTCAGAAAATCTCTTGCCCGTTTTCGCAGGCCGGATCAGGCCTCCCGGGATTCGCCTCCCGGGATCACAACTTATGTACTCTCAGCGCGCGCATGGAGTTCAGCACGGCGATCACCATGACGCCGACGTCCGCGAACACCGCGACGAGCATAGGGAATCCGATGAGCGAGAGTATGAGGCACGCGATCTTCACGATTATTGCGAACCAGATGTTTTCGCGCACGAGACGCAGACACTTGCGGGAGATCCGTATGGCCTTTGCGATCTTCACCGGGTCGTCGTCCATCAAAACAACGTCTGCCGCCTCTATGGCCGCGTCTGAGCCGAGCGCTCCCATCGCCACGCCGATATCGGCCCGCGAGAGCACCGGCGCGTCGTTTATTCCGTCGCCGACGAATACGAGCTGCTCTTTATCATGCTTAGAGGACAGGAGTTCCTCCACTTTAGCGACTTTATCCTGCGGCAAAAGTTCGCTGTAGACCTCGTCCAGGCCGAGGTCAGAAGCGACCTGATCGGCGACTTCTTTTCTGTCGCCCGTCAGCATGACCGTCTTCCTCACGCCTGCGGCCTTCATATCCGCTATGGCCTGCTTTGACGTAGGCTTTTCAACGTCTGAAATCACGACGTGCCCGACGTATTCGCCGTCGATGGCGACGTGGATGATGGTTCCCTGCTTCTCGCAAGGATGCCACTTAGCTCCGACCTGATCCATCATGCGCTCGTTCCCGACGCTTACGGTTTTGCCGTTCACGACGGCCTGCATCCCGAGGCCGGAGAGTTCCTTAGCGTCTTCGACCGTGCAGTCGTCGGACTCGCCGGGATAGGCCAGCCGCAGCGAGTTTGCGATAGGATGCTTAGAATATCTCTCGACGTGGGCAGCCATGTGGAGGAGTTCGGTCTCAGAGATCTTCTCCGGGTGCACCGCAACGACTTCGAACTGCCCCTTAGTGAGTGTGCCCGTCTTATCCATCACGACGATACCCGTATCGGCGAGGGCCTCCAGGAAGTTGGAACCCTTTACGAGGACGCCCTCTCTGCTGGCGCCTCCGATGCCGGCAAAAAAGCTTAGCGGTATGCTGATGACCAGCGCGCACGGGCAGCTGATTATCAAAAATTCGAGTGCGGAATATATCCATCTTCCCCAGTTCGGATCGTTTCCCATCGCCATGGCGACGAGAGGCGGGATTACGGCGACTCCTGCCGCGCTGAATACGACAGCCGGAGTGTAGACGCGCGCGAACTTAGTGATGAAGTTCTCGGACTTCGACTTGCGGGAACTGGCGTTCTCGACGAGATCCATGATCTTAGAAACGGTGGAATCTCCGAACTCCTTCGTAGTTCTGATCTTCAGAAGGCCGCTCATATTCACGCACCCGCTGATGACCTCATCGCCTTCGCGCACGTCGCGCGGGAGGCTCTCGCCCGTCAGAGCAGCGGTGTTAAGAGAAGACTCTCCCTCTGTGACGATGCCGTCGATCGGGATCTTTTCGCCCGGCTGGACGACGATCACTGTGCCGACCGCGACGTCTTCCGGGTCGACCTGCTCCAGCGTACCGTCTTCCTTCTCGATATTGGCGTAATCGGGGCGTATGTCCATGAGTTCCGTGATGTTCCTGCGGCTCCTGCCGACAGCGTAGCTTTGGAACCACTCTCCCACCTGATAAAAGAGCATTACGAAAACGGCTTCTGTGTAGTCTCCGGTCCAGACGAATGCGAGAACTATCGCGCCGATGGTGGCGATAGTCATCAGGAGCCCCTCGTCAAAAGGCTGCCTGTGGACTATTCCGTAGACGGCGTCCGCGAGGATGTCATAGCCGATCAGGATGTAAGGGATCATGTATAGCGCGAAGCGGAGCATTCCCTCTGCCGGAACAAAATGCAGCACCAGCATCAGCAAAGCCGTGACGATGATGCGTATCAGATTTTTCTTCTGTTTTTTAGTCATGTCTTTCATTTCAGAAATACTTCGCAGTCGCGTTCCACGTTTTTGCAATTCCTGCGAACATCGTTCATTACCGATGCGACGTCCGCTCCGTCCTCGAATTCGACGTTCATCTTAAGCGTCATGAAGTTTACCGTCGCGTCCTTTACACCGGCGGTCTTCTTTGCCGCTTCTTCCATCTTAGCCGCGCAGTTGGCGCAGTCGACGTCGATCTTATATGTCTTTTTCATCGAAATACTCCTCTCGATTAAACGATTGTTTAATTGTTTACCCATATCATACCACCGTTTTTAGAAAAGTAAATAGCGGCGGCAATTTTTTTCAAGGAAAAACAGGCCCGATCTCGGGCCTGTCTGTTTACGTTCGTGACTCACGTACCCGGCCGCCTGATCCCGGCGGTCTGACAGATGAAGAGTTTTAACGTTCGGAGGAACGCAGACGTTTAGCCGCTAAAGCCGCAGCCACCAGGGCCGCGCCGGCGGAGATCAGCGCCCATCCGGCGGCATCGTGGCCTGCGCCTCTGTCAGCCGTGTTCGGCGTATCAGTGGTCTCAGGAGTTTCAGGAGTCTCTGGAACAGGTTTACTGTTCGTTACGATGAATCCGCCGTCTTTAGCCTCGGTCCTGACAATATATTTCCCGTTTTCTTCGACGGAAACGGTGTAATCGATCTCTTTGCCGGTCTGAGGATCGTAGACGAGGGCGCCGTTTCCGCCCTCGCCTTTAAACTCGCCTTTCCAACTGCTTTCGCCGAGTGTGACCGAATCTACGACGGTCTTCCCGTCTGAACCGATGAGGCTGGCTTTTACGGTCTCGCCGGCCGCCGGGGCCACGCCGTCCCAGACCTTTTCGACAGGTACGTTTTTACGTACAGGATATGCCGTAGTGTTCTTCGCTCAAGGTTCCGTCCCAATAGCTGGACGCGTCCGCCCTGGCAGGCGCGCAGAGGGATATGACGGTCAGGGCAGCCAGAACGAGAACTGCTGACTTCAAATATGAAGTAAAAACGCGGGGAAATTTCGATTCCATTTATTGCATCCTTTCCTTTACAATTAATTCATTCAAAACGTTCATCGAAAATTATAGATCAAATTGTGGCATGTCAACAAAAAAGTATAATTTTTGTCAAGAATATTGTTCATACAATAAGCATAAATATTCACGCTCGGACGCCTCTTCACAACGGGCGGCGCTTTCGGTAAAATTAAGGAACGGACAAAAGTTGAAAATGTCGACGGCTCTGACAGAGGATCTTTATCGAACGGAATTGAGAGGAACAGTCTGAAATTGGGAGAGACGCTAAAGGCCGGCCGCGGCCTTTCATCAAAAACTATAAAATGGATAGCCATGATCACGATGGCAGTCGACCACACTGCGGTGGCGATCGTCGAAACCATGATCTACTCCGGCACGGGCGCATTCGGAGAAAAACTTTATCTGCTGTACGAGATAATGCGTGACGTAGGACGCCTCGCGTTCCCTCTTTTCATCTGGCTTCTCGCCGAGGGATTTTTCCGCACGCACAGCCGCGCGAAGTACCTGCTGGGGATGGCCGTGTTTTCCGTGATCTCCGAGATACCATTCGATCTGGCTCTGATGATATCTCCGGATCGTTTTTCCGTCATGTTCGACAACAGCCACCAGAACATCTACTTCACGCTGACGATCGGACTGCTTTGCATGATCATCTCCGAGCGGATCTTAGGGAAGTTTGAAAAGCCGAATCCCGCGTTTCAGGCTTTGGTCGCCGTACTGGCCGCAGTCTGCGGCGGAGCGCTCGCGGAACTGCTTAATACGGATTACGGTGCCGTGGGTGTGGCGGCGATAATGGCAGCGTATATGATGCGCAGGAATGGGCTGAAAGATCTGGAACTCCCCGCCGCTGTCGGGGTTTTGCTGTTCTCGAGTCTGACAGAGGGATACGCCGTGGCTGACTGTTTCGTCGTGCGCGCGTCGAACGGCTCGCGCGGGAATATCAGGCATAAATGGCTTTACTACGTTTTCTATCCGGCGCACCTGGCCGTCCTCGCTCTGATCAAATTTCTGATTTTCGCGTAAAGGAGAGTTTATGCAAGATGGAGAAGAAGATAATTCTGCCGCACGATCACGGCGAAAAAGAGAAGATCACGGAGATAATGGAGTCCATGCCCGGCGACGAGGTGGTATCGGTCGTCGCGTCCGCGCTCGGGAAACTTTCCGACCCTTCGAGGCTTCGCATCTTCTGGCTTTTATGCCACTGTGAGGAATGCGTGATCAATATCGCGGCGTTCATGGATATGTCGAGCCCGGCGGTTTCGCATCATCTCAGCATCCTGAGAAGCGCGGGACTCATCGTGAGCAGGCGCTCGGGCAAGGAGACGTACTACCGCGCCGCCGATACGGAACTCGTTCAGACGCTCCACCACATGATCGAAAAGATCGGAAAGATCAGCTGCCCGGAATAAAGCATGAATATAGCCGTCCGGCGCGCCGCGCATCGTCAAAACACGCGCTCGTAGCAGATGAAGTGCTCGCCCCAGCGGTCGGTCCTGCCGCAGCGCCTGAATCCCATGCCGTCATATACCCTGAGCGCGGGTACGTTGTCGTCATCGGCAAAGAATATGATGCCGTCGAAGCCGCGCGAAGCGGCTTCCTCCAGACCGCGCAGTATAAGCGCCTTTGCGACTCCCCTGTGCTGAGCGCTTTCCTTCACACCCAGTCTGCACATGAAGACCGGGTTTTTCATTTTTTTGCTCCAGCACGGCAGGTCCATGACAGTGCTCCCGTCCGAGTCGACCGCGTCGACGTTGTTCCCCGCGACCACGCCAAGAGGCTCGCCGGAAGCCGCGTCCCTGCATATCAAAAGAAACCCGTCCCTTACGTCGGAGAGCAGGTTTTCCTCTCCGGGGTATTCCGAGTCCCAGTGCGTAAACGGCGTACGCTTTGCCGATGCGACGACCTCAAGCGCGTCGGATATGTCATTTTCGCCGCAGACCGTGATCTTCAGCGTGGCGGCGCTTCCGGATGTTTCGGATGCTGCGGGTATTTCTTTGTTCTCTTTCATTTATTCTTCACGATTCTTTTGTTTTTTTTGCTATAATATATGTACAAAAAAATTATACACCAAAGCCGCGCGCGTGATTCAGGATCAGGTCCGAATTGCCCACAGCCGGTATTGGATCGAGTTCGGGAGGAAATATGGCCAGACGCCAGAAATATATTTTCGCGAAGAAAAATCGCGCGGGGAGGATCCAGAAGATCATCCTGATAATACTGATCGTCATCGCGGCGGCGCTCGCTCTGCTGCTTTTGATATCGAAAAAAAGTCTCTTCGCGGGAGGGCTCGATCTGAAGTCCGACCTGAGGGCCGAAGCCGGGACAGAGCTTTACGCATCCGACTTTATCGATAATATAAGCGGAGGCTCGCTGAAGGAAGACCCGCCGATCGACACGTCGACGCCCGGGACTAAGGACGTCACCGTGACTATAGTCAGCGACGGCGATCAAACAGAAAAGGTCGAGACCTTCCAGGTCGAGGTGGTCGATACGACGCCGCCTTCCATCAGCCTTTCGGCGGATTCTGTCAACGTGGTCCTGTACACTAAGATAGACTGGGCGAAATTTGCCTCTGTCACCGACAACACCTCGGAGACTCCTGAGATAACGGCATCAGGGGTCGATACTTCGACAGCCGGGGAGTATCAGGTCACGTTCCAGGCGACCGACTCCTCAGGCAATACCGCTAAAGAGAGCCTGAAGGTCAACGTCATAGATATGGACAACTTCGAGGGAGATGTCACTTTCCAGACCGGCACGGGATTTACGGGGACGCGGACGGACGGCGTTACGACAGTGGACGGCATCGTCATAGCGAATAAATCGTTCAGCCTTCCGGAGGATTACGGTTCAGGCGACCTGGAGGGCGAGGTATATGACGCCTACTACGAGATGAAGGCCGCTGCCGCGGCGGAGGGATATTCCATCTGGATCGCAAGCGGATACAGATCTTACTGGACGCAGTACGACCTCTATACTTCATACGCCGCGGCAGACGGATATGAAGCGGCGGATACGTACTCCTCGAGGCCGGGATATTCCGACCACCAGACGGGCTGCACGTTCGACCTGAACTCGGTCGATAACACGTTCATAGAAACGGATGCCGGGAAGTGGGTCAACGACCACTGCGCGGAGTACGGCTTTGTTATAAGATATCCGCAGGGCAAAGAAGAAGAGACGGGATACGTCTACGAGTCGTGGCACCTGCGCTATGTGGGGAAGGAACTGGCACAGAAACTCTACAATAACGGAGACTGGATCTCGATCGAGGAATATTTCGGGATCCCGAGCAGATATTCTCCGTCGGCGCCTACCTTCCAGGATTGATCGAGCAGATTAGAAATACTTTTCCAGAAGCAAGGTGATCGGGTTTTTGTCATAGAAATACCCGCCGAGGTAGCTCTTCCGGACCGCAGAGACGACAGACTTCGCCGCGTCGGGGTCTATGCTCGTCACGAACGGGATGAGAAGGAGCATTATGACGCTGACGATCATGATCCCGCGGAAAAGTCCGAACACCCCGCCCAGGAGTCCGTTTGTGAATCCGAGCGGGTTGTCTTTTTTATGTTTCCCGAAATGCTCGAGGATCTTCAGGATGATCTTCGTGACGATCGCCGCGATGATGAGAACGATAAAGAAGCAGAATATCAGCATCAGGACTCTGGCGAGCTTGTCGCCTATGGCCTCGGCCGTCTGTATGGACGCGTCTTTGGCCATGCTGCTGAAGATCTTAGGCAGCACGTTCTGAAGCTTGGTGCTCGAGACTGCGAACGCTATCGAGTTTTCGATGCGGATCGACAGCGAATCCGGGATCTTCGTCTTTGCGTAGAAGAGGTTGCAGAGCGGCGACGCGAGCAGAACAGCCGCAACGATGCAGATCAGCCAGCGAAGGAAACTGAACAGCGTCGCAAAGATGCCCTTCCTCCAGCCGAGAACTGCTGAGAGCACGATGACGAAAAGTATCGCTATATCTATGTACGTGCTTGCGTTTCCCAAAGACGGCACCTCCCTTGCTGAATAAATCGATCCGGGCAGCTAAACCGAGTAGCGCCTGACGAGATCGACGTAGCGCATCAAAACCCCGAAATTGGCGTAATAATAAGTGAACTTATCCTTTTTCTGTGTTTCCACCAGGCCTGAGCGGATCAAAACCTTCATGTGCTGGCTTATAGTAGCCTGCGCGTAGCCCGTCTCTGCCACCAGGTCTTTATTGCAGACGTTCCGCATCTGCCTGTTAGACTGCATTATATATCTGAAGAGGCGCAGCCTGACCGGATGAGCGAACGCGTCTGACACGTTCGCTATGAAATCCAGATCCTCGTCCTGGATCGCCTCTTCTTTCCTTATCCTCATGTAGCGCGATAAACTCCTTTGATGTGACGTTTGATTTTACGTCCGCCTTCGCAGGCGATAGATTAAATATACACTATCAGACCAAAACCTGGCAAGAGCGCATCACGGAAAGAGCGGCTTCGTGCGCTTCGGGCGTGACCCCGGCGCAGCAGGCCGGATCGACTCTGACCTCCGCTTCCGGCAGGAACGCCTTCAGCAGCAGCGCGTTGGAAACCACGCAGATATCGGTACACACTCCGCAGAGTTCGATCTTCATGTCCTTCCCGGACGCGTCATCAGAGAGGCGGCACATCGCCGCAGCCAGGTCGACCGAACCGAACGACGGCTTGTCTATGATCCTGTCCTCTGAGAGCAGTGCCATTATCTCCGGTCGGATCTGCCATCCGGCGGTCCCTTTGATGCAGTGGACGGCGGGGACTATAGCTTCAGCTTCTTTAGTTCCAAGAGCGCCGTCTATGAAGTCGTTTTGCATGTCGACGACGATAAGGATGTTTTTCATGAACTTCACCAAAGATTTTATGGGTGCCTATTCAGTGCTTATGAGACGCGGCGGACGTTGCGGTGTGAAGCGGACGCTGCTGGCCGGGGAAGACGTTGCGGGCTGCAGCGGACGCGTGGCGCGTGGCGATGCCGTTTCTGGTCATATTTTAACAAATATGCGAACAGCGCGTGTAAGGGAAAATGCGGGAGATCAGGAGGCGGTCAGGGGCCAGAGCATGCGGAGCGCGGCGCCGGCATGGTGGTATAATCAAAATATCATGAATATCAGTCACAGAAAGGCGGAAAACTGACGTGATCGGAGCAATTACGGGCGACATCGCAGGTTCGCGATTCGAATGGGATAACTACAGAAAAAAGGACTTTGAACTGCTGAGCGAAAAGTGCTTCCCGACGGACGACAGCTACATGACGCTCGCCGTAGCGGATGCGCTCACGCGCTGCAGGGACGATCTGACGGATCTCGGAGTTATGGCGGCGGAGAGCATGCGCAGGATAGGACGACGGTACCCGGACGGCGGATACGGCCGCAGGTTCAAACTCTGGCTCATGTCCGACGACATGGGCCCGTACCAAAGCATGGGAAACGGCGCGGCGATGCGCGTCAGCGCCTGCGGATATGCCGCTTGGAGCCTCGATGAGGCCAGAGAGATGTCCAGGCGCGTCACGGAGGTCACGCACGACCATCCGGAAGGACTTAAAGCCGCCGAGGCTGTCGCGTCCGCCGTCTATCTGGCAAAAGAGGGACTCCCGCAGGAGGAGATCCGCGATTACATAGAGAGCAATTACTACCGCATCGATTTTACTTTAGACGATATCCGCGACACGTATCGCTTTGACGAAACGTGCGGGGGCTCGGTCCCTCAGGCGCTGGAGGCGTTCTTCGAGGCGGAGGACTTCGAGGACGCGATCAGGAACGCAGTCTCCGTCGGAGGCGACAGCGACACCATCGCGGCGATAGCGGGCGGAATAGCGGAAGCGTATTTCGGAGTGCCTTCCAAGATCCGCGATAAGACGCTCGAATATCTGGACGCGCCTCTCAGGAAGATCGTCGAGGATTTCGAGGCGAAGTACCCGAGGTAGACACGCCGGCTGCGCCTGGCATGTCCGCTGCCCGGGCAGGCGCGTCCGCTGCCGGATGCAGCACGTCCACTGCCGGATGCAGCACATCCACTGCGCGGCGGCTTGAAATCATGCGAACTGCGGCGGTGCAAAAATATTTGCGGCGTCGCTTTTTTCGTGGTAGAATCTAATCGTCGAAAACCGCGGGGATCGCCGGAACAGCGGGGCCCGCGAAAAACCTCCGACGGCTGGGCGGAGACGGGAGGCGGAAAAAATGAACGATGCCGATTACAGATCCATACTCGAGGAACTTCTGAAAGTCCTGAAAGAGGGAGTCTACATAGTCGACGACCGCGGCGTGGGGATTTTCTACAACGAATCCATGGCCAGAATCGAGCAGATCGAGGTCGATGACGTCGTCGGAAAAGAATATCACCGCGCGTTCCCGGGCGTCCCGGTCGGCGAGAGCACCATGTTCAAAGCCTTGAAAAAAGGCGCTTCCATCAGCAACAAACAGCAGACCTACCGCAATCTGTACGGCCGCGAGATCACGACCGTAAACACGACCGTTCCCGTAAAACGCGGAGGCCGGACCGTTGCCGCTATAGAGGTCGCTAACGACATAACAAACATAAGAACGCTGAGCGACACGATCATGGACCTGCAGGGTAAGAAGATCAGGCCCGGCAAAGGCGGCGCCGCGCCGAACCCGCGCATCCCGAGATACACGTTCGACGACCTGGTAGGCAGTTCCGAGATCTTCAACGCTCTGATCGACCGAGCAAAAAGAGCCGCGGCGACCGACGCGACCGTCTTCATATACGGAGAGACCGGAACGGGCAAGGAACTCGTGGCACAGAGCATCCACTACGCCAGCGAGCGGAGCGGTAAACCGTTTCTGGCGCAGAACTGCGCGGCCATGCCCGAATCGCTGCTGGAAGGGATTTTGTTCGGCACGGAAAAGGGCGGATTTACCGGAGCCGTCGACCGCCAGGGCCTCTTTGAACAGGCAAACGGCGGGACACTCCTCCTCGACGAGGTGAGCGCGATGCCGTTCGAACTTCAGGGCAAACTGCTGCGGACACTTCAGGAGATGTACATCAGACGCGTCGGCGGCACTAAAGACATACCGGTCGATACCCGCATCATCGCCACGGTGAACGAGGATCCGCTCGAACTCATCAAGCAGAACAGGCTGCGCAAGGACCTCTACTACAGGCTGAGCGTCGTGAACATCAAGATCCCGCCGCTCCGCGACAGGCTGTCCGACATCCCAGAACTGGTCGACGCGTTCCTAATCAAAAGCAACAAGCGGTTCGGCCGCGAGGTCTGGATGGTCAGCGATGAGGCCCTCGACCGCCTGACGGACTACGACTACCCGGGAAACGTCAGAGAACTTGAAAACATCATAACCCAGGCCGTTGCGCTCGCGAGGCCGTCCGACCACATACTCACCGCGCGCATGCTCCAGATGCCGATGCAGACCGGAGCGATAGACAGCGACATCAGCAAATGGGACAGACGCGGCCCGCTGCCGGAATATCTCGAGAGCCTCGAAAGCGAGATAATCCGCGAACAGCTCCTCGAAAACGGCGGCAACGTCACCAAAACCGCAGAAGCGCTTAAAATCAAGCGACAGACGCTCCAGCACAAAATGAAGAAGTACGGTCTGAAGTCCGAGTAAGTGCAAAAATATTTGCATGCAAAACGCAAAAAACCGGGCACAAGGCGCGCCACGAATCACATCGCATCGCCCGGCGCGGACGATTTTTCTCAATGCGGGAGGAGGCCGCGGATCGCAAATAAAGTAAAAATGACATGAAGCGGGCATGGCCCGGCGGGAGCCGGTGACGCCTGCTTTTTGTTGTTTTAAACAGTCGGGCGTGTTTTGGCGAAGCGGCGCGTGATTACGTTTTGTTCTTTATTTTGCAGGCACGGACGGGGTTCATCATGCACCGCGCATGCGTTATAAGTATATTGTATACAAAAACAATATGGCACGAGACTTGCGCTTACTATAATCGGTTATTAATCGAATACCCGCCGCGGCATCTAAGCCGGGCGGTGCACAAAAGTCTATTATAGTTTTCGCATAAGAAAAGGAGAATCACTATGCAGAACGTAAAAGTTATCATTTGGGGACTCGGTGCTATGGGCGGCGGAATGGCCGACATGCTTCTTTCCAAGCAGGGCGTTGACATCGTAGGCGTCGTGGGAAGAGGAGCCAAGATCGGTACTTCCATGTACGACTACATCAAGACCGAAAGAGGAAACAGGCCTGACGTTATCATTGGATCGTACGAAGACGTCATCAAACCGGGCGCCGCGGACGTCGTTCTTCTCTGCACCGACTCCTTCACGCCGAACGCTTTTGATAAGATGAAGTACATCCTGGAGCAGAAGATCAACTGCATCACCTCCGCTGAAGAGATGGCATATCCTGCGGCGAAGCATCCTGATCTCGCGGAGCAGCTCGATCAGATCGCAAAGGATAACGGTGTAACGCTCCTCGGCACCGGCATCAACCCGGGCCTCATCATGGACACGCTCGTACTCGTCATGACAGGCTGCATGGAAGACGTTAAGCATATCACCTCCAGGAGAGTCAACTCCCTGTCGCCGTTCGGACCTACGGTCATGAAAGAACAGGGCATCGGCATCAGCGTCGAGGAATTCCAGAAGAGAAAAGCTGACGGAACGATGGCCGGACACGTCGGATTCGCTGAATCGGTAGGCATGATGGCTCATGGCCTCGGACTGGAAGTCACGGAATTCCATCAGGACATGAACCCTATCGTCACCGACGTAGACAGAAAGAGCCCTTACGGATTTGCGGCAAAGGGAAGCTGCGCGGGCGTCGCTATGACGGCTGACGCAAAACTCTCTAACGGCATGGAGATCCGCATGGAGCACCCGCAGCAGATCGAGCCTGAGCAGGTCGGAGTAAAGACCGGCGACTACGTCATCATCGACGGAACGCCTGCCGTCAACATGGTCAACAGCCCTGAGGTCGAGGGCGGCCTGGGCACCATCGCTATGTGCGTGAACATGATCCCTCAGGTCATCAACGCAAGCGCAGGTCTGAAGACGATGATCGACCTTCCTATCCCTTGCGCCATTATGGGCGACATGAGAGTAAAGATCGATCCTGAGAAGAAGATCGTCAAATAGTTAAAACCGATAAAGCGGTAAACGCAAATCGAAATTCCATTAAAGCGGTAAACGCAAGTCGAAATTCCATCCAACATGCTCCCGTGCGTCCGGCTCCCCACCGGGCGTGCGGGTGTCATTAATGAACAAGGAGAAGCGAAATGGTCAAAAAAGGCGAATGGGTCCGCATTCACGCTGTAGTCCTCAAGGCTTCCGAAAGAACGGGAAAAATTCCTGAAGACACGCAGAAATGCGACCTCGAAATGTGGACAAAAGGATTTCTTCTCAACGACGCCGAGATCGGCGACGAGGTAGAGATCGAGACGGCAGTAGGCCGTAAGGAAAAGGGAACGCTCGTAGAAGTGCATCCGTATTACACGCACAGTTACGGCAAATTCGTCCCAGAGATCATTATGATCGACAAACAGCTCAGAGAGATCATGGGAGGTGACAGATAATGGCACTGCCTAAAGACTATAAATCCGTAATGGGAAGATCGAACGACATCATGAAGGAAGCCCTCGGCCTCGACTATGACGAGTTCGAATCCGGTTCCGTCGCCTTCGATTACGAAGCTCTCATGAAATCGACGGGCTACACGCTCGACGAATGCGCCAGGATCCAGGCTTTGACGGACGTAGGCAACACGCCTCTCATCGAGTTCAGAAACCTGACGAAACTCGCCAGAAAATACGCTAAACCGGGATACGGCGCCAGGATCTTCGCTAAAGACGAAGCGGCGAACGCCTCCGGCAGTTTCAAGGCACGCCGCGCGGCACTGGCCGTATATCACGCGAAGAAGCTCGGATATAAGGGCGTCATCGCCGCGACTTCCGGCAACTACGGCGCCGCGGTCGCGTCACAGGCGGCCATGCAGGGCCTTAAGTGCATCATCGTCCAGGAATGCTACGACTCCAGAGGAGTAGGACAGCCTGAGATCATAGAGAAAGCAAGAAAGTGCGAAGCGTACGGCGCCGAAGTCGTCCAGTTGACAGTCGGACCAGAACTCTTCTACACGTTCCTCTCGATCCTCGAAGACACCGGATATTTCAACGCGTCGCTGTACTCACCGTTCGGCATCGCCGGCATCGAGACCCTCGGATACGAGATCGCCACGCAGTGCCGCGAGAAACTCGGCAAAGACCCGGAGATGGTAGTCTGCACGAACGCGGGCGGCGGAATGCTCACCGGAACGGCGCGCGGCCTCATCAAAGCAGGAGCGACGGATACTCAGGTCATCGCTGCGTCCATCGACCTGTCCGGACTTTCGATGGCGTCGGATAAGGCGTTCAACAAAAAGTCCTGCACGACGGGCCACACTGGATTCGGCGTTCCTTACGCCACCGACCCTGACCACTCCGACGTTCCTAGAAGCGCGGCCAGACCGCTCCGCTACATGGATCGCTACGTGACGGTAAAACAGGGCGACGTGATGTACATCACCGAAGCGCTCGCTCAGTTGGAAGGCCTCGAGAGAGGACCTGCCGGAAATACTGCTTTGGCGGCGGCGTTCGCGCTCGCTCAGACCATGCCTGAAGACGCGGTCATCGTATGCAGCGAGACCGAGTACACCGGAGCGGGCAAGCACATCCAGCCTCAGCTTTCGTTCGCGAGAGACAACGGCATCGACATCAGATTCGGCGATCCTGAGACAGAGGATAAACCGGGCGAGAACCTGATCCTCCCTAAGGATCCGAGTTATATCAAAGCCGAAGAGGCCGACCTCAACCACTTCAGACAGTCGCTCATCAGGAAATCCTGCAAGAAGCACAACGTCACGGCTCCTTCGGACGCCGATCTGAAGTTCCTGGCGGAAGAGACGAAGACGGACGTCGATTTCGTAAAGACGACGCTCGGACTCTAGGATTTAACTTCACGGCCCGGCCGCCTATACGTGGCCGGGCCCCGGATAAGATTGGAGAAGAAGAATGGAAAGAGAAGACGATTTTGAAACCAGAAGAGTCAAATACGGGATCGACAAACTTTCCGACGAAGAACTCTACAACAAGTTCTGGGAACTCACCGCTCAGGTAGTCGACCCGCTCATCGACCTCGGACGGAACAACACATCTCCTTCGATCGAACGATCCGTCCTCCTGAGGATGGGGATATCCTCGCTGGACACGCAGACCATCGTAAAGGGCTGTATGGATAACGGCCTTCTCGGCCACGGAGCCGGCAACGTAGTCTACAGGATCGCGAAGGAAAAGAACCTTTCGATAAAGGATGCGGCCAGCGCCCTCGCAGCGGGAAAATACTGGGACGACGCCAACGCGATTTTCAAGAAGGGGGCGAAGTAGCATGTCCGACGAGATCGTTCTTAAACACAATGAAAAACTCGACGTCAGAGAGATCCTGAAAGACCTCGACAAATACGAGCCGAGGAGAAGAGGCTGGCACTGGAGAGAGCCTGCGCCTGGCCTGAAGATGGGACCTTTCGAGTATCACGACGCATCGAAGCCTCTTAAAAACGGCGTCGGACTTCCTCCGGCAAAATTCTTCGGCGACATCGACCCGCAGCCTATGCCTGTCATCACGACTGAGATCGCGAGCGGCCGCTTCGAGGACGATATCCGCAGGATGAGAATGGCTGCCTGGCACGGCGCCGACCATATCATGGTCATCAGGCACATGGGCCAGTCGCACATCGACGGCCTCATGGAAGGAACGCCTCAGGGCATCGGCGGCATCCCGGTGACGCGCAAGCAGGTCAGAGCGCAGAGAAAAGCGCTCGACGCCATCGAGGACGAAGTCGGACGCCCGATCAACTACCACTCATACGTTTCCGGAGTCGCGGGACCTGAAGTCGCGGTCATGTTCGCCGAGGAAGGCATCAACGGCGCGCATCAGGATCCTCAGTACAACGTACTCTACAGAGACATCAACTGCGTCAGATCCTTTGTCGACGCGTGCGAATCAAAGACAGTCATGGCGTGGGCCGACATGCTCCAGATCGACGGCGCGCATAACGCTAACGCCACCGCCAGAGAAGCGTGGAAGGTAATGCCTGAACTAATCGTTCAGCACGCCATCAACTCGCTGTTCTCGGAGAAGGTAGGCATCAAGCCTGAGAACATCGCCCTTTCGACGGTACCGCCTGATGCGGCTCCGGCACCTGCGATGTACCTCGACCTGCCTTACGCAGTGGCGCTCAGAGACTTCTGCGGAAGGTATAAGATGAGAGCGCAGCAGACGACGAAATACGTCTGCTCCTCCGTCAGAGAAGCGACCGTCACGCACGTAATCAACATGTTCATCAGCAAGTTGACGAGCGCGGACATCCAGTCGACGATCACGCCGGACGAAGGCAGAAACGTCCCTTGGCACATCTACAACATGGAAGCCATCGACAACGCGAAGCAGGCTTTGATCGGCATGGACGGCCTCATGGAGATGGTCGAACTGAAGAAGGACGGCCCGCTGCGCGAGAACGCCAGGGAGATCAAAGAAAGAGCGACCCTCTTCATGCAGGAGATCGTCGAAGTCGGCGGATATTTCAATGCGGTAGAGCAGGGGTTCTTTGTCGACTCCGCTAAATACCCGGCGAGAAACGGCGACGGCATCGCCCGCAAGATCGACGGCGGCGTAGGCTACGGCACGATCGTAAAGAGAGAAGAGGACTACATGGCGCCTGTCACCGCGCACTTCGGCTACAACAACGTCCAGCAGTACGGCGGCGACCCTGAGGACCCGGCTGCCCTCATCGGCGGATGCACCTTCGAAGACAGGAGCAAGATCGTCTACATCGACGAACTCGACGAGACCGACTGCGTAGACCGCAGACTCGAGAAAGTCCAGAAATACCTCGACGGCGAGGCGATCAAGCCTGAGATGGAATGGATGGGCGACGGCGTCGTCATGATGACGATGATGGTCCCGGCCAACGCCAGGACCGCGGAAGCCGTTGCGCTCGAGATAGGCAAGAAGCTCGGACTCGATCATCCTGAGGTCATCAGCAAGGAAGTCATGCAGGAGGCAGAGGGCACCCGCATCGAGATGAAGGGCAAGATCCCGTTCGACATCGACCCTAAGGGGCTCACGATCCCTGAACCGCCTCATCATCTGCCTGACGAGATCCTCTACAAGGAGTTCAAGGAGCATCCGATGGTCGTAGTCTGCGGCACGGTCGGCGACGACGAGCACTCCGTAGGCCTGCGCGAGATCATCAACATCAAGCACGGCGGCATCGAGAAGTGGGGCGTCAAAGTCAACTACCTCGGCACCTCCGTCCCGGTCGAGAAACTCGTCGACGCGGCTATAGAGCTCAACGCGAACGCGATCTTAGCCTCGACGATCATCAGCCACGACAACATCCACTACAAGAACATGAAGAGGATCAACGATCTCTGCGTCGAAAAAGGCATCAGAGACAAAGTGATCATCTGCGCCGGCGGCACGCAGGTAGTTCCTGAGGAAGCCCTTAAGACGGGCATCGATCAGGGATTCGGACGCGATTCGCACGGCATCGACGTGGCGACTTTCCTCTGCGAAGAGGCCATGAGACGCCGCGGCGAGCTCGCCCCGGGCGAAAAAGCCGACGAAAAGTTCGGAGCGGAGAACAAATAACCGTTCCCGCGGGACGAAAAATCGATGAATGAAGGGGGCGGGCGCTCAGTACGTCCGCCCCTTTTCACAGGAACAGGCAGCGCCGGGCGCTCCGCGCGTATCATGCGCGCCGCGCCATCGCCTCCGCCGGGCTCGCGTGACGCGCGATCCCGGCGGCAGCGCTCACGCCGTATTTTGGCGCTCATGAAAGGACAAAACATGAAAGCAGACGTACTCGTTGCGGAAATAGGTTCGACTACGACCGTAGTCAACGCGTTTACGGGACTCGGGACTGACCGCCCGCTATTCTGGGGACAGGGCGAGGCTCCCACGAGCGTGCTCGAAGGCGACGTCCGCGTCGGACTGCGCGGCGCGATAGACGATCTCTGCAGAAACAAAGGGATCCCTTCGCTCGAATACGGCGAGATGCTCGCCACCAGTTCCGCAGCGGGCGGGCTTAAAATGACCGTCCACGGCCTCGTCTACGACATGACCGCCAAAGCCGCCAAAGAAGCGGCCCTCGGCGCCGGAGCGATCATACATTACGTGACGGCGGGAAGGCTCCGCCGTTCGGACCTCGCTAAAATAAAGGAAATCGACCCTAATCTCATCCTCATAGCCGGAGGCGTCGACTTCGGCGAAAGAGACACCGCGCTGGACAACGCGGAGATGATACGCAGCCTCGGGCTGAAAACGCCGGTCGTCTACGCTGGCAACGTCGAAAACCAGGAAGAAATGAAACTGATCTTTGACGAGGAGTCAGGTCAGGAACTTTACATAGTCGAAAACGTATATCCGAAGATAGACGAGCTGAACGTCGAGCCGTGCCGCCGCGTCATCCAGCACGCGTTCGAGGAGCACATCACCAAAGCCCCGGGCATGGAGCACGTCCGCGATCTCGTCAGCGGCCCGATCATCCCGACTCCGGGCGCCGTCATGGAAGCGACGAAGGTCCTCTACGGCCGCATCGGCGACGTCATGGTCCTGGACGTGGGAGGCGCCACGACGGACGTCCACTCCGTAGCGGACGAATCGGATAAGATCGCCCGCCTCATGATCTCGCCCGAGCCAAAGGCAAAGCGCACCGTTGAGGGCGACCTCGGCGTCTATGTTAACCGCATGCACGTCATCGATTCCATCGGCGAAGAAAAGATGCGCGAGGACTGTGCCGCCATGGGCATAGACTATGACGAGGTCCTCGCAAGTTATAAAGCGATCCCTAAGAACGACGCGGAGGTAAAGTTCGTCGAGCGCCTGACGGAAGAAGCCGTGCTTAAAGGCGTGGAACGCCACGCCGGCCGCCTGCGCTATATCTACGGGCCGAGCGGCAGGAGCACCCTCGCCGAGGGCAAGGACCTCACGCAGGTGAAGTACATCATCGGGACAGGCGGCGCTCTGACCCGTCTCCCTCGCGGCCGCGAGATCCTGGGCATGATCGCCCCCCATAACGACAGCGGCATGCTGCTCTTCCCGAGCGAGCACGCTCAGATCCTGATAGATAACGACTACATCATGGCATCTCTCGGCGTCCTGTCAAAACGCTATCCGGAAGACGCGTTAAAACTCATGGAGTCCAGCTTCCGCATCACTTTCCCAGAGAAGCAGGAAAAACAGGACTTCGGAGCCGGTTCAGCCGCTCTTCGCGAGGCTGAGCTCGCCGCGGAGGAAGCCGACGCAAAGGAAGCCGCCCGCCGGGAAGAGATCCGCGCCATGGAGGCGATGGGCTACGACATGAGTGATTTCAAGGGAGACATCGACGTGACATCGTCTGCAGAGGATCTCGCCGAGGCCGAAAAGGAAGCGGAAGCGTCGCTCTCAGGCGAAGGCACCGGCATGTCCGCTGAGAAGGCTGGGGCTGCGGCCGGTGCAGGACTGCAGGGGAAATGGGCGTCTCCGGAGAACACGTCAGGCCCTGCTTACAATCCGGGCAGCTCGGACGCTTCGGGCACAGCGGCGTCTCCGGCGGAACCGGACGGGGATCTGCCGGACGACCTCCCGGACAGCGCGTATCCGTGCGGCAGGCACTGCGAGACATGCAGCAGGATACACTGCAAATTCAGGAAGAAGGAGTGCAGGTAGACCAGCACATAGGCGAATGCGCCGAAGCAGGTAAATAATTTCGAACAATAGGCGGCTGCTTGATAATAATTCTTGACTGCGGTCGCTTTTTATTTGCCTGTATAGTGCCAAAACGCGCCTTAATATTATGGTTTTATGCAAATATGTTAAAAAAGGAAAAATGGTTAATTGTAAAATCAAATT
>DKRJ01000022.1 GCA_002472145.1 Clostridiales bacterium UBA7285 | reverse complement strand
TTTGATTTTACAATTAACCTCCGAAAATACACCCCTCCGTGTCTAAAAAAAGCTTACCACTTCATACCCACTTTGTAACTGACTTTTTTGTTACAAAATGAGACAGACTGGGACAAAAAATCCGAGGAATTTTTGGGTATAAAAAACCGCGCAAACGGCTTGTTTACGCGGTTTTTCAGGTGTTTGCAGTACTCGATTAACGCTTGCTGAACTGCGGTGCACGACGAGCTGCCTTGAGACCGTACTTCTTTCTTTCCTTCATTCTCGGATCTCTCGTCAGGTATCCCGCGGCTTTCAGCGGTGCCTTGTATGCGTCGCTGTCCGCCTGAACGAGTGCTCTGGCGATCCCATGCCTGAGTGCTCCGGCCTGTCCGGTGAAACCGCCGCCTCTTACGGTGGCGATGACGTCGAATTTACCCTCGCATCCGGCTGCCGCGAACGGACTCTCGATCTCACGCTTTACCTGCTCCATACCGAAGAAATTGTCGAGATCCTTGTTGTTTACAGTGATCTTTCCGGTTCCGGGAATCAATCTGACTCTTGCTACAGAAGACTTTCTTCTGCCTGTACCAGTGTACTGAATTTTTGCCATAGTCTATTCCTCCCTTCCCCTAAAATTTCAATTCTTCCGGCTTCTGTGCCGCGTGGTTGTGCTCTGGTCCGGCGTAGACGTAGAGTTTCTTAAGCATCTGTCTGCCGAGCCTGCCGTTAGGAAGCATGCCCTTGACCGCGTGCCTGATTACCTCTTCCGGCTTCTTTGCGATCATCTCTTCGAACGGGATCTCGCGCTTTCCTCCCGGATATCCGGAGACCGTCGTGTAGACCTTATCCGTTCTCTTCTTCCCCGTTACGGCTACCTTTTCGGCGTTGACCACGATCACGTAGTCACCGGTGTCGATGTTAGGAGTGTAGGTAGGTTTCTTCTTTCCTCTGAGCACCATGGCAACTTCAGATGCCAGACGCCCGAGGGTCTTGCCGTCGGCATCGACTACCCACCATTTGCGTTCGATGTCCTGCGGCTTTGCGATGTAGGATTTCATCTTTTTCCCTTTCTGCCTACTCGGATCGTACGCCCCTGACAAAACCCGGACGCCGCGATCGTTTTCGGTTCGGCCTACTGGGATCTCCCGCTTCGTGGCGCTCAGCCGATCCTGAGATCAGCGATGCCGCCTGCGCCGGAAAATCTTTTTCGGTCTCACTAAAAATAAAATTTCAGTTTGCGGGTGCCGGGCCTGACAGCCCTGCCCGCGCGCGTTCCGCGCTCTTCTGACCGCCCCGCGGACTGCGGATATGCGGCTCTCTTCCGAGCGCAGCACAGATATTATACATTACCGTTTTGCGGAATGCAATTTTTTTGTTAAAAAAACGCCTAAAATCGCGAAAAGCCCGGCCGGCGCGCATATCGCTCCCATGATCCAGCCGTCTATACCGCTGACGTCTCCGGTGCGCGGAGTATCCGGCGTATCCGGCTTTTCCGGCTCTTCAGCTTCCTCGGGTTCCTCCGGTTCGACAAATCCTACCGTCTGGTTTTCGTCTGACGGATCGCAGTGAGAACAGACGAGCCGGCCGCCTGCGTAAAGTTCCTCGAAAACGACGAGTTCCTTCCCTCCCAGTTTTGACGTGTCGAATTCGAATCGGACCTCAGCCGCGGCGTCACGCGCTTCTGCCTTAAAAATGCTCTCCGCCTCAGCTATGACGCTCCCGGTGTTTTCTTTGTCGACAAGCCTGCCCTTAAGAGTGTACTCCGTGCCCGGAGCGGCTCCGGAAACGGCCACCTTATCGATGACTGTGGCTCTGCCGCCCGCGGTCATCGACTTTGCTCCGTCTTCGAATGAAGCGGACGTCGTGATCTCCGGACGCTCATCGTCCTGTACCTCGACCCTCTGCACCTCCGGCACGTCGCTCACTTCAAAATAGAACGGCTCGTCTAAAGCGAGGTATCCCTCCGGCGCCGACGTTTCGACGATATAATAGCGGCCGGCAGTCAGTCCTCGTTCGACGCGCGGCTCAGCGGTCGACGTCCACGAGTCTATAAGCGTTCCGTCCTTTGAAAACAGCGAAAGTCCGGCTCCCTCCAGAGCGGAGACGCCGTTCTCTCCCGGTCCCGTCTTCAGTATCTCGACCGTCGTCGGCGTTTTCCTTTCCGGTGAGAGAACTGTTACGTCCTCTGTGCCTACTGAGATCTTTTTCATCTCCGGGTCGACTTCCCAGCCGTACGGCGCTTCGATCTCGACGACATAGTATTCTCCCGACGCGAGAAAAACCTTTTCCGACGAGCCGTCTTTGCCGATCGTCAGTTTAGCCACGGGCTCGGGCAGCGCATCTGTGCCGGCTGTTCCCGCATTCGCGGATCCTTTCATATCAGCCGCTTTGAAAATCCCGTAAACTGCGCCTTCCAGAGAATATACTTCCGCGTAAGCTGTGTCCTCTGTCGTCTTAACGACAGAAACGTTTCCGCCCCTCTTTTTCAGCGAAAAACCGACAAGCGGCTGATATGACTCGGAATAATAGTAGACTCCGCTCCCGATCCATCCGGACTTATTGGCCTCTGCGTAAGCATCCGCTGCCGCAAGCACTTCATCCTGCGTCTCTATGTCCGCGCCGCGGATCGAATGCATCGGTGTCATGATGCTGCTTGTAAAACACCCCGGCTGCCCGTTCACTTTATTCCAAACCAGAATCTGTGAAAGCGCATTTTTGTCATAGCGTTTAAGGGTATCATGCGAATTTACGTATTCCAGTCCCAGCGCGATCTCCGTTATCAGATCCTGCGGAAGATATTCTGTCAGGGGCTTTATGGTGTACTCATCGGGCTCGAAAGGAGAATCGGGGTCAACACAGTACAGCCGTTTCCCGTCCTCATCCTCGTAAGAATCTATTCTGTGCGCGAACCAGTGCCCGTTATCCGTCGAAACAAGAAACTCCTCTCCTTCGATCACGCCAGCATGTTTTGTCTCCGCCAAAACACAGACCTGCGACGCCGCCAGAACAGCGGCAGCGATCGACGCTGCAATAGCCACGTTAAGAAAAGTTCCGCAGCCGGACTTTCTTTTCCTTTTTCTTTTTCTTTTGTTTTTACCGATTATTCCCGCGAAGTTCATAAATCCTGCCTCCTTATCGTGTTGCCATCGCGTCAGATCCTTCACCCCCGCCCGGAGCATAAAAAAAACGGCGCCCTTCCGGGTGCCGCCGCATGCGTCAGCCTGTTTATCCGCTTCATCCGCGTTTCTGCCTGCACTTTTTTACGATATCAGTTTATCTTTAGATTGTTCCCCTGTCAAGAAATATTTTCCATATTTCCCATTTATTTCCAGCGCGTTTATTCCGGCTTAAAATCAAAGTCCATCCCGTGTCTACACGAACAGCGGGCCCGCGTCCATCCCGCGTCTACACGAACAGAGGATTGACGTACATCACGAACAAAAGCGTGAACGGCGCCACGAGAAGCTGGCTGTCGAACCTGTCGAGTATCCCGCCGTGGCCCGGGAGCAGATTGCTGTAGTCCTTTACGCCGTTCAATCTTTTGATGACCGACATGGAAAGGTCTCCGACCATCCCGACCTCGGAGGCTAGTATCGCGTAGATCACGACGCCCGGAACGTTTGCTGCCGTCCCCGTCGCGGCAAATACGAGCGCAGAGAACAGCAGAGCCACCAGGACCGCGCCGACGATCCCTCCGAACGCTCCTTCCACAGTCTTATGCGGGCTGACCTCCGGCGCCATTTTCGCGCGTCCGAACCTGCGTCCGGCGAAGTACTGGAAGACATCGGAGACTGCGCAGACGAATACCGTCATCATAAAGTACAGTTTACCGTGCTCCAGAAGTATCATATACGAGAAAGACGCGAAAAACAGAGCTATCGCGACCGTCTCCGTGAGAGATTTCAGCTTCGTGTATCTGACCGGCGCGTCCATCCTCGCCATTCGGATGAGGAAGAGTGCCGCAAAAAGCGGGAGCGCTATGCCCAGGACCGTCGTATAGGCGTCAAAATGCAGGTACGGGAATACTACAGCGGCGGCGCAGGATACGGCGATCAAAGCGAATTGCTTCAGTTCCTCGTAGGCGTGATATATCTCGTAGACCGCCGCGAGGCTCAGGATCGCGCCGAGCGTGCTCATCACGTAAGGCGTCTCGGCAAAGATAAAAATCGGGATCGCGACAAGAACTATGACGACAGCGGTCTTCACTCTGGTTTTAAGCATCTGTCCCTCCGTTGATATCATTCGGCATATCAACTTAAATTATATATGATACGGGCGTTTTGGCAAACAAATAAAAAATCCGGGAATCGTCATCCCGGATCTTCCTTTGGTGGCCCATATTGGACTTGAACCAATGACCTTCTGGTTGTCACCCAGACGCTCTCCCAGCTGAGCTAATGGACCGAAGCGCTTGCAGATTTTGATTATAGCACATGAATACATTCACGGTCAAATATTTTTGCCGCGGAAATGTGATAAAACCGAATCGAAGGCTGTCACTTTCAGAACCAGGAGACGCGTTATGGGGTATGGGGAATACTTATCTCAAGTCTTCCGAGTCTAGGACTATGGTGAACGGTCCGTCGTTCACGAGGCTGACTTTCATATCCGCGCCGAAGGAACCTCTCTCGGCGCGGTTTTTTCCGTTCTTTTCGCCGAGCGCCGACGAGCAGAGAGAGCAGATGTGATCGTAAAGTTTCTCCGCGTGATCGGGCGAGCCGGCTTTTATGAAACTCGGGCGGTTGCCGTGCCTGCAGTCCGCGTAAAGCGTGAACTGGGATATCAAAAGCACCTCTCCGTCTACGGCGTCGAGATCCAGATTCGTTTTCCCCTCGCTGTCGGGAAAGATCCGCAGCCCGAGCATCTTTTTGACCATTTTTGCGCATGTCTCTTCGGTGTCTTCGTCGCAGACGCCGATCAGGACCAGAAAGCCTCTGCCGATTTTCCCTATCGTCTTTCCGTCAACGTCGACTGAAGCCGACGAGACGCGCTGTATGACAAATCTCATTTGATCTCTCCGTGTGCGCGGGCGAATTCGATGCACGCGTCCGCGGCTATATCCATCGGGTCGAAATAGTAATCGCTCAGATTCAACTCGCGGCGCATGACGGAAAGCTCGGTGCAGGCGAGAACGGCAGCGTCGCATTCCTCCACCTGCAGTTCGTGATCGATCAGGAAACACGCCGCCCTGTCGGAGCGCTTTCCGGCTTTGACGCAGTCGTATATCTCGTGCATGACGAGTTTCTGAGTGTCGTCGGTCGGGATGTACGGAACGACCCCCGCGCGCGTCAGTTCTTTTTGATACAGTTCGGTGCGGATCGTCCCGTCAGTGGCCAGGATGGCGACTTTGCCGCCGGGAACTTTCTGGCCGACGCGCCGGGCAGTCTCGCGTATCATATGGATGAACGGGACCGGAACTTCAGGAGCGATCATATCTATGAAATAGTGCGCCGTGTTGCAGGTCACGACTATGTCGCTCACCCCTGCCGACGCAAGCAGCAAAGCGTCTTTTTTCAGGTTCTCCGCCAGAGCGTTCATCCTCTTCTCATCGCCCGAGAGTATCGCCTCGGTGCGGTCGTCCATCGACGCGTGGCTGATCAGTATCAGGTCGAGATTGTCCTGATCTCTCTCCGCCTGCGTCTTCTCCGTTATCATATCGTAAAAGAGCGATGAGGCCGCCGGCCCCATACCGCCGATTATTCCGAGCATACGATGCCCTCCTTCCTGTTATTCCTGCATGCGCCGGGGCAGGCAGAACCGCCGCGGATCGTCATTCCGCCGCGGCCCGGCACAACGCCGCGGCCCGTCATTTCGCCACGGCCCGCATGCTGTCGCGCAGGGAGACTGCTGTGTTCCCCCTCACGCCCGTCACGGTCTCCGCGTGCCAGAGCGCGCTGATTATGGATTCTTCGATCGCCTCTACGGCCGCCTCGAAAACGTCGTCCAGAGCGTCCTCATATAGCGCGCGGTACTCGATTATCTTCTTTTCGCTGTAGTGGCTGATCTTGTTCGCCGTCGAAAAAGTTATGCATATGTCTCCGGAGCCGTTTCCCATGTACGAACCGCAGCGCCCGAGCGATATGGCGGCTCTCCGCGAGACGCGGTCGAGCTGGCGAGAGGAGAGCGGAACGTCCGTTCCGACGACCATGATGATAGAGCCCTTATCGCGTGAAGCAGGCGCATCGGCTTTCCGCGCAGCGTCCGAGGCTCCGCCGGACGCATCGGCTTTCCGCCCGGCGTCCGAGGCTCCGCCCGCCTCGCCGCCGCCCTGAAGTTCCTCGCCCAGGTGGACTCCTCCGACGGTGAGATGCTTCGCGCTGCCGAAGTTAGCCATTACGATCGACCCGACCGTATATCCCTCTCCGTCGAGAGTCAGGACACGCGAAGCCGATCCGATGCCGCCCTTGAAGCCCAGGCAGCGCATGCCGCGTCCGCCTCCGACCGCGCCTTCCTCGAACTCCTCACCCGATTCTTCCGCTTTCCGGAGCGCTTCCAGAACGTCTTCCTCAGTCACGTGGAAACCCCTGATATCGTTCAGCCCTCCGTCGTTGCACTCTGTCACGACCGGGTTCACAGTCGACGTCGAAACGCCGATGTCTTTGTTTTGTTCGAGCATATACCTGATCAAAGCGGTGGACGCTGTACCGACAGAAAATGTGTTCGTCATGATGATCGGAGTCTCGATCGTGCCGAGCTCCGCGATCTGGATCAGGCCGGCGCTCTTGCCGAAGCCGTTTATGACGGCGCACCCGGCGGCGACTTTTTCGCGGAAGAGATTCCACGTGTGCGGCAGTATCGCGGTAACGCCAGTATTTACGGCCTCATCGCCGCTGCCACCCGTCAAAGTCACGTTCGCGACGCGCACTCCTGGTACGTCCGTTATCTTATCGCGCCTGCCGCTTTTGAAATTGCTGTGAAGGTTGAATCCGCTCGATTCGGGTAATCCCATTTTTATCTCCTTCGGATCACGTCGGACGGGCCGTCGGCGCCTGAGATGCTTTGGCCGCCCGGCATTGATTTTTCAGTGAATGAACCTGTAAGCCGTGAGCAGGTCGTCGAAGTTTTTCGCCTCGTATCTTACGGTATAAGGATCGACCTGCACGACGCCCGGATAGTTCAGCGCCGCCTTCGCGAACGAATGCTCTCTGTACGTCAGTTCCAGGACAGGCTTTTCCGGAAGGTCCAGCGGCTTGACCCTGCCTGCCTTGAAGTCGATGATCGCCTTTTTTGCTTCTTCCTCTATGAGCTCGATTGCGTCGAGAGGATGCATGTTGAACGTCGCGGACGCGATGCCGCTCTTCACCGGCACAGTGTGGACGCCCTCGATCAGTTCCGCAGCCGTTACGCAAAGCCCTTTATCGCCCGTCACGAGCGCGACCGGAACGTCGTATTTAGCGCAGATCAAAGCGTTGATCTCCATCTCGGAGACTCTGTGCCCGTTGATTTTTGTCAGGTAAATGTCGGTGTGGGTCATCGTGTGCGCGAGAGGATTCGCGTCGCTGCCGCCCTCAGAGTGATATCCCGTAAAGAACGCGACGTCAAAGCCCTGATCGACGCACGCGACCATGGAATCTTTGCTCGAACACCATGCCCTGATGAGTTTCACGCCGCGCGGGAGTTTCTCGTGGATGAGGTTCAAAGCGCTGTCGTGCGCATCCTTTACAACTATCTCATCCGCTCCCCCGGCAAAAGCGCCTCTGCAGGCCGCCGCGACTTCCGCGGTCATCTGCTCGCACGCCCTGTCGTATCCTTTGCCTCCGCGTTCGGTTTCTTCCCAGATCGTGACGTCCGTGACGCCTTCGATATCCGCGCTGATGTAAACTCTCATTTCCGTACTCCTTTTCATAATCCTGCGCCGCTTCCCGCACGTGCGGGTTTGGGGACCGAGTGATACGTATCTGCTTTGATTTCATTATATTCCATCCGCCGGGGAGTGCAAACAAAAAGCGCCTTCCCGCGCCACGATGGTGAATTGTCTCCTGGCCCCGCTGGTGAATTGTCTCCGCGCCGCTTAAGGTGAATTGTCTCCGCGCCGCGCAGGTGATAAGATAAAAGCGGCAAGCAAACGAAGTTGATTCCCGGGAGGCGGAAAATGAATATCGACATCAAAAAAGAGACTGCGCGCGTATTTCCTGAAGTCGTTGAGATCAGGCGCTATCTGCATTCTCATCCGGAACTCGGCGAGCACGAACAAAACACGTCCGCGTACGTCTGCAGGGTCCTGGATAAGCTCGGCATCCCTTACAGGAGCGGCGTCGCGGGGTACGGGATCGTCGCGCAGATCGGGCACGGCTCGCGCGCTGTCGGGATCCGTGCGGATATGGACGCGCTGCCTGTCACCGAGTGCACCGGTCTGGAATACGCATCAAAGACCACCGGCGTGATGCACGCCTGCGGCCACGACATGCACACTTCCATACTGCTAGGCACGGGTATGCTGCTGAAATCGCTCGAGAGCGAGATCGACGCCGCGGGCGGCGCAGTAAAGCTGTTTTTCCAGCCTGCTGAAGAGACGGTCGGCGGCGCCGAGAGGATGATAAAGGAGGGCGCCCTGGAAGATCCCCGCGTGGAAGCCGTCATCGCGCTTCACGTCGATCCGTATCATGCGCCGGGTACGACGGTTCTCTGCTACGGGCCGATGAACGCACAAACTCAGGGTTTCAATCTGCTCGTGCACGGCAGAAGCTGCCACGGCGCACACCCGGATCTCGGTGTCGACGCGATAGTGATGGCAAGCGACATCGTCCTCTCGCTTCAGACGCTTTCCAGCCGTTTCAACGCTCCTACTACGCCTGTCATAGTGACGATCGGTACGATCAAGGCGGGCACTGCTGCCAATATCGTCGCGGGCGAGGTGGAGATGCGCGGAACGATGCGCGCTCTCACGCCTGAGGTCATGGACGCTAACAAAAAGCGCTTCGAGGAGTTGATAGCGGGCGTCGCGTCCGGCTACGGCGGGAGCGCGGAGGTCATCTGGGCTTCGGACGGATATCCCGCTCTGATCAACGACGACGAAGTGACAGACATAGTAAAGGAAAGCGCCGCGGAACTTTTCGGTCCGGACAGTGTGGCGACAATGAAAGAGCCTTCGCTCGGAGGCGATGATTTCGCCTTCTTCACGAAGGCCGTAAAAGGCTGTTATTTCAATATCGGCGTCACCGAACCAGGCGCGCCTGTCTACGCATTACATAATGAGCACTTCGCACCGAGCGAAGAAGCCATGAAGACCGGCATCGCGGTGGAGACTTTGGCGGCGCTGAAGCTGCTGGGGATGTGCTGAAGGTGCGGGAGCCGCGCTGAAGTTATTGGAAAATACGGTATTTTTGCATTTTTCATCGAAATCAGTCCAGTTTGTCGAATTTATTATGTTATAATGCAAGTGATTCGTAGGGTTGTCCTCATTGTGAAGGGGTTTACTTCCTTTCATTTTGCCAAAGAGGTGCCATATGGACTTTTCTTATTACATGTTCAACTCAATTTTACAATCCGCAAGGTAATAATAATTGTCTTGCAGCCGACGGAAGGAGTAAAACAGCGAAAGGAAACAAATTGAGACGGAAGATTTTATCGCTTTCCCTTGCCCTGCTCATGGCATCCGCACTTCTGGTCATGCCCGGTATCACGCCTAAAGCGTATGCTGACGGGGACGTCGCTATTAACGATACGAACTTTCCGGATAGTAATTTCCGTACGTACGTAAAGGACAACTTCGATGCAGATAAAAACGGATCACTGTCGACAACGGAGATCAATAGCGCAACAGAGATCGACGTCTCGAAAAAGAGTATCGCGAACCTCAAGGGTGTGGAGTATTTCACAGCATTAAGGATATTGCACTGTCAGGATAACCGGCTTGAAGCGCTGGATGTCAGCAAAAATACCGCACTTCTGGTACTGTGGTGCAATGACAACCAGTTGACAACGCTGGATGTAAGTAAAAACACCAGTCTTTTGGGATTGTCCTGTCACAACAATAACGTGCAGTCGAGTTCGTGCATGCCGCTCGCGTCCGTGACGAAGAGCTTTTTAGTCGGCTCTTTGCCGCTGCTTACGGTCTCGCACGCGAAACTGCACTGCCGGACGTCGTAAGTCGTGTCGGTGGCTGAGCCGCCGTATATCAGACTGTCGCCGTCGATGACCACGCGCCTTCTGCTGAGAGTGCAGTACAGGGAGACGTACGTTGACACGAGAAGGATCGCGAGGGTCCCCGTAAACCATATCTTTTCCAATAGAATGTACGCGATCCAGGGTATCAGCACTGTCGACAGGATCCCCATCAAAACTATCGGCATCACTCTTTTGCTGCTTATCCTGTATTCTTTTCGCATCTCGTGATCCTTCCTTCCTTTTATCTACAGATTCTCTCCCGGCGCCGTGGTTATCTCATGCTCGCAGTACGCGCAGCGCAGAACACCATCCGAGACCGTGAATCTCGGCGGAAGTTCCTGCTCCGACGCCGTTATGCATTTGGCGTTGGTGCATCGGATAAATTTCCTGCCGTATCCCGGAACAAACTCCGCCGGCACCTCATCGAGCGAAAGCCCGGGCGCCAGGCGCCTGGCGACAGAGCAGCGCCAGTTCGTTTCAGCCCCGATGCCGACGCGCTCGCCGCGCTGTTTTGCTGCCTCGGTCTCAGCCAGAAGCTTCAGTATCAGCGCCATGCGCATGTATTTTCCGTTCATCGCCTCGCGGAAATATGCCGCCCGCACGTCCTCGTCCACGTCCACGCTTATCTCGTTCACCCGCGGGAGCGGATGGAGCACGATCATGTCAGGCTTTGCCGCACGCATCTTTTCCGCCGTCAGGCAGTAGCTGTTCTTCAGGCGCTCGTACTCGTCCGGGTCCTCAAAACGCTCCCTCTGTATGCGGGTCATGTACAAAACATCGACCTGCGGGATCGCGTCCTCCAGCGACCGCGTTTCGGAATACGGCATATCGTTCTTTTCGAGAACGTCTTTCCTTATATATTCAGGCAGTTTCAGTTCTTCGGGCGAGATCAGGACGGCCTTCACGTCGTCGTACCTGACGAGCGCGTTCAGCAAAGAATGGACCGTGCGCCCGTATTTCAGGTCTCCGCAGAAGCCGACCGTCAGCCCGTCGAAACCGCCCTTTTCGCGGTAGATCGTGAGCAGATCGGCGAGGGTCTGCGTCGGGTGGCAGTGGCTCCCGTCGCCGGCGTTGATGACAGGGACAGAAGCAGCCAGGGAAGCCACGAGCGGCGCGCCCTCCACGGGGCTCCGCATCGCGATGACGTCCGCGTAGCAGCTGACGATCTTTGCCGTGTCTGCCACGCTCTCACCCTTTGCGGCGGAAGAACTGGAAGCGGATGAAAAACCCAGCACGCTGCCGCCCAGTTCCAGCATCGCAGCCTCAAACGACAGGCGCGTCCGCGTTGACGGCTCATAGAAAAGCGTCGCGAGTTTTTTCCCCTCGCAGACGTGCGCGTATTTTTCGCGGTTTTCGATGATGTCGCACGCCGTCTCCATCATTTCCGTAAGTTCGGGTACAGACAGATCGGTGACGTCGATCAAACTTCTCGCCATTTTTGAAATCTCCTTTTTATCAGGTTCCTGGCCAGAGCGCGCCGGCCTTTCATGCCCCCGCGCCATGCTGCCTTTGCCGCGGGCGCTATGCCTTCTTGATCCAGCTCTCGTCGGAGGGATCGTCCCTGAAAGCGATGAGCCGCGCCATGTCTTCCTTTGCTATATATCCCCGCTCGGCAGCGACGACGGTGATCTCGTCAAAGTCCGTCAGCGAATGGTTCTCGTAACCCGCTGCGGTCAGACGGTCCAGGCCTTTCCGCATGCCGTACGTAAATATGCTTACGATGCCGAGGACTTCCGCGCCGGCTTCCTTCAGTATGTCCGCCGTCTCGACGGCGCTTCCGGCAGTGGAGATGAGATCCTCGACGACGACAGCCTTTTCGCCCGGAAGAAGCATGCCCTCGATCTGGTTCCTGCGGCCGTGGTCCTTTGCGCCGGAGCGGACGTAGCCCATCGGAAGGCCCAGTATCTGCGCCGTCAGAGCCGCGTGCGCGATGCCCGCGGTCGAGGTACCCATCAGTATTTCGGCGTCCGGATAATATTCCTTTACGAGCGCGGCAAGGCCGTTTTCGACGTCGCTGCGCACCTCAGGATAACTTAAGGTCAGCCTGTTGTCGCAGTAGATCGGGCTTTTGATGCCGCTCGCCCACGTGAAGGGCTCATCCGGCCTGAAAAACACGGCTTTGATCTTCAGCAGATCCTCGGCGATCCTGCGGGAATTCATTTCATCCATCGTATTACCTCCCGAGAAAATCTCTTACGCAGCGCTCGTATGCGGCGAGCGGGTCGTCCGCTTTAGTGATCGGGCGTCCGACGACTATGTAGTCGGATCCTGCTTCGCGGGCCGCGGCCGGAGTCATGACGCGCTTCTGGTCGCCTTTTTCGCTTTCGTCAAAGCGTATCCCCGGCGTGACAGTGACAAAGTCGGCGCCGCAGACCTCATGGACCTCAGCCGCCTCCAGAGGCGAGCATACGACGCCTGAAAGCCCCGATTTCTTAGCGTTCAGAGCGTAGTGCATCACGACGTTCTCGATCGGTTCGCGGATAAGCAGATCCTCTTCCATCGAAGTCTGGTCTGTGGACGTGAGCTGCGTGACGCCGACCAGAAGCGGCCTGCCCGTGCGGCTCTTTCCGAGTTGGGAACCGCAGTGCGAGGTCTCTTCCTCCATGCTGTTCCACACGGAGTAGAATCCTTCCGCAGCCGCCCGCATCATGGCGCAGGTCCCGGCAGCGTGGACGTCGCATATGTCCGCTCCGAGTCCGGAGAGCACCTGCATCGTCCGGCGCACAGTATTCGGTATGTCGTGGACCTTCACGTCGAGGAAGACCTTATGTCCGCGCGATTTCAACTCGCGAACGACGTCGGGGCCTTCCGCGTAGAACAGTTCCATGCCTATCTTAACGAAAGGCCTTTTATCCCCGAAGACCGAGAGAAAATCCATGGTCTCTTTTTTGTTCGGAAAATCACAAGCGATGATCACGTCTTTTGCCATTACAAAACACCTCCCGTAAGTATTTCCAAGATATCGGGCGGCTCAGGGCGCAGGGCCCCTAGAGCGCACCTCCCGTAAGTTCTGCGGCACTCTTCGCGCCGTATTTTTCAAGCACGCCCGGCAGATCTTCGATGATCTTTCTGCAGGCATACGGATCTATCAGATTTGCCGTGCCGACCTCTACCGCCGTCGCCCCGGCGAGCATCATCTCGACCACGTCCTCCGCGCTCGAAACGCCCCCGAGGCCGATCACCGGGATCTTTACGGCTTTAGCGGTCTGATACACGCACCTTAAGGCGATCGGAAAGACCGCCGGGCCGGACAGGCCGCCCGTAACGTTCGCCAGGATCGGCTTTCTCGTATTTTTGTTTATCCTCATGCCGAGCAGAGTGTTGATCAGGCTGACGCCGTCGGCGCCCTCCGCTTCGCACGCTTTGGCGATCTCCGTCACGTCCGTCACGTTCGGCGAAAGTTTCATAATAACAGGCTTGTCCGTCACCGCCCGGACGGCTTTTGTCACCTCAGCGGCGGCTTTCGGATCCGAACCGAAGGCCATCCCGCCTCCGTGAACGTTCGGGCAGCTGATGTTTATCTCCAGCCACCCCACCATGTCCTGCGCGGCCAGGCGCTCCGCCGTGTACGCGTAGTCCGGGACGGAAAACCCGCACACGTTGGCCATGACTTTCTTGTGGAAAACCTTCGCGAGGCGCGGCAGTTCCTCCGAGATCACCTTCTCGACTCCGGGGTTCTGAAGGCCGACGGAGTTCAGCATTCCGCACGGGGTCTCGGCTATGCGGGGCGTCTCGTTGCCGAAACGCTCTTCGCGGGTCGTGCCTTTGAATGAGAAAGTCCCGAGGACGTTGATGTCGTAAAGTTCAGCGAACTCATAACCGTAGCCGAACGTGCCGCTTGCGGGGATCACCGGATTGTCTATTTCAGTGCCGAGAAGGCGGACTTTCAGATCTGCCATACGATCTCACCTCTTTCAAAGACGGGGCCGTCCTTGCAGACGCGCTTGTATCCTGTTTTCGTCCTGCGGCTGCAGCCCATGCACGCGCCGAATCCGCACCCCATCCTTTCCTCAAAGGAAAACTCTCCGTCGCAGTCTGTCGCGTCAAAGACGGCCTTCAGCATTTTCTCCGGCCCGCAGGCGTATATATATGAAGGCTTTTCTGAAGGGTTTTCCCGCGCGGCGGCGATCGCGTCCGTCACGAGTCCTTTCACTCCGCGCGAGCCGTCTGCCGTCGCGATCAGGAGTTTGGAGGCGTTCGCGGCAAATTCCTCTTCGAAAAACACGTCCTCTGCGGTCTCAAATCCCAGCGCTATCGTCGGTTCCACACCCGCCCGCGAGAGTTCCTTTGCCAGGAGCAGCATAGGCGCGGCGCCTACTCCGCCGCCCGCCAGGATCGGCGCTTTTCCGGCTTTGGCGACGTCGAAGCCGTTTCCGAGTTCCGTCAGCACGTCCAGCGTCTCGCCGGGCAGAAGGCTCGTCATGCGGTCCGTGCCTGCTCCGAGGACTTTATACACTATGGTCAGCGTGCCCGCCCCGGCGTCGCACACGGAGATCGGGCGCCTCAGGAAAAATCCAGGCAGAGAGACGTTCACGAAGCTTCCGGGCTTTACGCCGCCGAAGTCGTCGTCCCCTTCCAGGCGCATCGCGTACAGTGAGCGCGAGACTTTTTTATTTTCGATGATGGTGAGGTTCTGCTGTTTCATTTTTCTCCGGCCCCGCCGCGGGGCTGTGATCTGGCATTCCGCCGGCTATGATATGGTGCATCTGCAGGTCATGCTTTGATGTATCTGCATATATATCGGCTATGATTTAATTTATCTGCATATAATTCTATCATTTTATATGCAGATACGCGTACTTCCCGTCGAGGTAAGCCGCAACGCATTTTCCCTTTACGCGTCTGCCCTCGAACGGCGTCGATTTCCCCATGGACAAAAACTCGCCCGGATCGATCGCGTACTCCGTCTCCAGGTCGAACGCGGTAAATCCCGGGTCCTCCGTTATTCCAAAGCGTCTGCGCGGCGCTTCCGTCATCATTTCGATCAGCCTGTCGAGGCTGATTTCCCCTTTCAGGACGAGACCTGTGTATAACAGCGGGAAAGCGGTCTCTATGCCGACTATGCCGAACGGGCTCTTTTCAAGGCCGCGCGACTTTTCCTCCAGGCTGTGCGGAGCGTGATCGGTCGCGATCACGTCGATCGTCCCGTCCGTTGCCGCTTCGACCAGCGCCTCTCTGTCGCCCGCGTTTCTGAGCGGAGGGTTCATCTTGAACTTTCCGTCGTCCGCAAGGAATGAATCATCTAAGAGAAGATAGTGTGGAGCCGTCTCACACGTCACGTTCACGCCGCTCTTCTTTGCGTCTCTGATGATCGACGCGCTTTCGGCGGTCGATATGTGGCATACGTGGAACGCGCATCCGGTCTCGTCAGCGAGTTTCACGTCCCTTTCGATCTCTCTCCACTCGCTTTCGCCGGGGATCCCATTCAGGCCGTGAGCGTCGGCAAAAGCGCACTCGTTCACGCACCCGCCACGCACGAGGCTGTCCACCTCGCAGTGCGCGGCGATGATCTTACCGAGCGAAGCGGCCTTTTCCATCGCGGCGCGCATCATGACCTCGTCCTGCACTCCTCTGCCGTCGTCGGAAAACGCGATGACCTTCGGAGCCAGAGCGTCCATGTCCGCGAGTTCCGCGCCTTTTTCCCCTTTCGTTATCGCGCCGTACGGGTGGACTCGGACGCAGGCGTCTCTTTCGATCAGATCTGTTTCAAGGCGCAGATTTTCGAGGCTGTCGGGAACGGGCGACAGGTTCGGCATGGTGCAGACGTCCGTATATCCGCCGTGCGCGGCCGCAGCGGTCCCTGTTTTGATCGTCTCCTTATATGAAAAACCCGGCTCGCGGAAATGCACATGCACGTCGCAGAAACCGGGAAATACCGCGTATCCGTCCTGTATGAAAGCCGCTGCAGCGGCCGAATTTTCAGCTGTCAGATCTTTCGTCGACATTAATAGCCCTCCGCCGGATCAAAGCCGTCTTTTACAAATAAATCGTATCACACGCCGGCGCGCATATTCAAGGTTTTGTTGCCATTGCCGAGGATATGGAGCACCAGGTCTGTATTTTGTTGTAAAATACAATTTTTCTATATTTTATATGTATTTGTTGACTAAATATACCGTCTCAGTTATAATAATCAAGATTTATATTTTGGGGGGTAACAATATGGAGTCTGTTGAGTCCAGAGGGAAATTCCGGACGAATTTCGGGTTTCTCATGGCTTCTATCGGATCCGCTGTCGGCCTGGGGAATCTCTGGGGATTCCCGTACAAAATGGGAATCGGCGGCGGATTTGCTTTTTTGATCCTCTATGTCGCGATGGTATTCTGCGTCGGCGTCTGCCTGATGCTCTCGGAATTCGCGATCGGGAGGAAGTCGCGCAGGGGGCCTGTCGGGGCTTTTGCGGCGGTGAGACCGTCCTTTGCCTTCGCGGGCTGGTTCAACGCGATCACGCCGTTCTTTCTCCTTCCGTTCTATACGGTTCTCGGAGGATACTGCATCAAGTATCTGATCGCTAATCTCGGGGATATTTTCAACGCCTCGTGGGGCATCGGAACGACCGACAGCAGCGAGTATTTCTCGTCTTTCATCGCGGATACGCCGCAGTCGATCCTCATGACGGTGATCTTCATGGCGCTGACATGCCTGATCGTCATCGGAGGCGTTTCGGGCGGTATCGAGCGCTTCTCCGTCATCGCGATGCCGGCACTCTTCGTGATGCTCCTCATCATAGTCGTGAGAAGCTGCACGCTCCCCGGCGCGGGCGCGGGCCTCGAATTTATGTTCAAGCCGAATTTCGAGGTCTTCAAAGGCAAGGGCTGGATCAAAGTTCTGGCCCTGGCGGGAGGTCAGATGTTCTTCTCGCTTTCCCTGTCGAGCGGCTGCCAGGTGGCTTACGGCTCGTATCTGGATAAAAAGGAAAATCTGGAGCGCAACGCGTTCATCGTCCCTATCGCGGACATGACGGTAGCCATCCTCGCGGGGCTTGCGACTCTGCCGGCGACGTTCGCTGCGGGACTGGACCCTACGGGCGGCCCGGGGATGCTCTTTGTCGTACTTCAGACCGTGTTCCAGAAGATGGGGCGCGCGGGAGCATACTTCGGTACCCTGTTCTACCTCTTAGTCGTCCTCGCGGCGCTGACGAGTTCGATCGCGATGCTCGAGGGCGGCGTGGCGAGTTTCATAGACAGGCGCCTTGAAAAGGGCAAAACAGCCGGGCGCACGAAGATCACGGTCTCCATAGCGCTGCTCACGTTCTGCGGCGCGATCCTTGTGGCGGCGGACGGCCTCGGTTCCACGGGACTTCCGCACATCTTCGGTCTGTCCACGTGGCTCGACGCGTTCGATCTGTTCGGCGAAGGGATCCTGATGCCGCTGGGCGGTTTCTTCCTCGCCATCCTGCTCGGATGGCTGGAGCCTGAATACATCGACGACGAGGTCAGGCTCGGAAGCAGCTTCCGCTCGCGCAGATTCATACATTCGTGCCTTAAGATCATCGCCCCGATCTTCATGATATTCATCCTGATCGGACAGCTCGATTCCTTCTTCGGGTTAGGCATTTTTTAAGTTTGACGCGCTGCATAAATATTTTTCAGGTTTAAAAAGTTACATACATATATATTAAGAAGAAAAGAGATGCATTATGGAAAACAAAAACGCAAAAGGCCAGTGGGCTACCAAGTTCGGCTTTCTCATGGCGACGATCGGCTCGGCCGTGGGACTGGGCAATCTCTGGGGATTCCCGTATAAGATGGGCAAAGGAGGCGGATTCGCGTTCCTCGTGATCTACATCGTGCTCGTCGCGCTGGTCGGCGTCATTATCACACTCTGCGAACTCTCCCTCGGCCGCAAGACCGGCAAAGGCGTCATTCAGGCGTATGAGGCGGTCAGCAAAAAATTCAAGTGGGTCGGGATCATCTCCTGGCTCTCCCCGATGCTCATACTCGGCTTCTACTGTATGCTGGGCGGCTACTGCATGAAATACATGGTCGCAAACATCGGCGACGCGTTCGGTGCGTCGTGGGGTGTCGGCGGCATGGACAGCAGCGAGTTTTTCTCGTCGTTCTATCAAAACCAGCCCGAGACAGTCATTTACACGATCCTCTTCGTATTCCTGACCGCGCTCGTCGTCTGCACGGGCGTAGCAAAGGGCATCGAGCGTTTCACGTCGGTCGCGATGCCTGCGCTCTTTGTCATGCTGGTGATAATCATAATCAGGAGCTGCACTCTGCCGGGAGCCTCGGACGGCCTCGAATTCATGTTCAAGCCTAATCTCGAGGTATTCAAGGGTACGGGCTGGATCAACGTCCTGGCGCTCGCCGGCGGGCAGATGTTCTTCTCGCTTTCGCTGGGCATGGCGATCATGGTGACGTACGGTTCATATATGAGAAAGGAAGACTCCCTCGAACAGAGCGCCGTCGTCATCCCTATCGCGGACACCATCGTCGCTCTCATGGCGGGACTCGCCATAATGCCGGCCGTCTTCGCGGCTGGACTCGATCCTGCGGGAGGCCCGGGGCTGCTCTTCGTCACGCTCCAGACAGTCTTCACTGAGATGGGCGCGGCCGGACCGTTCTTCGGATTCATATTCTACCTGCTCGTGTTTGTCGCCGCCATAACGAGTTCCATCTCGCTGCTCGAGGCTGTAAGCTCAGCCATGATGGATATGAACGTCAAGCGCGGCAAACCGATCAACCGCAGGAAGACGACGATCATACTCGCGATCTACGTCGCTCTCGAGGGGTCGCTCGTCGCTCTCGACGGTCTCGGTTCGCACGGATTCCCTCACATCTTCGGCCAGGGTACTCTGCTCGACGCGTTCGACCTCGTTTCGGAGGGCATCTTCATGCCGCTCGCAGCTCTGATGACGTCGATCATCTTCGGCTGGATCAAAAAAGGCTGGCTCGACGACGAGATCTCTCTGGACTCTCACGGCGGATCGACCAGAGCATTTAAGATGAAGAAATACTTCTATTTCTGCGTCAGATACATCGTGCCTCCTGTAATGGTGCTCGTACTGCTCGGCCAGATCGATACGTTCTTCAAGCTCGGCCTCTTCAGCTGATCCGTCGGCTGATCACCGGTGCGCCTTCAGTTGATCCGTCGGCTGACCGCCGGTGAGTGCGCAGATACGTTATCCGTTAAGTTATCCTATACATCTTCTGATACATTTTGCTTTCAGTCATCAAAACCATTACTCTTAAGCATTTATAAGACCCGCGGCTCCATGCCGCGGGCCTTTCGCAGGCAATGATTTGCGCGCAATTGCATATTCATTCATTTTGTGCCGGCAATTCTTAAAAAAAATTAAGAAAATTTTTCGGCTGAAAATGTTTATATTTCAACGTTTGTTCGAGTTGCCTTCATTTAACGCAATATGAAATTTCTTGAAAAAGGTTGACTTTTTCATGCATAAGATTTATAGTAATAAAGTATTAAGAAATCTTAAGAAATCGTGTCGGAGGCATCGGTCACCGGCCGAGAGGAAAACCATGAAACCAAGCAACATCAAAGAAGCCGCGCGCCGCGCGTTTGATCTGCTGAAACCGAAGAAACTGAATACAGGCTACTTCATGATGTCGCTCGCGGCAATAGTGATGGTGGTAGTGCTGTCAGCGTCGGCGGGACGTGTTTCGACCCCCGAAGTCACATATGCGGAGACCCAGGACTACTTCAACGTAAAGGTCGGGGATAAACTCTTCGCATCGGTGAGCACGCTGGAGGACGCGGAGCAGATAATAAACGGGGTAAAGAGCTACTATACGAGATTCGACAGCGAAGTCGTAAGTGTGACCCTTGATCCGGCGATCACAGTAGAGAGAGTTACTTACAACGTGGATACGGACCGCGCTCCGATCATCACCGACGATGTCGAAGCAGTCATAGACGAGATCGTCGCCGGCGAGGAAGCGGCCGAGACAATTACGATCACAGATAAGACGCTCTGGGAGATCTCGATCGAGAGAGGCATTTCGATAGAGAGCATCCTCGCGGCGAACCCGGGCATCGTTCCGGAAGAGATCATGCCGGGCACGGAGATCACACTCAAGAGCGCTAAAACATACGTAAACGTCACCGTTGAGCAGAACGTACAGAGTGAAAAAGCGATCGAATATTCGACGGAATACGTAGACAGCAGCGACCTCTATACGGATGAGGAAGAAGTAAAGACCGCCGGCGTTCCGGGCAAGAAACTTGCGACGGATCGCGTGATCACTGTTAACGGTGTCGTCCAGTCCAGCGAAGAGATTTCTTCAACGGTGATAACAGAGCCGGTAACCGAGGTCATCGCCCGCGGAACGAAGGAAAGACCTGTGGCCACGTACTCTTACTCCGTACCTGCACCTTCGTATACAGGCAGCGGACAGGCAGTAGCTGATTACGCAGCCCAATTCGCGGGAGTCCTGCCGTACTTCTGGGGCGGAACGAGCCTCTCGAGCGGATGCGACTGCTCTGGCTTCATATACGCAGTATATAACGCATGCGGATACAGCATCGCACGTTTCCCTGAGTACAGCGGATATCAGGTGTCGAGCGGTTCCATGCAGCCGGGAGACGTCATCGTCTATCCTTCGCACTACGCTCTTTACATCGGGAACGGCCTGGAAGTCGAGGAACTCAACGAGTACACCGGATGCGTCATCAGACCTGTCGGATCGGTCGATTACACATACTGGGTATGCAGGATCCTCGGTTAAAGGAAGGGATAATAAACAAACCGTCCGGAATATCCGGACGGTTTTTTCGTGCCTCAGAGCGATCATATATACATTTACATGCCCTTGATCGCGCCTTGCCTGCGCTTCTGCGTGTGCTCCGCCTCAGAGCGTCCTCCTGCCCTCGAGCGCTTTCAGGAGCGTGACCTCGTCAGTGTACTCGATGTCGCTGCCCACCGGGATGCCGTTTGCGATCCTGGAGACTTTGATGCCCGACGGCTTGATCAGCTTTGCCAGGTACACCGCAGTCGCCTCGCCCTCTATGTTCGGGTTGGTAGCCAGGATGACCTCTTTTACGTCGTTGTCGCGCAGTCTGACGAGCAGGGATTTAATGTTGATGTCCTCGGGACCTATGCCGTCCATCGGTGATATCACGCCGTTCAAAACGTGATATTTGCCCTTGAATTCGCGGACTCTCTCCATCGCCGCTACGTCACGCGGGTTCTCGACCACGCAGATGACGTCGTCGGATCTGGTCGGGTCGCTGCAGATCTCGCACGGGTCGCTGTCGGTCAGATTGCCGCACACGGAACAAAAGTGCATGGTATGCTTTGCCTGCACTATCGAATCAGCGAGGTCCTCCGCCTCTTTATCCGAAAGCGAGAGTATGTAAAAAGCGAGCCGCTGGGCTGTCTTCGTCCCGATCCCCGGAAGTGTCGCCAGTTCGTGGACCAGCCTTCCGAGCGGGACCGGATATTCTACCATTGCTGCCTCCGATCAAAATAATCCCGGCATCGGCTCCGCCGGCCTATATCCCGAGCCCCGGGATGTTAAGGCCCCCGGTCACTTTGCTTATCTCTGATTCGGAAGCCTCGTCGACCTGGCGCATAGCCTCGTTGACCGCGGCCAGAATGAGATCCTGGAGCATTTCGACGTCATCGGGGTCCACTACGTCCTTCCCTATGGTGAGCGCAGTGACTTCTTTCTTGCCTGTCACCGTGACGGAAACGGCTCCGCCGCCCGCAGTCGCCGTGAATTCCTGGCTCTCGAGCGCGGCCTGCGCTTCCTCCATCTGCTTCTGGAGAGCCTGCGCCTGCTTAAGCTGCTGCTGCATCCCTCCGGCGCTCATTCTGTTTTGTTTCGGCCGTTTGCCGGCTCTCATTCCCTTTCCCATTATTTCGTTTCCTCCTGTGGAAGTTTTACGTGTTGTCTGTTATCTGACTTTCGGCTTGAATCCGAATTCGTCGGAAAAAGTGTCCGCGAGTTTTTCATAGTCTTCTTTGCTCGGTTTTCTGGTCCTCGCAGGTTTTCCTCCGGAAGCCGCTCCTTCAGAGCCTGCGCGGTCTGCGTCACCGGATTCGTCCGTGCCCGGCAGCCCGGAATCGCTTTCTTCGTCATCCGTCTGCGCGTACAGGCCGCCTGTTCCGGAGCCGGCTGTCTTCACGACCATCTTCAGGTCCTTGCCGGTCACCTGTCCCATGGCCTTCTGTATCTGCGCGCGCTTGCGTTCGATCATATCGCGGACAAGATCCGTCTCGGTCAGCACCTTGAACTCGCTGTCGTTCATCGCCGCGAGCCTGCTGCCGTTCTTTATCATCGTATCCGTGAGGTCTACGCAGAAGATCTCACAGGCGTTCCCCCAGATCTCCTCGTAGTCCGAGTCTGCGGGATCTTCGGCGCTGTCCTCCGGTTCCACGGCCGGAGCGGGCCCGCAGCCTGCCGGCGCGGGCTCAAATTCGAGCGATGCGGATTCGGCCGGAGCGGGTTCAAAATCGAGCGGTGCGGATTCGGCCGGAGCGGATTCGCAGTCGGCAGGCGCATGATCGACCGGCGCGCCTGACTTCGGCGCAGGTTCGCGCTCCTCGACCTCCTGCTCAGGCGCAGCGGTCTGTTCCGGCGCCGTGCCTGAAGATCCGCTGCGGATCACCGCCTTTGCGAGTTCTGATTTTGCTTTCGTCTTAATGTTTTGTTTTGGCGCTGGACTCTTCCGCGGATGCCGATCTTCCGCGGGTGCTGTCTCCGACGCCAGCGTCACGACCGCCAGTTCCATCAGGGTCCTCGGCTGAGTCGAATACCTCGCGTCGCTTATTGCTTTGGCGATCGTCATGATGCCGCGCCTTATCTCGTCGAGCGAAAGGCTGCCGCTCTGCTCCCTGACGCGCGATATGTTCTCCAGCGACATGTTAAGCATATCGCCCGGATCCTTTACATATTTTCCTATGAGAAGCGCACGGTAATGAGCCAGCCAGTCGGAAAGCATCTGCTTCACGTCCCTGCCGTCCGCCAGAGCCTCGTCCAGAAGCACGAGAGCGCCGCCGACGTCGCCCTCTGACACGCAGTCCGTCAGCCTGATGAAGAATTCGTCCGATACGGTCCCGAGGCAGTCGAGCACCATCTCGCGCGTAAGCGTGTCGGACGATCCCGAAATGCACTGATCCAGCAGGGAGAGCCCGTCTCTGACCGAGCCGTCGGCGTTGACGGCAAGAAGCGACAAAGCGTCGTCCGTCGCTTTGATCCCGCGCGCCTCGCATATCTCCTTCATGCGCCCGGCTATCTCGCTTTCCGGGATGCGCCTGAAATCAAAGCGCATGCAGCGTGAGCGGATCGTCTGCAGGAGCTGCTGAGGGTCCGTCGTCGCGAGGATGAACATCACGTTTTCCGGAGGCTCCTCGAGAGTCTTAAGCAGTGCGTTGAGCGCAGGCTTGGAGAGCATGTGCGCCTCGTCGATGATATACACCTTCCGGCGTCCGACAGCCGGCGGATAATTAACGCTCTCACGTATCTCGCGGACGTTGTCGACTCCGTTGTTCGAGGCCGCGTCTATCTCTATCATGTCCGGGAACGTGCCCGCCTGTATCGCCCTGCAGTTATCGCATTCGCCGCACGGGCGCTCACCGTCTCCGGTGCAGTTCACCGCTTTGGCGAGAAGCCGCGCCATCGTCGTTTTGCCCGTTCCGCGCGTGCCGCAGAAAAGATATGCGTGCCCGACCGTATCGGTGTCGATCTGATGTCTCAGGACGCGCAGGATATGATCCTGTCCCAGCACCTGAGAAAAGACCTCCGGGCGTTCTGTTCTGTAAAGTGCTTTATACATTCGGATATCTCCGGGTCACGGACCTCCGGTTCGAATGGCCCGCACCGGATGATCCGGGTCAGACGATCGTGGTCATATCGTGGTCATAAAAATAATACCGCCCTCTGAGAGCCCGCCGGACGCGGAAAAGGCTTGTCTGCGGCACATGAGGACCTCCGCTTATTGCTGCTTCCTCCCGGACCTGACAAGGTTCGCAGTGCCTCATTGCGCAGGACCCTGACTTTGTCCGGCCGAGCTGTCACAGGGCAGTATTGACAATCAACATTATATGGATTTTACAGCGGGGTGTCAACGAAAGCCGCGACCTTCGCGGCGTCGTCGTAGCCCATTCTGTAGAGGGCGTCGATCTCCTGGCGGTCCTTTGTCAGGGTCTTCATGTCGCCGATGTCCTCAGGAGCCACGATCAAAACCTTTCCCTCCTTCTGCAGGTTCAGGGCCTGCATGACCTGGTTCTGATAGAGGTCGTCGCGGACCTTAAGCGCCTCGCCGCACCGAGGGTAGTGGCGTCCCAGTATCCTCGAAAGCCTGGCGTTGCGCCTCGAGACCTTGTGGTCCGTCGTCGGGCGCGTCAGTATGATCACGACTTTGTCGCAGCCGCCCTCGAAGGCCCTCCTGAACGGGACCGGATCTGAGAGTCCTCCGTCGAAATACCCTCTGCCCTCGACTACGTACGGCCTGTTCACGACCGGAACGTCGCAGCTCGCCTTCACGACGTCGTAATGGTTCCTGCGGACCTTTTCCTTAGGGAAATACCGCGGCAGGCCCGTCTCCACGTCCGTCGCGACCACGACGAATTCCTTTGGCGAAGCGGAGAACGCGTCGTAATCCAGCGGGTTCTCGCCGCCCTCGTTCGTCAGCTCGCCGTATATGTAGTCGAGCCCGATGTAAGAGCCAGTCTCGAGGAAATTCTTCAGGCTCATGTACGGTTTGCGGAAGGCGTAGTCAGCGTAGAACGCGTAGTTCCTTCCTCTCTGTCCCGCCACGTACGTCGCCAGATTGCCCGCTCCCGCCGAAACTCCTATGCAATAATCGAAGTCTATTCCGTCGTCGAGCAGCCTGTCTATAACGCCCGCGCCGTAGACTCCGCGTGTTCCTCCTCCTACGTCGATAAGTCCTGTTTTCAAAATCAGTCTCCTGTCCGCTGTTCTCCGAGGGCTCTGTAGATCTCGTCCGCCGCGGGCGGCGCGATCTCCTCGCACTTCCCGTCCGCGCGTCTGATCATGCGCCCATACCCCTTTTCCTTTACCGTGCCGATGACGCAGGCGTCTATGCCCGCAGCACGCACCTTATCCGCTATCTCGGCCCCGTTTTCAGGCGAAGCCGCTATCAGCATACATCCGCTGGAGATCATCCTCTGCCAGTCAGCCCCGAAGAACGAAGCGACGCGTCTGGTCAGTTCGTCGACCGGAAGCTTTTCTTCATCTATCTCACAGCCGAGATGGGCAATCTCGCACATTTCCCACACGGCGCCGAGCAGTCCGCCCTCGGTCACGTCATGCATCCCGTGCGTCCCGATCCCGCCGGCTATAATGCCCTCACGGACGACGCTGACCTGAGAGAGCATATCTTTCCCGCGCGCCAGTTCTTCGTCCGTCAAAACCGATCTCAGGGCCTCCTCGCGCTCTGTGCAGAGTATGCCCGTCCCCTCCAGCGCGGCTTTCTTCGTCACGATCAAAACATCTCCCGGCGCCATCTGAGCGGCGTCCTGGAAATTCTCCTTAAGGGCGCGTCCGAACGCCGTCGAGACTATGACAGGCTGCCTGACGGCCCCGGTCACCTCGGTATGTCCTCCGACGATCTGAACTCCCACGCTCTCCGCTGCCGCCTCCGCCTGGTCGCCCATTACGGAGACCTCCTCGTACGTCGTCCCCTCGGGCAGCAGCACGCAGAGCGTGATCGCGACCGGCTCCACACCGTTGCTCGCGATATCGTTGCAGGAGATGTGCACCGAAAGCCTGCCGATGTCTTTAACGGAAGCCGTGATCGGATCTGTCGAGATAACGCAGTCGTAGTCTCCGAAATCGACCACCGCGCAGTCCTCGCCGATCCCCGCTCCGGTGCGGACCTCGGGGCGTTTGAATTTTATCTTCTTTATTACAAGCTCCTCCAGCACGTCGCTGTCGAGTTTGCCGACCTTAAGGACCCTGCTCAAAAAATCCTCCTGTCCGCCCGGCGCCGGGCTTTGTTCAATCCTCGATCTTTCCTTCTATACGCCGTCCGGGCTTTGTTCACTCCCCGATCTTTCCGTCTTTAAGCCATTTCGTGATCGTCGCCTCGTCTATGACCGGGACGCCGAGCTCGCGCGCCTTCTTGTTTTTTGCGGACGAAGACTGAAGATCGTTGTTTATCAGGTACGACGTCTTTGCGCTGACCGAGCCGGAGACGCTGCCGCCCGCCTGCTCTATTAGCTCCTGAAGCTCCTTGCGGTTCGCGTATCCATTTAGCGGCCCCGTTATGACAAAGGTCTTGCCCGCGAGGAACGTTCCCGTCTCTTCAAACGTCTCATCTATCTTTATTTCCGTCAGAAGGTCGTCTAAAACGCGGTTCTTCGCTGGATCGTTAAAATACGATACGTACGCCTCCGACAAAACGTCGCCCACGCCGGGTATATGCGCCAGTTCTTCTGCCGTCAAAGACCTCATCGCGGCAAAGTCGTTCCTGCATGCTCGCGCGATCACTCTGGCGTTGGCCGCTCCTATGCCCGGGATCCCGAGGGCGTACAGAAGGTGCTCCGGCGTGACGGTCCTGGCTTTGTCGACGGATTCCTGGAGGTTCGCGTACGATTTCTCGCCGAAACCCTCCATGCCGACGATCTCGTCCCTGTACTTCGAGAGCCTGAAGATATCGGCGTATTCCTTTATGATGCCGCGGTCTATGAGCTTCTCTACCGTCATCTCAGACAGCCCCTCGATGTTCATGGCGTCGCGCGAGACGAAGAGCGTGAAGCTCTTCACGTTTTTTGCGAGGCACGCCGGGTTCGGGCAGTAGAGGGCCTCGGAGCCGTTTTCGTTCTTTATTACAGTCGAGGTCCCGCAGACCGGGCAGACGTCCGGGATGGCCGCCGTGCCGCTTTGGGTCAGGTTCTCGGCGATCTGCGGTATTATCATGTTCGCCTTATATACTTCGATCGTGTCGCCGATGCCGAGTTTCAGGTCTTTCACGATGCTCACGTTATGAACCGAGGCGCGCGTCACCGTCGTTCCCTCCAATTCGACCGGGTCGAATACAGCGACCGGATTGATGAGGCCGGTGCGCGAAGCGCTCCACTCTATGTCCCTGAGCGTCGTCTCCGCCGTCTGGTCCTTCCATTTGAACGCTATGGCGTCGCGCGGGTATTTAGTCGTCGTGCCGAGGCTCGCGCTGTAGATCATGTCGTCATACGTCAGGACGAGCCCGTCGGACGGGACCGGGTTCTCCGGTATCCTGCTCTCGAAGCGGCTTATGGCGTCCCTGATGTTATCCTGTGTGACGACCTCGAAATATACCGTATCAAAACCCTGCCCCGAGAGCCATTTCATCTGGTTGCGGCGCCTACCGCCGAAGTCGACTCCCTCCGCGGACACGAGCGTGAACGCGTAGAAGCGGACGTGCCTCGACGCCGTGATCTCGCTGGACAGTTGCCTCACGGAGCCGGCGCAGAGATTGCGCGGGTTCTTGTATTTTTCGGCGGGATCGGTGATCGTCGCGTTTATCTCCTCGAAGTCCTTATACGTTATGATCGCCTCGCCGCGCAGGACGAGATGACCTTTAAAAGCGATCGAGAGCGGGACGTTTACAAAGGTCCTCGCGTTTGCCGTGATGACTTCGCCTACGTCTCCGTTGCCGCGGGTCACGGCTTTTGCGAGCGTTCCGCCGTCGTACGTGAGGACGACGGTCAGGCCGTCCATCTTCCACGAGAGCAGCCCTTCCTTATCGCCCAGCCACGCCGCCAGTTCGTCGCGGTCCTTTGTTTTGTCGAGGGAAAGCATCCTCTGCGGATGGCGCTCCTTAGGCAGTTCGGAGACTATCTCGTAGCCTACGCGCTGCGTAGGGCTTCCCGCGAGGATGATGCCGGTCTTCTTTTCGAGTTCGACGAGTTCGTCGTAGATCCTGTCATACTCGAAGTTGCTCATTATCTCCTCGCCCTCCGAGTAGTACGCGCGGGAGGCTTTGTTGAGAACGTCTATTTTTTCCTGCATTAAGCGCTTTACGTCGTCCATTATTCTACCTTCTTCAGCGGCGCGATGCCGACCGCCATCTTCTTGACTCCGACGGTCCCGAACGCGACCGTGACGGTGCCGCCGCCCGCGTCGATCACGAGCCCTTCGCCGAATTTCTTATGGTATACCTTATCGCCCGCGGCAAAAACCTCTGCGCTGGCGGAGGCGTTCTTTTCCGTGGCTTCCTTTGCCTGCCTGAGGGCGTCGTACGGCCTGAAGCCGCTGTATTCGGCTCCTGACGAGCCGTCAAACGAACCGCTCCTGACACCGGGGCCGGAGATCCCGCCGTCCCATCCGAAGGAGCCCTTCCTGCTCTGATACACGTCGTCGCCCTCGATGACGCTCTTATCGACTTCGCGCAGGAACTGCGACTCGCGCGTGTAGTCCGTCGTTCCGTACAGTGTCCTGACGTTTGCGCCGGTCAGATACAGCTTCTCCTTTGCGCGCGTCATGCCGACATAGCAGAGCCTGCGCTCCTCTTCGAGGCCTTCCCTGCTGTCAAAACTCCGTCTTCCCGGGAAGAGCCCATCTTCCATTCCCGGCATGAAGACGACCGGAAATTCAAGGCCCTTAGCGCTGTGCATGGTCATAAGAACGACGGCGTTCTCGCTCTCGTCGCGGTTATCTATGTCCGACATCAAAGAGATGGTCTCCATGAACTCGGCCAGCGTCGGCGACTCTGCGGACGCTTCGTAATCCGCGATCGCCGATTTGAATTCCATCAGGTTCTCGATCCTGCCCTCCGACTCGACGGTCTGCTCGGCCTCAAGCGCCGTAAGATATCCCGTCCTCACGAGGAGATTGTCGTATACGTCGGAGACCCTGAGGTTCTCGTTCTCGTCCCTGCAGAGCGCTACAGCGTCCGCCATTTCCTTTACGCTTTCGCGTGATCTGGGCGGGAGCGTCTCCAGGACGTCCGGCTCGCGGAGAGCGTCTATCGGAGCCATCTTCTTTACGTTCGCAAAGGCGATGAGCTTTTCGACGGTCTTCGGTCCGATGCCGCGTTTAGGCTCGTTTATGATCCGGCGGAATGAAAGCTCGTCCTTCGGGTTCACTACGAGGCGCATATACGCCATCGCGTCCTTGATCTCCTTGCGGTCGTAATATCTCAGCCCGGAGAGGACCCGGTACGGTATCTTCCGCGCAGTGAACGACTGTTCAAAGAGCCTCGACTGGGAGTTGTTGCGGTATAGTATCGCGACGTCTGAATATTCGCGGCCCTCGCCACTCAGCTTCTCTACCTGATCCGCGACGTACTCCGCCTCCTGTTTATCGTCGGGAGCGCGGTAATACGTGATCTTAGCCCCGTCCGGCTTCTCCGTCCAGAGTTTCTTGCTCTTGCGCCCGCGGTTGTTTTTGATGACGGAATGCGCCGCCTTCAGGATGTTGCCGTTGGAGCGGTAGTTCTGCTCCAGCTTCACGACCTTTGCGTGCGGGAAATCCTTTTCGAAATCTAATATGTTGCGGATGTCGGCGCCGCGCCACTCGTATATGCACTGATCGTCGTCCCCTACGACGCAGATGTTTTCGTGCTCCTTAGCCAGAAGTCTGACGATCTGATATTGCAGCCTGTTAGTGTCCTGGTACTCGTCGACCATGATATATCTGAAGCGTCCCCTGTATTTTTCGAGGACGTCCGGCTCGCTGGAAAGCAGCCTGCAGGCGTAGAGCAGCAGGTCGTCAAAGTCCATCGCGTCGTTCTCGGTGAGCTCGCGCTGATACGCCGTGTAGATGCGTGAAAGCGTCCTCTCGCGCGGGTTGTTTTGATCTGCCTCGGCGGCGAATTCCGCCGCGGTCACGTTCTTTTCCTTTTTATCGCTGATGACGGACAAAACGTACGGTACCTTATATTCATCGGTCCTTACGTTCATTTCCTTTATAATGTTCTTTACGACGGTCTTCTGGTCGGTCGTGTCGTATATGACGAAGTTCCGGTCAAAGCCTATCCTGTCGGAATCAGCGCGCAGCATCCGCAGGCACATGGCGTGGAAAGTCATGATCCACATGCCCCTGACGCTGCCGCAGAGCTGCTCGACGCGCGAGCGCATCTCCGCCGCGGCTTTGTTCGTGAAGGTGACTGCCAGTATGCTGTACGGGCTGACGCCCTTTTCCTCTATCAAATACGCTATGCGGTGAGTCATGGTGCTCGTCTTGCCGGAGCCCGCCCCCGCCAGTATGAGAAGAGGCCCCTCGGTGCACTTCACCGCCTGCTGCTGTTCTTTATTTAATCCGCTGAGATCCATATCCGTTATATTTCCTCGCCGAAGCGCTGTTTTCCGTTCGCATCGCCAATCTGCGATACGCGTTTTCCTCTGACAAAACGCGATTTTCCGCGAATTTATTGTATCATAGGAGGCCCTGTTTTTCAGAGAAATATTGTTTGAGAAATTCCGCGCTCTCCGAACACGTGCCGCTTTCGATCGTGAATGTCACGTCTGGCGCGCACTTCGCGCATATCTCGTCGAGCACGCGTTTCATGTACAGTTTTCCGTCGTTCACCGGTCTGTGCTGGTCCGCGGTGCCGTCGTTGTTATGCAGGTGGAAGTGTCCGGTGACAGGCGCGAGCGTGTCTATCCAGTCCGTCACTTCGCAGCCCTCCTTCGTCAGGACGTTGGCATGGCCGACGTCCAGGCACGCTTTCACGTTCGGGCGGTCGGTCCCGGCCACTACCTCGAGCAGTTCCTCCGGATCGTCCTCAAAGACGTTCTCGACGTAGACCGTGAAGTCCCGCGGCAGGCTGTCAGCCAGCGAGCGCCAGAACTGTACAGACTTTTTGACGTGCCATTCCCTGTGATATATGAGGGGAAAATATCCGCTGTGGACCACGAAGTCCTTTATCCCGAACATATCGCAGAACCCGATCGCCTGATCGTACCTGTCGCGGGTGAGTTTCAGCGCGAGCGGGTCGATCGAATCGGGCGTGAGTTCCGTGAAAGGCCCGTGCATGATGACCCTGCGGCCGGCGCTGCCCGAGTTCTCTATCTCGCTCTTCATGCGTCCGATGACGAACTCGCGCTGCTCCGGGTCCAGATTATGCGATATGCACAGGTCGTTGAGTTCTATGCCGAAGCCGTATTTTTTCGCGGTTTCGACTGCCCCGGACGAGAACGTGGCTATGAATATCCGGTCCGCGTATCCCTTACCGGCACCGCCTCCGCCGGATCCGTCCCGGGCGGCGCTGTCCTTGCTATAGTTGTCCATATGTCCGCAGTCTCCGCTATGATCCATTATTTTCTCCAAAAAATGCGATAAGGCAGGGTGACGGAACCTGCCTTATCATAGGTATGAAAAAGAATGAAAAGCCGGCTCCACAGTCTATGAAAAGGGCTGTGGTAGCCCCACAGCCCGTATTTGCTGATTTTTTCCCTAAGCCGGTTCACCGCCGGTAAGGATCATCTCATGCAGGTCTTCCGGCTCATGGCCATGGCTTCTCCCAGCCTTCCCGGTTTCCCAGTGGCGCACGTCTTACGTGCACGAGAGCAAGCGGCCATTTACGGCGGCGGGACCGCGCAGGCATCGCACCTGCTTCCCTCTTGGCCCCTTTGATATAAAGGGGAACATGAGATCGGTTATTCACCTACGTCAATATTATATCCGACCCGCGATGGGGTTTCAAGAGCAAATCAGCCGAATGTCAGGACCGGTTCATTCGTTCCCGCGGCGGCGCATGCCCCTGAGCTTCATCAGCAAAGCAAGGCAGAAAGCCTGAACGGCCAGGATGAGGGCAGCAGGCGTTCCGTCGCCGGTGCCCGGGTTCTCCGGTTTTCCCGGCTCATCCTTCGGGCTGTTCGTGACGATGAACCCGCCGTTTCCGTCCGGCTCCACCGTGAACTTCCATTCCACGGTCTCCTCGGTCACGCCGTACTCGATCTCCTCGCCGTTTTCGTCAAACCTCGGAAGGTCGTCGAAGGAAGAACTCCATTTATTGGATTCGCTCAGCGTCAGGGTCGTATCTGTCTTCCGGCCGTTGACGGTGAGGACTATCACTGCCTCGTCGCCTTTGGCGCCGCCTGCCCACTTCTTAGCTGCCGGGATGCTCACTTTTTCTTCCTCGGTCTCTGTGTTCGTCAGCGTGCCGCCCGCGGATACCGATGTCAAGCCCTGAGCTCCGTAATCCGCTTTATAACGGCTGCCTGCAGGGATGACCTCCTTTACGCTGTAGTTTCCGTCGATCAAAGGAAGCCCGGTGTATGTGACAGTCCATTTACTGCTGTCGGAAGGGTCGACGGAAATAGTCGGCGCGTATCCGCTCACTTCGGTCTCCGTTCCGTTCACGGTGCTGTAGAGATGCAGCCACTTGCCGAAGTAATCGCTGCTCTGAGGATCAGAGCTCGGACGTATGCCGTCCTCATTGCCGCTGTCGCTCCAGACTTTAGTAAAGGAGATTTCCGTGAGTTTTTCGTTCGGGATCAGGATCGTGTCGCCGTTGATGTAGAGGTGGTTCTCCCAGTCCTGCCTGGTTTTGCTCACCTGGAATGCGTAGTCTTCGCTTAGCCTGGCAAAACCTGCCGGCGCGGCGTCTTCGCGGAGGTAGTACTGCACGTTTTCGTTGAAGGACCATCCACCGCGACAAAACTCGTCGGCAGCAGGCTCAGGACAAGCGCCAAATCCAGAACAGCGGTCAGAATGCGAAAACCCTTTCCCCTGTACATTTTGACCCCTTTCGCATCAATGCATCAATAAATCATAAATTATACTAACATTATTATATATAATAAAATTTCTACAGCAAGCCTGTATTTTCAGAATACTGCGCGAAAGATCAGCCAAAACAAAGACCGCCCCAGGAGCGAAAACTCCCGAAGCGGTCTTATTCTGACTTATGTTCTGACTTAAGTTCAGGCTTCGTCTGCAGCCCGGACTATACTACCCGAACTATACTGCCCGGACTATACTGCCCGGACTGTACCACCCGGACTATACCAGTTCGAGGAATACGATCTCTGCTGCGTCTCCGCGGCGAGGACCGAGTTTGAGGATCCTCGTGTATCCGCCCTGACGGTCTTCGTATTTAGGCGCGATCGTCTCGAACAGGTTGTTGACTACGGTCTCGTCGTAGAGATACGCCATTGCGTGTCTTCTGTTCGCGAGGCTGTCAGTCTTTGCCATCGTGATGAGTTTTTCGGCTTCTCTTCTGACCTCTTTGGCTCTGTTCTCAGTCGTCTGGATCCTGCCCTCCCTGAAAAGGTCGGTCGTGAGGTTCCTGAGCATCGACTGTCTGTGAGCCGTAGGCCTGCCAAGTTTTCTGTATCCCGGCATTTCGGATTCTCCTTTCTTTCAGAGTCTATTTCTCGTTCGATCTCAGCGAAAGACCGAGCTCCGCGAGTTTTCTCTTGACTTCGTCGAGCGACTTCTTCCCGAGGTTCCTGACTTTCATCATCTCGTCCTCGGAACGCTCGGTGAGTTCCTGCACCGTGTTGATGCCCGCTCTCTTGAGGCAGTTGAAGGAACGTACCGTGAGTTCGAGTTCCTCGATCGTCATCTCGAGGCCTTTGCTCTTCTGGTCTTCCTCCTTTTCCACCATGATCTCCATGTGGTCTGCCGCGTCGTCGAGCGTAACGAACAGATTCAGGTGCTCCTGCATGATCTTGGCGCCGATCGATACGCCCTCTTCAGGGGAAATCGAGCCGTCGGTCCAGATCTCGAGCGTCAGCTTGTCGTAGTCGGTCACCTGGCCGACTCTGGTGTTGTCGACAGTGAAGTTCACTCTTCTGACCGGAGTAAAGATGGAATCGACCGGGATCACCGAGATCGGCGTGTCATCCGTCTTGTTCTGATCCGCAGGAACGTAGCCACGGCCTCTGGCTATCTTCATCTCCATGACGAGCGTGGCGTTCTCTTCGAGCGTCGCGATGTGAAGGTCCGGATTGAAGATCTCGAGATCGGAGTCTGCGATGATGTCTGCAGCCGTGACCTCTTTAGGTCCCACGGCGTTGATGATCACGCGCTTAGGCTCGTCGCTCCAGAGTCTGATCGCCAGCTTCTTCAGGTTGAGGATGATCTCCGTGACGTCTTCCTTGACCCCTGGGATCGTCGAGAATTCGTGGAGGATCCCGTCGATCTTGACAGACGTGACGGCTGCTCCCGGGAGCGAACTTAAAAGGATCCTTCTCATGCAGTTGCCGAGTGTGATTCCGAAGCCTCTCTCGAGCGGCTCGATGACAAATTTGCCATATGTGCCGTTCTCGCTTACGGTCTTTGTAATTGTAGGCTTTTCGATTTCTATCATTAGATGCTCTCCTTTTTATCCAAGCAGTAACAAGGGCATGAAATCGAACTGTATCACTATTTGGAATAAAGCTCGACGATACGGCGCTCCTCGACAGGAGTGTCGATCTGCTCTCTGGTCGGAGCGGCGAGTACCGTTCCGGTGAGTTTGTCTCTGTCGACGGAAAGCCATCCCGGAACACCGACCTGCATCTCTTTGATCTCCTTGAATTTAGGAGAGTTCTGGCTCTTAGCCTTTACCGCGATCACGTCGCCAGGCTTTACCTGATACGAAGGGATGTTTACCTTTTTGCCGTTTACGGTGAAATGGCTGTGTGTAACGAGCTGTCTGGCTTCTCTTCTCGTCGTGGAAAGTCCCATTCTGTAGACGACGTTGTCGAGGCGCTCCTCGAGCATGATCAGGAGGTTGTCACCCGTGATGCCCTTCATGTTAGAAGCCTTTTCGAACGTGTTTCTGAACTGTCTTTCCTGCACGCCGTAGATGAACTTTGCTCTCTGCTTCTCGCGAAGCTGGAGGCCGTACTCGCTCATCTTCTTGAAGCTCTGTCTCGGTTTTCTCTTGGACTCCTTATAGATGCCCATATGACTTGGATCTATCTGAAGCGATCTGCATCTTTTCAGGATAGGTTCTCTGTTTACTGCCATTATATTCGTTCCTCCCTTCCGTCAGACTCTTCTTCTCTTCGGCGGCCTGCAGCCGTTGTGAGGGATCGGTGTGATATCTTTGATCATCGTGATTTCGAGTCCGGCGGCCTGAAGGGCTCTGATCGCCGATTCGCGTCCCGAGCCAGGACCCTTTACGTAGACCTCGACGGTCTTGAGTCCGTGCTCCATGGCGGCTTTGGCAGCGGTCTCAGCCGCGCTCTGCGCCGCGAAAGGCGTGGATTTTCTCGATCCTTTGAATCCGAGCGAACCTGCGCTGCACCATGAAAGTGCGTTGCCTTCCATATCCGTGAGCGTTACGAGAGTGTTGTTAAAGGTGGACTGGATATGCGCCTGACCTTTTTCGACGTTCTTGCGGACGTTTCTCTTTTTTCTTACTGTGTTCTTCTTTACAGTCTTAGCCATGCTGTCCTACCTCCTTTACTTCTTCTTTCTGCCCACAGTGCGCTTAGGCCCTTTGCGCGTCCTGGCGTTTGTTTTAGTGTTCTGACCTCTGACAGGGAGTCCCCTTCTGTGGCGGATGCCCCTGTAGGAACCGATTTCCATGAGGTTCTTGATGTTGAGTGCGGTCTCTCTTCTGAGGTCGCCTTCAACCGTGTAGCTGCTTTCGATGATTTTTCTGATGCGTCCTGCTTCGTCCTCGGTCAGGTCTTTGACTCTGGTGTCAGGATCTACTTCCGCCTCCTTAAGGATGGCGTTTGCTGTCGGTCTGCCGATACCGTAAATGTACGTGAGCCCTATCTCGACTCTCTTCTCTCTCGGCAGGTCAACACCGGCTATACGAGCCATATTTTTCCTCCTTCTCCTATCTTCCGTCACATATCCGGGAGTGATATAGACAGGCGACGTGTGTTGTTAAATAACGGCGAGGTGCGGGTCCCGGTCCTCCACACCCGAAAGTTCAAGGCTTTTTCAGCCCTGTCTCTGCTTATGTTTAGGATTCTCGCAGATCACCATGACTTTTCCGTGTCTCTTGATGACCTTGCATTTCTCGCAGATCGGCTTTACCGATGCTCTGACTTTCATTTCGATAACCTCCTGTCTATCATTTGTCGCGCCAGACTATCCTGCCGCGCGTCAGGTCGTAAGGGGAAAGTTCCACCTTCACCCTGTCGCCCGGTAGGATGCGGATATAGTTCATTCTGATTTTGCCTGAAATATGCGCAAGCACTTCGAACCCGTTGTCGAGTTTTACCACGAACATTGCGTTCGGCTGAGCGTCGACTACGGTTCCCACCGCTTCTATCGTGTCTTTCTTAGCCATCAAATCACCTGCAGTATCCCGTACGTTCAGTCAAGCGCCTTGACGATATCTTTAAAGATCTCGTCCGGATCTCCTGCTCCGTCGATGGCGGCGATGTTTCCGCGCGCGGTGTAGTAGTCCGTCAGCGGCGCCGTCTGTTTCTTATACACGTTGATCCTGTTTTTTACAGTCTCTTCGGTGTCGTCGGCACGCTGATAGAGTTCTCCGCCGCAGACGTCGCATACTCCCTCTTTTTTAGGAGGCATGTTCACGACGTGATAGCTTGCGCCACACTTTCTGCAGACGCGCCTGCCGGTCAGCCTCGTGAGGAGTTCGTCGTCGGCTACGCGGATGTCGATCACCTTATCGAGCTTCTGTCCGTGCGACTCGAGGAATTCGTCGAGTTTTTCGGCCTGATACACCGTGCGCGGGAAGCCGTCCAGAAGGAAGCCGTTCCTGCAGTCGTCCTCGAGAAGTCTCGAAGTGGCGATCTCCACGACCAGCTCGTCCGGTACGAGCTCACCCTTGCTCGTGTATTCCTGGGCTTTCTTTCCGAGTTCCGTCCCTCTCTTGATGTTGTCGCGGAAGATGTCGCCCGTTGATATGTGAGGGATCCCGTATTTTTCCGTTATCCTTACGGCCTGAGTGCCCTTTCCGGCACCCGGAGGCCCCAAAAGTACAGTCCTAAGCATCTTTTCACCTACCTCTTGAGGAAGCCTCTGTAGTTTCTCATCAGCATCTGGTTCTGTATCGACTGCATCATTTCGATGGCGACACCGACCAGGATCAGCAGCGACGTGCCGCCGAACTGAAGCGAGAAACCGGTAAATCTGCTTACGATCGTCGGGAGTACCGCGATCACCGCGAGGAAGATCGCCCCGACGATGGAGATCCTGCTCATGACGTTCGTCAGATAGTCGACGGTCGGCTTGCCCGGCCTGATGCCCGGTACGAATCCGCCGTTGGACTTAAGGTTCTGAGCGATCTCGACAGGATTGAACGTGATCGTCGTATAGAAATAGTTGAACGCGATGATCAGAACGACATCGAGGATCGTGTAGATCCATACGCCCGGCGTGCCGCTCGGCGACAGCCATTTAGTCACCCAGAGCGTGAATTTCGAATCCGACGGCGTGAAGTACGTGATCGTGAGCGGGAACTGGAGCAGCGAAACGGCAAAGATGACAGGAATGACGCCTGCCTGGTTCACCTTGAGCGGAATGTGCGAAGACTGTCCGCCGTACTGTTTGCGTCCCACTACGCGCTTAGCGTACTGAACAGGGATCTTTCTCGTTCCCTGCTGGATCATGATGATGCCGACTATGACCGCGACAGCGAAGAGACAGAATACTATGATCCCGACGATCGTCGTCTGTCCGTCATTATACTGTGTCACGACGCTTCTGACCTCGGAAGGGATCCTCGCCGCGATTCCCGCGAAGATGAGGATCGAGATGCCGTTTCCGATGCCGTATTCGTTGATCTGCTCTCCGATCCACATCAGGAAGGCGGTGCCCGCCGTCAAAACGAGGATGATGAGCAGGAAATTGAACCACGTCTGGCCGATGACCGCTCTTCTGAAGAGTCCGATCGTCAGACCGAGCGACTGGACGACTGCCAGCGCTACGGTCATGATTCGCGTGATCATTACCAGCTTCTTGCGTCCCTCAGTTCCTTCTTTGGCAAGACGTTCGAAATACGAGAACGCTACGCCCAGGAGCTGAACGATGATGGAAGCGGTGATATATGGAGTGATGCCGAGCGCGAAGATGGTGAAGTTCGCGAACGCGCCGCCCGAGAACAGGTCGAACAGATCGAACAGTCCTGTATCGCCGTTGAATATCTCGGCGAGTGTCGATCTGTCGATCCCCGGAACCGGGATGTTCGAGCCTATGCGGAATACCAGGAGCATGAGGATAGTGAAGATTATCTTCTTCCTCATCTCAGGCACTTTAAAGGCCTGTCTCACCGACTTCAGCATATCCATACTAAATCACCTCTGCCTTTCCTCCGGCGGCTGTGATTTTTTCCTCGGCAGATTTAGAAAACTTATTCGCTTTTACAGTAAGCGCCTTGTTGATCTCACCGTTTCCGAGTACCTTAACGCCGTCAGCGACCTTCTTTACGAGACCAAGCTCGCGGAGAAGTTCAGGAGTGACTTCAGTTCCCTCGTCAAGTTTATTGAGGTCGGAAACGTTGATTTCAGCATATTCCACAGCCCACTTGTTATGGAAGCCACGCTTAGGAAGTCTTCTGTAGAGAGGCATCTGTCCGCCTTCGAATCCGAGACGCGTACCCTTGCCGCTTCTGGAGTTCTGGCCGTTCATGCCTCTGCCGGACGTCTTGCCCTGTCCGGTCGCGTTGCCTCTTCCGACTCTCTTTTCGCTGTGCCTCGATCCGGCAGGCGCTTTGAGTTCATGCAGTTTCATCTACTTGCACCCCCTCTCCTACAGTTCCTCGACGGTAACGAGATGCGTTACCTGCTCGATCGCGCCGCGGGTCTGCGGCGTATCGGCCAGCTCGACCGAATGATGAAGTTTCTTAAGGCCGAGCGCCTGTACTACCTTCTTCTGTTTAGGGGTAGCGCCGATCGTGCTCTTCGTCAAAGTTATTTTTAACATTTTAGCCATCCTGCGTTCCTCCTATCCCAAGATCTCTTCCGGGGTCTTGCCTCTTTTTCTCGCTGCTTCCTCGACAGTCGTAAGCTGCTTGAGGGCTTCGATCGTGGCGAGTGCCATGTTTCCCGTGTTGCTCGAACCGATCGACTTCGCTCTGACGTCAAAGATGCCGGCAGCCTCGAGCACCGCTCTGACCGAGGAACCGGCGATAACTCCGGTACCAGGTGCAGCAGGCATTACGAGGACTCTTCCCGCTCCGTAGACGCCGAGCGCCTCGTGAGGGATCGTGGTCCCTACCATAGGGACTGTGATGAGTTTTTTCTTAGCATCCTCAGCCGCTTTTCTGGCCGCTTCCGGAATTTCTACCGACTTGCCCAGACCGATGCCTACGTGTCCGGCGTGATCGCCGACGACGACGGTCACGCTGAAGCGCATGTTCTTACCGCCCTTTACTGTTTTGGCGACGCGTCTGATGCTTACGATATTTTCCGTCAGTTCAAGCTTTGATGCATCTATCGTATTACGCATTATTTCTCCTCCTGCTAGAATTTGAGTCCGCCTTTGCGGGCGCCGTCTGCGAGCTGCTGTACTCTTCCGTGATAGAGGTAGCCGCCTCTGTCAAAGCAGACTTCCGTGATCCCCATTGCGAGCGCCTTCTCGGCGATGGACTCGCCGACCTTCTCGGCGGCGTCTTTGTTTCCGCCGTATCCGAGGCCGAGGTCCTTGTCGAGCGATGACGCTGAGCAGAGAGTTTTGCTGTTCACGTCGTCAATGATCTGGCATGAGATGTTCTTATTCGATCTGTAAACGCAGAGTCTTGGTCTTTCAGGAGTTCCGAATACGGTCTTTCTGACTCTCTCGTGTCTTTTGACACGCCTGTCATTTCTGCTTGCCATTGCCATTTTTCTTCACTCCTTCCTACTTAGCTCCGGTCTTGCCTTCTTTGCGGCGGATGTGCTCGTTCTCGTACCTGATGCCCTTGCCCTTATATGGTTCCGGACCTCTCCAGGCTCTGATCACTGCCGCATAGTTGCCAACAAGACTCTTATCGATGCCTTTTACGATGATCGTCGCAGGGTCCGGAGTTTCCGTGGTGATCCCCTCAGGGTCCTTCAGTTCGACCGGGTGGGAATATCCGAGGCTCAGGACGAGGGTGTCGCCCTTCTTTTCGGCCTTGTAGCCGACGCCGCTGATGACCATCTTCTTTTCGAAGCCGTTCGTCACGCCTGTCACCATGTTGTTGACGAGCGCTCTGGCGAGTCCGTGCTGGGCTCTCTCGTGTCTCTCGTCGGATCCTCTGGTGAATTCGATCTTTCCGTCTTCTAACGTTACTTTGATTTTATCGCTGAGCTGCTGGCTCAGTTCGCCCTTTGGTCCCTTGACCGTTACGACGTTGTTGTCGTCGACCTTAACCTCTACTCCGGAAGGGATCGCGATCGGCATTTTACCTATTCTTGACATTCCGCTCTCCTTCCTACCATACGTAGCAGATAACTTCGCCGCCGACGCCGAGTTTCCTGGCTTCCTTGTCGCTCATGATCCCCTTTGACGTGGAGATGATCGCGACTCCGAGTCCGCCGAGAACACTCGGTACCTCGTCCGCTTTTGCGTAGACCTTAAGGCCCGGCTTCGAAATCTTCTTGATGCCGGAGATGACTCTCTCTTTTCCGGCGCCGTACTTCATCTGGACTTTTATGATGCCCTGCTTGTTGTCGTCGATGACCTCGTATCCGCTGATGAATCCCTCATCGAGCAGGATGCGCGCGATGGCGGCTTTCATTTTGGAAGCCGGGATCTCGACAGTCTCGTGACCCGCGGTGTTGGCATTCCTTATTCTGGTCAGCATATCCGCAATCGGATCTGTCATAGTCATTACTGTAATACTCCTTCCTTGCGCAGTATCCTCCATGTTCTCGGGATCGTCAAAGTGCGGCCCGGCGGGACTTGCGCAAAACGTGAACATTTATATGACGGGTCTTTACCAGCTCGCCTTTTTGACGCCCGGAATCTCACCCTTGTAAGCCAGTTCTCTGAAGCAGATACGGCAAACGCCATATTTCTTAAGCACGGAATGCGGTCTTCCGCAGATCCTGCATCTCGTATATGCGCGCGTCGAATATTTAGGCTTTCTCTGCTGTCTGACTTTCTGAGATGTCTTAGCCATCCTTACCTCCTACTTCTCAAAAGGCATTCCGAGGAGTTCCAGCAGCGCAGCCGCTTCCTCATCTGTCTTTGCCGTTGTCGTAAATACGATGTTCATGCCCTTGATGGTCTCTACGTCATCGTAATTGATTTCCGGGAAAATCAGCTGCTCCTTGATGCCCATGGAGTAGTTTCCGCGTCCGTCGAAGCTGTTTTTGCTGACGCCCTTGAAGTCGCGGACTCTCGGAAGAGAGATATTGAAAAACTTATCGGCGAATACGTACATGTTGTCGCCGCGAAGAGTGACCTTGCATCCTACAGGCATGCCCTGTCTGATCTTAAAGTTCGCGATGGACTTTCTGGCCTTCGTGACTACCGGTCTCTGACCGCTGATCAGTCCGAGTTCCTGGACCGCGGACTCGAGGATCTTCGAGTTGTCCTTTGCTTCGCCGAGTCCCATGTTGATCGTTATCTTCGTGAGCTTAGGGACCTGGTTCGGGTTTTTATACTGGAATTTTTCCTGGAGCGCAGGAAAAACTTCTTCCTTATACTTGTCTCTTAATCTTGCGTTTGACAATTTGCTCTCCTCCTTTCCTATTTATTATCCTTCTTGGATTCTTTTTTGGTTTCTTTCTTTTCGGTCTTTGCCTTAGCCGATCCCCTGGAGGATTCGACGAGGACTACGTTGGAAGCGTCGATCGGTCCTTCCACGTGCCTGATCTCGGCAGGGAGATTGCGCGTCTGCTTCTGGTGCTTGGCCTGAATGTTCACGCCCTCCACGATCACGCGGTTCTTCTTAGGGATCACCGCGAGGACTTTGCCCTTGGCGCCTTTGTCTTTGCCGGTAATTACGGCTACCGTATCACCTGTTTTGATTTTCATGTAAAGGCACCTCCTACAGTACTTCCGGCGCCAGAGACACGATCTTCATGAATCCTCTGTCTCTGAGCTCTCTGGCTACAGGCCCGAAGATACGGGTCCCTACAGGGGTCTTGTCGTTCTTGTCCTTGATGATGACGGCCGCGTTCTGGTCGAACTTCACGTAACTGCCGTCGGCTCTTCTGGCTCCGCTGGTTGTTCTAACTATAACTGCCTTGACGACGTCGCCTTTTTTCACGATGCCGCCCGGTGTGGCGTCTTTGACCGCGCAGACGATGATGTCGCCGATGTTGGCGTACTGGCGGCTCGTTCCGCCCAGGATTCTGATGCACAGAAGTTCCTTGGCTCCGGAATTGTCAGCCACTTTCAATCTTGTTTCTGTCTGAATCATTGCCGAAAGCCTCCTACTTCGCTTTTTCTATGATGCCGACGAGTCTCCATCTCTTATCGTGTGAAAGAGGTCTCGTCTCCATGATCCTAACCTTATCGCCGATACCGCACTCGTTGTTTTCGTCGTGGACCTTTACTTTCTTGGTCCTCTTAACAGCCTTGCCGTAGAGAGGGTGCATAACGAGGTCTTCGATAGCAACTACCGCAGTCTTGTCCATCTTATCGCTGACGACAATACCGACTTTGTTTTTTCTTCTGTTTCTTGGTTCTGCCATTGCTCAAAAGTCCTCCTTTCTTATGCGCGAGCCTTTTCGAGCTCTTTTTCTCTCATTATGGTCTTGACTCTGGCGATATCTCTCTTTACTTCTCTCATCTTTACAGGGTTCTCAAGCTGTCCGGTGACATGCTGGAATCTGAGATTGAAAAGTTCCTTCTGCATCTTATCGAGCTCAGCGCTCAGTTCGACGTCTGTCATCTCTCTGATCTTATTCAGTTCCATTATGCTTCACCGCCTTTCGCAGCCTTAAGCTTGTCTGTTTCGGCCTTCGAGACAAATTTGCTCTTTACCGGAAGTTTGTGGCCCGCCAGTCTGATTGCCTCTCTTGCCTGTTCCTCGGTGACGTCGCCGATCTCGAACAAAACCCTGCCCGGCTTGACGACGGCTACCCAGTATTCAGGAGCACCTTTACCGGAACCCATACGGACTTCGGCAGGCTTCTTGGTTACCGATTTATGAGGGAAAATCTTGATATATACTTTTCCGCCTCTCTTGATAGATCTGGTCATCGCTATACGAGCAGCCTCTATCTGATTGGACGTGATCCAACCGCATTCTGTGGCCACGAGACCGTAATCGCCGTACGTGACTGTGTTTCCCTTAGTCGCGACGCCCTTCATTCTGCCTCTGTGGACTCTTCTGTATTTAACGCGCTTTGGCATTAACATGGCCAGTTCCTCCTTCCTTCTTTATTCTTCGGCGTTTGCAGTTTCCGTCGCTTCGGTCTGCGGTGCTTCCGCTTCCTGTGGCGCAGGTTCTGCCTTCTTCGCTCTTATTCTCTGATTGGCCGCTTTAGGAATGAAATTCCTGGAATCTCTGCCGTTCCTGTCGCGGGAGCCTTCGCGGCGCTGTCCGCCCGCTCTCGATCCGCGGCGCTCACCGCGTTCGTCTCTGCGTCCCGTGCGCTTTCCGTCCGCTCTGCGGCGGTCGTGTCTTGCCGGCTTCTCTTCCTGTACGGCGCTCTTCAGACCTTTATCGAGCACTTCGCCGTGATTGATCCAGACCTTGACACCGATGCGGCCGTACGTAGTGTCTGCCTCCGCGAATCCGTAGTCGATGTCAGCTCTGATCGTGTGAAGAGGAACGTTGCCCTCTGCGTATTTCTCGGATCTGGCGATCTCGGCTCCGCCGAGTCTTCCCGAGCAGGTGATCTTGCATCCCTTTGCTCCGGCTTTCATCGTTCTCTGAATCGCCTGCTTCATGGCCCTTCTGAAGGAGGTCCTTCTCTCGAGAGCCTGAGCGACGCTCTCAGCCGTGAGCTGCGCGTCGAGTTCCGATCTTCTCACTTCCTGGATGGAAATGTCTACGTCTTTACCGATCTTCTTTGCGAGCTGGGCTTTCAGTTCATCGATGCCGTTTCCGGATTTGCCAATGACCATGCCCGGACGGGCCGTCAGAACCGTGATCCTGGTCCTGTTTTTGTCCGGTCTCTCGATGACTACCTTAGAGATGCCCGCGGCGTAAAGTTTCTTCTTTATGAATTCTCTGATCTCGTTGTCCTCAACGAGCATGTCCGCGAAATCTTTTTTGTCCGCGTACCATTTGGATTCCCAGTCTCTGATAACGCCAACTCTGAGACCGTTAGGATTTACTTTCTGACCCATTGATGACCTCCTACTTTGCGTCTTTCTCACTAAGGGTTACGCTGATGTGGCTGGATCTCTTAAGGATCCTGGCAGCTCCGCCCTTTGCACCGGCTCTCCATCTCTTCATCGTAGGACCCTGATTGATCATGATTTCAGAGACGTACATGTTGTCGCCGTTGAGGTCGAAGTTGTTCTCGGCGTTTGCCTTCGCCGAAAGGACAACCTTTTCGATGAGTTCGGAACCCTTGCCCGGGGTGAATTTCAGGATCGTGAGCGCTTCGTTCAGATCCTTGCCTCTTACAAGATCAGCAACAGGCTTCAGCTTGATCGGAGACATCTTTACGTATTTTGCAACTGCTTTTGCTTCCATTGTCTATCTCCTTGCTATTGAACTTTGCTGGCTTTGTCAGAAGCGTGGCCCCTGAAGGTCCGGGTCGGAGCGAATTCTCCGAGCTTGTGACCGACCATGTCTTCTGTGATATATACCGTGACGTGTTTCCTGCCGTCATGCACCGCGATGGTGTGTCCGACCATCTGTGGGAATATTGTCGAAGATCTCGACCAGGTCTTGATGACTTTCTTGTCGCCTGCCGCGTTCAGGTCCTCGATGGACTTAAGCAGCTTCTGATCTACGAAAGGACCCTTTTTAAGCGATCTGCTCATTATCTCTGCTCCTCCTTACTTCTCATTTCTTCTCTTCACGATGTACTGGCTCGAAGGCTTGTTCTTCTTGCGAGTCTTATATCCGTGAGCAGGCTGTCCCCAAGGCGATACCGGGCTCTTGCGTCCTACCGGAGCCTTGCCTTCGCCGCCGCCGTGAGGGTGATCGTTAGGGTTCATGACGGATCCTCTTACGTGAGGTCTGATTCCCATCAGTCTCTTGCGTCCCGCTTTACCGTAGTTGATGTTCGCGTGGTCTTCGTTGCCGACTTCGCCGATCGTGGCCCTGCAATTCTGGAGGACCTTGCGGACTTCGCCGGAAGGAAGCCTGACCTGCGCGTATTTACCTTCCTTTGCCATGAGCTGGGCGGAGTTTCCGGCCGACCTGGCCATCTGAGCGCCCTTGCCCGGCTTCATCTCGATGTTGTGGATCATCGTGCCGACCGGGATGTTGGAGAGCGGAAGCGCGTTTCCGACTTTGATGTCGACGTCCGCTCCGGAGACGACCGTGTCTCCGACGTTCAGTCCGTTAGGAGCGACGATGTATCTCTTCTCGCCGTCCGCGTATGTCAGCAGAGCGATGTTCGACGTTCTGTTAGGATCGTACTCGATCGTGGTGACCTTTGCAGGAATGCCGTCCTTATCTCTCTTAAAGTCGATGATCCTGTACTTTGATCTGGTGCCGCCGCCTCTGTGCCTTACCGTGATCTTGCCGCGGCTGTTTCTGCCGGCGTTCTTCTTAAGAGTTACTGTAAGGGATTTTTCCGGTTTGTCGGTCGTGAGTTCCTCAAATGTAGGAGACGTCATCCCTCTTCTTCCCGGCGAGGTCGGATTGTATTTTTTAAGTGCCATTTTGCCTTCCTCCTATATTACAGACTCTGGAAGAACTCGATATCTTTGCTGTCGGCGGAGACCGTCACGACAGCCTTTTTATAAGCAGGCGTCCTGCCCTCGTATCTTCCCATTCTCTTTTTCTTGCCGTCATAGTTCGTGACCGTGACCTTCGTGACAGTCACCTCGAAGAGTTCTTCGACGGCCTGCTTGATCTCTGTCTTGGTCGCGTCCTTTGCAACCTTGAAAGTGTATTTCTTCTGCGGAACGATGTCCATGCTGCGTTCCGAGATCACCGGTTCAAGGATGATGTCGTATGCTGTCTTCATTATTTGTACACCTCCTCGATCTTCTCGACGGCCTCTTTCGTGACGATGAGGCTCTCGTGGTTAAGGATCTCATATACGTTCATGGTCCCGACGAGGGAAGTTCTCACTCCCTGGATGTTGTTCGCCGATTTTACGACGTTCTCGTCTTTGTCCGCGGTGACGATCAAAGCCTTCTTCCCGGCTTTTACGTTCTCGAGGAACTTTACCATTTCCTTCGTCTTAGGTTCGTCCATCTTCAGATCGTCTACTACGATCAGCTCGTTGTCGAGGACCTTGGAAGAGAGAACCGACTTCAGGGCGAGTCTCTTTACTTTCTTAGGAACAGCGTATCTGTAGTCGCGAGGCTTCGGCGCGAAGACGATGCCGCCGCCGACCTGCGAAGGGTCTGTGCTGCTTCCCTGTCTGTGGCGTCCCGTGCCCTTCTGTCTGAAAGGCTTGCGGCCGCCGCCCCTGACTTCCGATCTCGTCTTTGCCGACTGGGTGCCCTGTCTCTGATTCGCGAGGTAGTTGACGACTACCGCGTGGACGGCGTCCTGATTAGGCTCGATCCCGAATATCTCATCATTGAGTTCGATGGTGCCGGCTTCTGTTCCGTCCATCTTCAGCATGGTTACTTTAGCCATTGGTTGCTTCCTCCTTTCCTGCGGTCCTATTTGCCCTGACCCTTGACGGCATAGCGTACTCTGAGGAGGCCGCCCTTACCGCCGGGAACCGCGCCTTTGACCAGCAGGAGGTTCCTGTCAGTGTCGACTTTGACAAGCTCGACGTTCTGTACTGTAACTTTATCGCGTCCCATTCTTCCCGGGGAAAGGTTTCCCTTGAAGACTCTCGAAGGATACGTAGCGGCAGCCAGCGCGCCGTGGAGTCTCTTATGCTTGGAACCGTGGCTCATAGGGCCTCTGTGATGGCCGTGTCTCTTGATGTTGCCCTGGGTTCCCTTACCCTTCGAAGTGCCCGTGATGTCGAGTTTCTTTCCCGGCTCGAAATCGGCGACCGTGATGGTCTGTCCGAGTTCGTATGTTTCGCCGTCTTCTACCGCGAATTCGGCGAGATATCTCTTTACCGGAGTTCCGGACTTTGCGAAATGTCCCGTGAGCGGCTTGTTGACTCTCTTCGGAAGCTGGTCTTCAAAGCCTACCTGCACCGCGTTGTAGCCGTCGGTCTCGACCGTCTTGATCTGGGTGACTACTTCCGGCCCCGCCTGGATGACGGTTACAGGGATGACCTCTCCGGACTCGGAGAAAATCTGAGTCATTCCGACTTTCTTTCCCAAAAGTGTTTTCATATTAGTTCCTCCATGTTCTTATATTGGACCGCGCGGCGTATGGCCCGAAGCCTGCGGACAGCGGACGGCGGCTTGATGCTCGCACACTCGCTTCTCACGGCTCTGCGGCTTGCGGCTCGCACACTCGCTTCTCGCGGCTCTGCGGCTAGCGGCTCGCGCGTTCATCTAAGGGGAGTGTCCCTTACGATTTCAGTTTACAGTTTGATCTCGATGTCGACGCCTGCAGGCAGATCGATCTTCGTGAGCGCGTCGGTGGTCGCCGTGGTCGCGTTCGTGATGTCGATCAGTCTCTTATGCGTTCTCTGCTCGAACTGCTCTCTGCTGTCCTTATATTTATGGACGGCTCTGAGAATGGTAACGACTTCCTTCTCTGTAGGGAGCGGGATAGGTCCGGAAACCTCAGCACCGGTCTTCCTGGCCGTCTCGCAGATCTTTGCGGCGGACTGATCAAGCAGCGCGTGATCGTACGCCTTGAGTTTGATTCTGATCTTCTGTAATTCGCTCATTTTTTCCTCCTGTTGATGTTTTGTACTGTTTTCGCTATGCTCGTACAAGGTGCTCTGCGTGCCGATTTTTCAAGGCGTGCGGTCTATGCGCTCACTTCGTACACGCGCTCGTGCGTTTCCTTTATTCGGATCCGCAAAACAAAACGGCGAACACCTTCGCCCCCGTCGCGCGGGGACAATTCTCGGCGGAAATTACCTGATAGCTCAGCAACTTCCCGCTTCTTCGCCTAAAGCAAGCCTTTAAAGTATAAAACAAGGCAATAGGGATTTCAATACTTTTTTTGCAAAAAATATTTTGCGTTTTTAAGGTTTTTTCGCGGCGTAAGCGCAGATTATCAACGGGTACGGGTGTGAGGAGCGGCCACGGCGACGGGCGTTTGCGTGGCGGGCGGGAACGGCGGGAGTCGCGGGCGTCGGATCCGCCGGCTCGCTGGCGCAGGATTCGCTGTCACTCGCGCCGGATTGCTCACGAGCGTCGGATTCCTCGTGAGCGTCGGCACGCACTCAGAAAAAAGGTTGCTATATGTATGTGGTGTATGGTATGTATGTGCCAAATCGCGATTTTGGCGAATTCCTCACTGGGTTGCCAGCGTGTTCCCAGGATGTTCCAATGATAACATTTTGTTATCAGAAAATTCTGCTATTTTGCGCATGCAGGATTCATCGGCATGAGCAATCGATGTTCCAGAGATATTACCATGGGAATACGATGAGAACGCAATAAGGAAAAAGCCATTTTCGCCAAAATGGGACATGCTATCGCGGGAGCAAATGCAGAGGGAGCAAACGCAAAGGGTGCAAATGCAAAGGAAGCAAATGAAAAAACAAAAAGGCACGTGCGGATACACGTGCCGATATGCCCGCGCGAAGGCGGATCGCTAGATCATGCGGAGTGCTAGATCATGCGGAGTGCTAGATCATGCGGAGCGCTAGATCATGCAGATCACCCGATCAGGAGAATCACTCAATCGAGACTACCTTGTAGTCTTTGGCCTCGACCGCCTGCTTCATCGCTTCGTCGCTGACGCTTTCGTCCGCGGTCACGACAGCCGTTCCGGAAACGTGGCTGACGTCCGCGTTCTTCACGCCTTCGACAGACTCGAGAGCTTTTTTGACTGTGGCTTCGCAGTGCTCGCACATCATTCCTTCGATGTTGATGGTTTTCTTCATTGTATTTTCCTCCTTGAAATTATTATCATTGCCGGAAGCAGTGGCGCAGGACGCCTGCGCGGCGCCGGTCGCTGCTTTGTCGGAAGCGTTGACGCCGGACCCGAGGGCGGAGGTGCCAGCCGCCTGCGTTGCGCCGGTCTCTGCTTTGTCGATGTCGGAGATGTCCTCCGGCAGGACGACCTGGTCCTTCGGCTTTTTGTCGTGCTTAGTGCTGTGGATGTTGAAAAGGTTCAGCCTGAGGGCGTTCGTTACGACGCAGAAGCTCGAGAGGCTCATGGCGGCGGCGCCGATCATCGGATTCAGGGTGAGGCCGAACCTGACGTACGCGCCTGCGGCGAGCGGGATGCAGATGACGTTGTAGAAGAATGCCCAGAACAGGTTTTCGTGTATGTTGCGGAGCGTTGCGCGGGAGAGCCTGATGGCGGCCGCGGCGTCTTTAAGGCTGCTGTTCATGAGCACTACGTCTGCGGCGTCTATCGCGACGTCTGTGCCGGCGCCTATCGCGATCCCGGCGTCAGCGCGCGTGAGCGCTGGAGCATCGTTGATCCCGTCGCCGACCATGGCGGTTTTGCCTGTTTTCTGCAGGGTGCGGATCACCTTTTCCTTGCCGTCCGGCTTGACGCCGGCGATGACCCTGTCGACACCCGCCTGACGGCCGATGGCTTTGGCGGTGCGCTCGTTATCGCCTGTCAGCATGACGACGTTTATTCCCATGTTCTTTATTTCCGAGATGGCCTCGGCGCTGTCCTCTCTGACCGCGTCTGCGGCGGCTGCCATGCCGATGATCCTTCCGCCTTTTGCGAAGTATATGCAAGTCTTTCCCTCGGATGCGAGTTTCTCCGCCTTTTCCGCGTAGTGGGCAGGGATCGGGGCGTACTTGCTGATGAACTCGGCGTTGCCGCCGGCGATCGTCACCGCGGCCCTGTCCCCGTCCGCAGGGCTTGCACCGTCCGCAGGGCTCGCACCGTCCGCAGGGCTCGCACCGTCCGCGGCCCTGTCCCCGTCCGCAGCGGCCAGCACCGCGGTCAGGCCGCCGCCTGGCACAGCAGCGAAGTCGGTCGTCGGCAGCGGCCCGGCGCCAGACGCCTCGGCGCGCCGGACGATCGCCCCTGCAAGCGGGTGCTCGCTCTTAGATTCCAGCGAAACCGCGATCTGGAGCAGCTCGCCTTCGTCGTCGGCAACTATGTCGGTCACCTCCGGCGTACCGCTGGTGATAGTGCCGGTCTTATCGAGGACGACGTTGCGGACGCGGCCGGTCTCCTCCAGGGACGCGGCGGTCTTAAAGAGAATGCCGTTCTTAGCGCCCATGCCGCTGCCGACCATGATCGCGACAGGCGTCGCCAGGCCCAGAGCGCAAGGGCAGCTGATAACGAGAACCGAGATCCCGCACGCAAGGGCAAAGGCAGGGCCTCTGCCTATGAGCAGCCATATGACGACGGTCGCTGCCGCGATCGCGATCACAGCCGGCACGAAGACAGCCGAGACCTTATCTGCGACCTTTGCGATAGGCGCTTTTGTCGCCGCCGCGTCAGAGACCATTTTGATTATCTGCGAAAGCGTCGTGTCGCGGCCGACCCGCGTCGCGCGGCACCTGATGTAGCCGGCTTTGTTCGTCGTAGCCGCGGAGACAGTATCGCCCACAGACTTTTCGACGGGGATCGACTCGCCGGTCAGAGCGGACTCGTCCACGGCGCTGCTGCCCTCCACGACGACACCGTCGACAGGGACGTTGCTGCCCGGGCGGACAGCAAAAATGTCGCCCGTCACGACCTGAGACGACGGGATCTCGACTTCCTTACCGTCGCGGATGACCAGAGCCGTCTCCGGCGCGAGTTTCATCAGGCTCTTCAGAGCGTCGGTCGTGCGGCCCTTTGACTTTGCCTCGAGCATCTTTCCGATCGTGATCAGCGTAACGATCATCGCCGCCGACTCGAAATACAGCTCGTTCATGTACGCCATCGCGGCCTCTTCGCCGCCCGTCAGCGCAGCGCCGCTCATCTTGAACAAAACGTAAGTGCTCCAGAGGAACGACACCGACGAGCCCATCGCGACGAGAGTGTCCATGTTCGGCGCGCCGTGGATCACGCTTTTGAACCCGCTGACAAAAAACTTCTGATTGATGACCATCACGATCCCGGCGAGCAGCATTTCGAGGATGCCGACCGCCAGGCAGTTCCCGTCAAAAAACGCCGGCACCGGCCAGTTCCACATCATGTGTCCCATCGAAAAGTACATGAGGGCGAGCAGGATGATGACCGACGCGATCAACCTTTTCTTCAGGACCGGCGTCTCATGGTCCTTTAAAGCCTCTTCCTCCGCGGCGTAAAGCGAACGTGCCGAAGCCGCGTCCGCCGCCGCGACGGCTCCTCCGGCCGCGCCGACTTCCTCTTTAAGAGAGGCGCCGTATCCCGCCTCCTCGACTGCTTTGATGATGTCTGCGCTCGACGCGTCGCCCTCGACTCCCATCGAGTTCGTCAAAAGACTGACAGCGCACGATTTGACGCCCGGTACTTTTGATACCGCTTTTTCGACGCGCGTCTGGCACGCCGCGCAGCTCATTCCGGTGACTATATATTGTTCCAAGGTTAAAACCTCCGTTCCAAGATTCGAATTCCTTATCGCGCCTGCTTCCCAACCGCGGCTCATTTCCCAGCCGCGGCCATTTCCCGACCGCGGCCCATTTCCCAGCTGCGGCACATTTCCCAGCTGCGGCACATTTCCCAGCCGCGGCCATTTCCCGACCGCGCCGGGCCCCGCGAGGGGACTATTTCATCAACTTCTGCAGAACGTTCACCAGTTCGTCGACGGTCTCGTAATTGCCCTCGCGAATGTCTTCCGTCACGCACGTCCTGATGTGATTGGCGAGCAGGACTTTGTTGAAGCTGTTTAAGGCGGCGTTCGCAGCGGCGGCCTGGATCAAAATGTCCGGGCAGTACGCGTCGTTCTCGACCATCGATTTGATGCCGCGGATCTGTCCCTCGATCCTCGAAAGCCTGTTGATCAGGTCTTTCTGCTCCTTATCGTCTCTGTGCTTTGTTCTCATAGCGCAGTTTTCGCATTTTGTATTTTCAGCCATCTCTGTACCTCCTATACCCCAGAGGGGTATCTCTCTCTGACACCCATTATATACCCATATAGGGTATTGTCAAGCACAAAAAAATTAAAAAACGCGCGGTCGGGCGCGTTCCTGATCCAGGCGGCAGCTGCCGTGAATGCGGAGGCACACAGTCCACGCGGCGTTCAGCAATGCTGCCCGCAACTATATTTTTTGTTTATATCTGCGCCGAAAATCGTCGCTGGAAGGAAGTAAGTTTGATTGGTTGATTGTAAATTGAAGT
>DKRJ01000031.1 GCA_002472145.1 Clostridiales bacterium UBA7285 | reverse complement strand
ACTTTTGGCGACCATATCATATAAAAATGATAAAGAAAAAATCATACGAGGAACGCATGAAACCGTTCCGCGAACACAAACAGACGAGAGCAGACGTCATCGCCATGCTCAGATACAGCCCGTGGGATCTTCTGGAAGCCGCGGCTGAAGAAGCCGAGGAAGCGTCAGAGCCGCGCATCGCGAAAATGCTGCGAAACGACGCCAAAGCACTCCGCGGCGCCGTGCCGGATGATGAAACTCTGACCATAGGAGAGATCCTGAAACTATTCAGGACATGGAGATTCCGCGGGAACCAGAGCCCATGGGCGTTCACCCCCGGCGACGTACGGGTGATCTGCGAATCGCTTTTCATCGACACGTTCGAACTCTATCGCGTCAGAAACCACTGCGAATACGGCGACATACTGCGTAAATTCAACTGAACCCGAAGACGGGGCCGTATGATACCGGCCCCGTCCGTGCTATACTGTAGTTAGTTTTTTCTTCGGGGACGTACAACAATGCGGTCAGATAAAGATCAATCACCAAAACATAGCAGCACTCTTTCCGTGCGCGACATGCTCGGCTACGGCGCGGCTTCATGCTCGGACTCCATCGTATACTCGTTCATCGGCTCGTTCCTGATGTTCTACCTTACGACAGTCGCGGGCGTCGATCCTGCCGCCGCGGGGACGATCAGCGCGGTCGGAGCGGTCTGGAACGCCTTTTTCAACCCGATCATGGGCTATTTTTCCGACGGCGTCAGGACCAGGCTGGGGCGCAGGCGCCCTGTCATGATGGCATTCGCCCTCCCGCTCGCTGTATCCATGACGCTGCTCTTTACGGACGTGCCGTTCGGCGCCGGAAAAAACATTTATTATGCGCTGATGCTGATGATGTCGTGGACGTGCTACACGGGATTCTTTGTCCCGTATCTGGCTCTCGGCGCGGCGTACACTGACGACTATGACGAGCGCACGGTGCTGCGGCTCTTCGCTTCGTTTTTCAACATGCTGGGGAACGTCGCCGTAATGACGCTCCCTACGCTTTTTGCCTCCAGACTTAAGGAATCGGGCATGAGCGCGTCCGGAGCGTGGACACTGACCTCGGGGCTCCTGGGCGGCATCTCGTTCCTGATGATCTTTGTGACGTTCATCTCCTCTAAGGAGAAAGACCCGCCGTGCGAGACGCGCGAGAAGCGGAAGCCCTCTTCCGGTATCGTCTCCATTTTCAAAGAATACGTCTCGGTCGCGCGGCTTAAGCCTATGAAACATCTGATCGCCGCCTCCGCTTTTGCTTTGATCGCCTATTCTATCGTCATGGCATGCATGATGTACTACCTGACGTATGTGCTCAGGTTCTCATCCGGCGCGATATCTGCCGTCCTGCTGCTCAGGACGTTCGCGGGGATGGCTTTGATACCGGTGACCGGGCGGCTTGCTCTGAAAATCGACAAGCGCCGGACGCTTATTCTGTTCAACGCCATCGGTGCGGCAGCCATGGTGGCCGTCCGGTTCGCGGGCGCGGACACCGTACCGACTCTCGCCCTCTTTATTCTCGGCGCCACGTGCTGCACTTTGATCTACTGGCAGATCATGCCGGGGATATATTATGACGTCAGCGACTACGACCGCCTTGAAACGGGAAAGAACCGCCAGGGCACGATCGTTTCCTTCCAGGGGCTCGTGGAGGCCGCCGCGAGCGGAGCCGGGTCGCTCATACTCGGCTGCATCATGCACTTTGCCGGTTTTGACGGCTCTGCGGATGTCCAGACGCCCCTTGCTCTCTCGTGGATCAAAACATGCACGACGATAGTCCCGATCATATTCCTCGCGCTCGAGTCCATCGCCGTCTTCCGCTACCCGATCACGCGGGAAAAGCACGCAGAGATCATCAAAGAACTGAACGGCCGTCAGGATGCCGGAACGGCTTGATTTTACCGTTCTCTGCGTTTACTTTTGGCGGCCCCTGTGGTATACTGTTCCCGCGAAAATCGTAAATATTGAAATACGCCCGGCCGGAGGCGAAACCGGCAGAACAGACAACTGAAAGAGGATTATCATGGACAACAAAGAATTTCTTGAAGTTTACAGGCATTCGATGTCGCACATCCTGGCGAAGGCGATCATCGAGATGTTCGGCGCCGAAAACGTTCAGTACGCCATCGGACCTCAGATCTCCGACGGCTTCTATTATGATTTCACGCTCCCACGCGCGCTGACGAAGGACGACTTCCCGGCGATCGAGGAGAAGATGCACGAGATACTGAAGCGCAGAGAGGACTGGACGCGCAAGGAAGTGTCTAAGGCCGAAGCGCTCGACATCTTCAAGGATCAGAAATTCAAGACCGAGCTCATTCAGGACCTCCCGGAGGACGAGACGATCTCGATCTACTATACGGGCAGCGACTACGTAGACCTCTGCCGCGGGCCTCACGTCGACAACTCCGGCGAACTCCTCGGCGTCGCGTTTCAGATAAAGAGTGTCTCCGGCTCATACTGGAGAGGGGACGAGAATCGCGAGCAGCTCCAGAGAGTATACGTCTATGCGTTCCCGGACAAACAGCAGCTTAAAGACCACCTGAAACTCATGCAGGAAGCGGCTGAGAGAGACCATAAGAAACTCGGCCCTGCGCTTGATTTGTTCATGTTCCAGCCTTCGGCCCCGGGAATGCCTTACTGGCTCCCGCAGGGATGGAAGGTGTTCAACGCCCTGCTCTCCTACTGGCGCGAGATCCACGACGCCCACGACTATCAGGAGATGAGCGGACCTGTCTTAAGTTCCAGCGAACTCTGGGAGACGAGCGGCCACTGGGCTCATTATCAGGACAACATGTTCATAATTCCGCCTGCGCACGAGGGCGAAAAGACTTACGCGCTTAAGCCTATGAACTGCCCGAACGCGATCCTGGCGTATAACCGCACGGTCAGGAGTTACAAAGACCTGCCTCTGCGCTATTCGCAGACCGACGTCATCCACCGCAAGGAAAAATCCGGCGAGTTGAACGGCCTGTTCCGCGTCCAGATGTTCCGCCAGGACGACGCGCATATCCTCCTGACAGAGGATCAGGTAGCGTCCGAGATCGCTGACATCATGAGCATCGCGCGCGAACTCTACGGGACTTTCGGTCTTTCGTTCGGCGTCGAGCTTTCGACCCGCCCGGACGACTACATGGGCGACATCGAGACGTGGAACCACGCGGAAGACGACCTTAAGGCAATCCTCGACGATCAGTTCGGAAAGGGAAATTACGAGATAAACGAAGGCGACGGCGCATTTTACGGGCCTAAGATCGACCTGAAGATGACTGACGCCATCGGGCGCGAGTGGCAGATGGGAACGATCCAGCTCGACTTCCAGCTCCCTCGCAACTTTAACTGCAAATACATGGCCGCGGACGGTTCGCAGCAGACACCGGTAATGATCCACCGCGCGATGCTCGGATCCATGGAGCGTTTCATCGGCATCCTGATCGAAAACTTCAAGGGCGCATTCCCGTTCTGGATCGCGCCGACTCAGGTCGCCATCGTTCCTATCCGCACGGAGAACAACGAATACGCAAAATACGTCGAAGGCCTGCTCCGCGAGAACCGCATCAGATTCGAGGCGGACTACAGCGACGCGAACATGAAGGAAAAGATCAAACACTACCGGAACTATAAGGTTCCGTACATCCTGGTCCTCGGCGCTTCCGAGGCGGAGAACAAAACCGTATCCGTCAACATCCGCGGCGGCAGCAAGCAGCTCCGCGACGTGCCGGTCGACACATTCCTCGATATGTGCGACTACATGAGAGAAGAGCATTCTCTCGAGCTGCTCGATTCGACCGAGATACCGGAATAGAATTGTTTGACATGTCGGTTAAAAGTGGTATATAATCTACGAACTCAGGGGACGTAAAGGTTTCGACGGGAGCGTAGAAGTCCGATAAGCGAGCCGTGTCGTCGGAGCACGTAAAAGCCGACCGTTAAATACAAACGCTAAAAATACAAACAAACTCGCAATCGCCGCTTAGTTCGGCGCGCGTGTCAGCCCTGACTCACCTGCAGGTCAGGGGTCTGGCATCGACTATGCAGGAAACTCAGGCCGGGAGCCCGGACGCGTCTGAGGAATAATTCGGGATAACTGCGGCAGCAGCCCGCCGACGGACAACTGCCGGGGCGAAAAGACAAACGCCGGATGCGCTCGGAGAAATTCGAATGGAAATACTTTCGGACGTGAGTTCGACTCTCACCGTCTCCACCACTACCTGGCTCAAAGCTGCTGCTTTGAGCCTTTTCTTTTTTATCTAAGCCTGGAGAAGCACGGTGCACATAGTGCCGGGCACATAGCCCGGTCGAAGTGTGAGTGAGGGGACGCGCAGCGTATGCAATAAAACACGGCTCCGAATCTCGAAGCCGTGTCTGTTATCTGTTATTCAGTTATGACCGGTGTCGCCGGTGACCGCCTCTTACGGCGGATGAACGCTTCCAAGCGATTGCGGGTACTGCCCCGCGTGCCCTCAAGGCTCTGTCAGCCTTTTACCGGTCTGTCTTCTTAAAAGTCCTATCCTCTAGTCCTCTTTAAGAGCGTCGATCGCTTTCTTTGCGTCCTCAATTGCAGCCTCGTGGCCTTCGATTTCCTCTATGAGAGATTTAGCGTCTTCCGGAAGTTCGATACTGCCCGCTTTATGGAGATCAAGGACTATCTTGCCGATCTTCAGCGTCGCCGCTTCGATGGCCTTCTTCTCGTCGCTGATCTTTCCCTTAAGCTTCGCAGATTCGATGGAATCGCTCACTGCGTCACTCGCCTGGCCTGCAACTGATTTGACTTTATCTAAAAATGCCATTGGAATTACCCCCTCGTGAGCGGCCGCCCCGGGAATGGTGCGCCGCAGCCTATTTGCTTTTTCGGTGATCGAGAAATCTCCTTTCTGATTTCTCTTGTACCTCTATGATACACTAAATCGCTAAAAAGGAAACATTTAATCTCCGCCGGATTACATTTTGGCATGCCATCCGCTTCCAGAATCAAAGAATGTACTTTATCGCTTCCATTATTTTGTCGTCGGTCACGCCGTTCGCGGAGTTGGGATCGAGATTGTCGCGGTAGTCCGCCATCATCTTTGCGAAAATGTCGGCTGTCGAAGGCGGCGTGTAGCTTATCGTGTTCGCGCCTGCCTCTATCGTCTCTATGATCGTCTCGTCCGTCGGGCCGCCGGTCGCAATGATCGGGACGTCCGGGAAATCCTTCCGGATCTTGCGGACTATCTCGGGCGTCTTCGTGGCGGCTGAGACGTTCAGTATCGTCGCTCCGGCTTCAAGTCTTCCGGCGATGTCGGCGTTCTCGTTTACTATCGTTATGATGAGCGGTATATCGACAGAGCGGGTGACGACCTTTATGGTGTCGTTTTTTGTCGCAGCGTTCATGACCACTCCGAATGCGCCGTCCGCCTCGGCATCGACAGCCATGACGACTGATCTGGCACCCGTCGTGATCGCCCCGCCTACTCCCGCGAATACAGGGATGGGCGATGCGCTGATCAGAGTTTTAGAGATTATCTGCTGCGGCGTGAAAGGATACACCGCCAGCACGGCGTCTGCGTTGCAGTTCCTGATGGTCGCGACGTCTGTTGAGAAAATGACCGACTTGATCCTCCGCCCGAATACGACGATGCCGGAAGCTCGCCAGATGCACTCAGGTATCTGCAGGCTGTGCGCACGCAGAGTTCCGTTTATCCTCGGGATGCTTCTCTTTTCTGCCATTTGATGTCACTGTCTCCTTTGAAAATTTTGTGGTAATATATTTATTGCCTGTTTTTTTCGTGTCAATCATCACGCCGCGGTGAGCGGCTGAAAGGAATATTTGATATGAGCTACAGATACAAGACTACGGGAACGTGCTCGGTCTACATAGATATCGACATGGACGGCGACGTCGTGCGCGACGTGCAGTTCACCGGCGGCTGCAACGGAAACCTTCAGGGGATCTCGAGACTCGTTAAGGGCAAGACCTATAAGGAACTGAAGGAAACTCTCGGAGGGATCAGGTGCGGCTTCAAGCCTACGTCCTGCCCGGATCAGTTAGTCCGCGGCATCGAAGAAGCGATGGCGGCCGAAGCAAAGGCCAGATCCGGCAAAGCGTCTGAATAGGCAAAGCGTCCGAATAGACAAAGTGTCCGAATAGAACTAAGCGTCCGCGGCGTTTACGGCGTCAGCGGGCGTTTCAGCGTCCGGAACTTCAGAGCCCGATGTTTCTGTTCCCGCGTCGGTTTTCGTTTCCGCGGCGGTTCCCGTTTCCGCGGCGGTTCCCGTTTCCGCGGCGGTTCCCGTTTCCGCGGCGGATCTTTCAGCGGCGGATCCCGCCTCCGGCGCAGTCGTTTCCGCGTCCGCGGATGAATCATCCGTCTCAGGCTCGTCATACACAGGCAGGGTGATGTGCACGGAGAAAATCTGATCTTCGTCCGCGTATCTGAACGATCCGCCCATGTCCGCGCATATCTTCTCACACGTCTTCAGGCCGATCTTATTGCTCTCGACCTTGCGCGATTCCGCGAGAATGCCGTTTATTATCTTCACCGTGATCCATTTGTCGTCGGCGCCGGCTATGATGCTGACGTGGTAGTCCATGTCGGCGTACTTCATGACGTTGCTCATGACGTTGTCGAACAGCCTCTGCAGCGCCGAGATGTCTGCCCTGATCTTTACCCCCTCGATCGAGTACTGGAAATCTATCTTGAACCCGTGGTTTATCAGTTCGGCGGCATGCTCCGAGAGCAGCTGCTGCAGCAGGATGTCTGCGTCGAACACCTCGAAATTCTTATTCAGCCTGTCCTGAGATCCGAAAACCAGGAAGTACTGGAACAGTTTGTCGGAAAGATCCTTCAGCTGGAAAGCCTTCTCGTGGCAGATCGAAATGTACTTCATCTCCTCCTCGCGCGAGGCTGCTTTGCCGCCTTCGATGATGTCCAGGTATCCGATCAGCGACGTCAGAGGAGTCCTGATATCGTGCGACATGGCCGTGATCAGCTGTGTGTTCGCCTCCCAGGCCTCCTTTTCCTTCTGGAGCCGCTCGATTATCGAGTTCCTCATCGTGTCGACGTTGACAGCCAGCTGGCCGATCTCGTCATTCGAGAGCGGAGTTATCTCCGCGTCCAGATCGCCGCCGCTTACCTCGCGCACCTCATGCGACAGCCTGACCATGCGGTTCGTGACCTTCGTGTTGTAGATCAGCAGGATGGCGATGAAGACCGACACGCAGATCGCCGTGCGCAGGATGAACATGATCCTGTAGAAATGAGCCTGCTTATAGACGTCGATGTAGACGTAATAGTCGTCGTCGGCAAAAGTGACTATCCTGTTGCGGAAGTCTACGTTGAACGTGTCGTACGAAATGCGCACCTCGTTATACTCGCTGATGTAGACGTTGTTCATTCCGCGCGAGTTCATGTTGCTCTCGCCGTCCGGGACGCCCGTGGAGTCGTATATCCAGCCGCCGTCAAAATAGACGGCGTTGTTGTCGTAGACCTTCAGATATGTGTACTCGTTCTTTTTCGCCCAGTTCTGTAGAGCCTCGCTGTTCGTCCCTTTGATGCCGAACTGGTTTATGTACGCGAGAAAATCGTCGTAGACAGAGTTTACCTCTTTCTCTACGACGTCCTCCCTGTTGTAGTATTTGTCGACCAGGACCTGAGTGATCCACACCCCGCAGATGTACACGATCAGCGTGATGACGAGCGACAAAACAACGACGAGCGAAAGTTTTAAGTTTAAAGGGATGAATCTCCTGGTACGCAACTGCTGTCCCGCCTTCGTTCAGGTTTGATGCGGCCTACTCTACTATGTAGCCCTTGCCCCAGACTGTTTTGATGAGCTGAGGGTGGTTCGGGTCGTCCTCCAGTTTCTTTCTGAGGTTCAGGATGTGGACCATGACCGTATTGCCGTCGGACGCCAGATAGTCCTCGTTCCAGACGCCCTCGTATATTTCTTTGTTGCCGACGATCTGCCCGCGGTGGTCGATGAAGAACCTGATTATCGCGTATTCCTTATCGGTGAGAGACACGCGCCTGTTGTCCTTTACGGCGCAGCGGTATTTATCGTTTATCTTCACCTTTGGCGACAAAACCGTCTCCTGCGGCGTCGCGGGTCTCTGATACTCGGTGTACCTGCGGATCAGCGACTTCACCTTCATCAAAAGCTCCGTCTGCGAAAACGGCTTTACCAGATAATCGTCCCCGCCCTGCGAGTAGGCGTCGACCTTATCGGAATCCTGGGATTTAGCCGTCAAAAAGAGCAGCGGCACATTGGAAAACGACCTGATCTCCCGGCAGGCCTCGATCCCGCTCATTCCCGGCATCATGATGTCCATTATGACGAGTCCTATGTCCCTGTCGCCCTTGACTGCTTCGATCGAGGCAGGCCCGTCACCGGCCTGCACGACTTCGAATCCCTCTGTTGAAAGGAAGATCGAAACAACCTCGCGGATATCCGGGTCGTCGTCGACGATCAAAATTTTCTTTAGCATGTTTTCTTCCTCCTACGCCCGAAGGTTCCTCGCCTCGTTCTCCGTCTCGCTCTTAGTTTTTTCGATGGTGAGATGGATGATGAGGGCCCCCAGCGACGTTACTGCGGTTCCTGTAGCGGCAAGCGCGCGGGCGCCGGAAGCGTCCAGTATGAATCCGCCTGCCAGAGTCGCGAAGATCGACGCCGCAATCGTCGTTCCCGTGAAAAAAGTATGTCCCTTGACCGCCTCGCCTCTGCTCATAGTGTCGTCGATGAATCTGACCATCGCCGGCAGGAAAAGCGCAAAGGCGAAAGGCTGCATCAGCTGGGCCAGATATACCATGAACACATTTTTTGCGAGCGCGTGAAGTCCTATCCAGACTATGAACGCGATCGATGAAAATTTAAGGAGCGTCGTACATCTGAACCTGTGGTTTATCCTGTTGAAAAGTATCAGTGTCGGTATCTCGGTGAAAGCGAGCAGGGAGAATATCCTCCCCGTGTCTGCGCTGTCTCCGCCTACCGACAGCACTAACTGCGCCATGAAATTGTTTATGACGGAGTTGGAAAAATATACGAGCATAACTCCGACACACGCTATGACGAACATTTTATGACGTTTTACAAACGTCTTCAAGTCTATCTCTTCTGATCCGGCTGCCGATACGCTCTCTGCCGGCGCGCTTTCCGCGCCGCTTCCGAACGTCTCCGCCATCCCGCGCGTATAATCGTGTGACGAGCGGACGGTGACGAGAGCAAACAGCGCCGCTGTGATGAGTCCGACGCCGATGAGGGAATTTTCGCCTCTCGCCTCCACGAGCGTGCCCAGGAACATCATGAGCAGAGCGTACGCCAGCGACCCCGCGCTCCTGCAGAGCCCGAAGTTTATGACTATCCCGGTCTGCTCGAAAGTGCTGCTCGCCGCGTTGCAGAACGGCTGTATCGTCATGGTGTCGGCGATCGCCAGCGTGTAAAGCACGAACTGAAGCAGGGAGTGCGCGGGCGAAAACCTGAGGCAGACCGTCAGTACCGCGAGGATGCCGGTCATCCCGAGCATCATGCGGAATACGGCGCTGCCGCCTTTTTTATCCGCTGCGTCCGCCGCGAACGGCTGTACTATGACGGACAAAATATTCCCGAGCGCAAGTATGATCCCGATCTCGGAGTTCGAGAAGCCCTTTGCCAGCAGGTATACTGACGAAAAACTGTTTATGACGCCGAAGTACATCCAGTATGTCGCGTGGATGCCGGCGTATTCTAGGCTGAAGGTTCTCAGTTTATTCATGGCGGCCTGGGTTTTGACTTCAGATCAGCCTGGCGTCGGCGCCGAATCCCTCGTCCGGATCGACCTGCCCGCCTGTAAGTTTCAGTATTTTAGTCAGGTTCTGCCCTTCGTCGACGTATATGTCCGCGATCTTCATCATCTCATCGCGGTCGTTCCTGCTCACATAGTCATAGACGCCTGCGGTCTTCATGCCCAGCGAGGCGGCTTCCTTAAGCGAATACAGGCCGTCCTCCACGACGAGCGTCTCTTCCGGTGCGGTCCCCATTATCTCCATCGCTTTGACGAACAGATCGGGTTCCGACTTTGGCGCGCCGACGTCAGAGCACGTTAAGACCGCGTCGAAGAATCTCGTCATCCCGAGCCTTCTCACGACGTCATTTACGAGGTATTTCGCTGTCGAGGAGCCGATCACCATGCGGATCCCGGCGTCGTACATCGCCTCCAGTGTCTGGAAAGCGCCTTCCTTCGGCATCGCCTCGGTCATGTAATATTGCCGGATCACGCCGTTCACGCCGTCCGCTATCTCTTCGGCGCTGAGGTCCGGGCCGTATTCCTTCCTGATGTATTCTGCCGAATCCTCGAGCGTCAAAGCAAACAGTCTGTCGCCGATGTCGTCCGGGGCCATTATCCCGAGCTGCGCCAGATATGTGATCGGAGCCTGGTTCCACGCGCGCATCGAGTCGATGAGCGTGCCGTCCAGATCAAAAAGCGCACCTTTTATCGCCATGGTATCATCCTTTACGTTTTCTATTATCAACTGGTACAACACCGTTTATGTGTCAGTTTTGTGTCGATATTTTAATATTTTACTACATACCTGCCGTGCATTGAAAGTCTTCTTTTTATCCGTCGATGCGATGATATAGCGCCAAAACAAAGCCGAACGGTCATACGGCCGTTCGGTTTTAAATAGTATTGTCGAAGAAATCAATAGTACTTAAGTTTTACTCTGGGTATAGTCACTTATATGCATCAGTGCTGTCAATACTAAAGAAAGTGCGGTGAACACCCTTCTGCGCGACATGGAGCAGCTCAGGGCTTCGAATGAAATGTTGATGAAGCAGCTTTCAGGTCGAAAAGAAGCAGACGACATCCTCGACATGATACCGGGGAATTCTCCTCCGATCCGGAAGATAAAAAATGAACTAAAAAAAGTAATCAATACCAACATTCCTGTCCTGATAACAGGTGGAACAGGGACCGGCAAGGAGGTTTTTGCCGACGCCATACACGCTTCGTCGATACGAAAGGACGGTCCGTACGTATAAGTGAATTGCTCAGCTATCCCGGGGGAAATTATTGAATCCGAACTTTTCGGATACGTCCCCGGAACATTCACAGGGGCGTTAAGAACCGGGAAGCCCGGAAAATTTGAGCTCGCTAACAGTGGAACGATACTGCTGGATGAAATCGAAGACCTTCCTCTTGCCATGCAGTCTAAGATTCTTCGAGTTCTACAGGATTACGCGGTAGAGAGAATCGGCTCGGTTAATCCTATAGACCTCGATCTTCAGGTCATCTGCTGCAGCAATAGGGATCTGTATGAAATGACTGAAAAGGGCCTCTTCAGAGAGGACCTTCTGTATAGGATCAACGTAATGGAGATCCATGTCCCGCCACTTCGTGAAAGATTGGAGGATCTCCCTATTCTTTGCGATTCCATGATAGATAAATACGTTAAGAGATATAAACTCACCGTCACCGGTATCTCCGAAGGAGCCATCGATTATCTTTCGAGTTATTATTGGCCGGGCAATATAAGAGAACTCGAGCACGTGATTGCCAGAGCATGCGTGGTGACAGACCATTGCATACTTAATGAGGACGATTATTCATTCATGGATCAAAAAATCGACTCATTTAAGAATAAAAGCGCTAAAACACAGTCGTTCGGCCCCGGCAAGCTTTCAAGGCATCGTGCAGCCGCAGAAAAAGATGCCGTCATAGCTGCCATAAATGACGCCGATGGCAATAAGACCGAGGCAGCAAGGATGCTCGGAATATCACGCAGTGCGCTTTATTACAAAATTAGGAGATTTGGGATCTGAACTCCGCGTGTGGGCACGCAGTCTATTCCCGCCTCAGTGCCTCGATCGGGTCGAGGTTCGCGGCCTTGCGCGACGGCAGCATGCCAAAGATGATCCCAATCGCCATGGAAAACACGACTGCGATCACCGCCGCCGACCAGCTGATGGCCACAGGTGTCCCGTTCACCTGCGAAATGAGTTCCGCCAGGATTATCCCGACTGCGACACCGATCACGCCTCCGAGCGAAGTCAGGACCACCGCCTCGGTCAGGAACTGATCCATGATCGCTTTCTTCGGCGCTCCGATGGCCTTCTTCAGGCCGATCTCATTCGTGCGCTCGGTGACCGACACCAGCATTATGTTCATCACGCCGATGCCTCCGACGAGGAGGGATATACCCGCTATCCAGATGAGCATAGAATTAGTGCTCTTCGTCAGATCCTGCAGGTTCTTCGCAGTCTGCATCAGGTCTTCCGCTTTGTATTTGACCGACGCGTCCGATGAGATGCTGCCGTTCAGGATCTCATCCGCCTGTTTGCCGATGTTCGTCATGTAGTTCGTGTCCGCGGCGCGTATCACGACGCTTTCGGGTTCGTCGTACTCGTACAGGAGTGGCCAGACGCTCGTCGGAACGTATACGCGCCCCGACTTGTCCTGAGAATAAGTGTAATACTCTTCCATCGTCGTGATGTTCGGCTCGAACTGCTGTTTCTCCGTCGCGACTCCCACGACCGCGAAAGGCTCTCCCTTGATCTCTATTGTGCTGCCGACCGGGTCGTTCGTATCCGTGAAGAGAGTCTCCATGGCGGTTTCGTCTATGACGCACACCTTGCGGAAGTTTTTGACGTCTCCCTCGCTGATGCCCCGCCCCAGGCGGACGGTCAGGCCCGCAGCCTCGAAATATGAGGTGTCCACGCCGTAGACATAGCCTCCGCTGAGTGAAACGTTGAGGTGATATATCCCGTCGTAATCGCTGCGCCTGTGGAAGAGCGAGACGGTCTCAGCCCCTTCAAGCGACTCGAGGCTGCTCTTCTGATCCTCGGTGACTTCTGTGATCCCTTCCGGGATGCCTGACGAAAAGTCGTACTCCCAGTCGGATTCGCTGAGGTAGATGTTTACGTTGTTCACTCCGGAACCGATGAGGTTCTTCTTTATCTGATCGTTCGTGCCCTTTATCGTCGAAACTATGGCGATTATAGCCGCGATGCCGATGATTATGCCCAGCATCGTCAGTATCGAGCGGAGCTTATGAGTCGTGATGCCCTTAAATGCAAGTCTGATGTTCTCTACCATTTCAGGTCGACCTCCTCCGCTTCTTTTGTTTTGACGCCCTCGCCGGCTCCGTCGCCGTACGGGAACGCGATCTTGTCTTCTTCCGTGATTCCGTCTGTGATCAAAACCATACTTCCGTAGACGGTCTTTCCGACCTTCACGTACTGCTTTGCGAGGACTCCGTTATCATCCTTCATGACGTATTTGCCGCCGTTGTCCCTTCGGACGTACGCGCTTTCTATTACTATGACGCTGCCCGCTTCAGTGCCGGAAGTGTCGAACGAAAGCTGCAGATACGTCCCGGTCTCCAGATCAGGCGCGCCGTCGATGGATGCCGTGAATCCGTAGTATGAGGCGTTCGGATTGCCGCTGTAATAGTATGTGTTATCGCTCGGGTAGTCGTTTACGGTGGTGATGGTCCCCGTGTACGATTCGCCGGTCGTCCAACTCTGAGCCGTTATCTGCTGGCCCACCTTTACGTTCGGCAGCAGCAGTTCGGAGACGCTTCCGTTCACGAGCGCGCCCGAGCCTGAGTCGACCCTGAGGAAAGGCGTGCCGTCCTGTGGCGGGTCCGCCGGATCAGACGCGACCGATACGACACCGTCTTTCTTCGCGCAGACGACGCCGTCGCTCAGGCTTTCGGAAAGTATGGAAAGTTCGAGTTTCGCTCTTCTGAGAGTCAGGTCTGCGTTCCTGACGTCCTGTTTTTTCTGCCTGATCGCCTCGGCGAGTTCTGCGGCTGTGTACGTGGTGCCGCCTGAGTCATCCGAGCCTGAGCCGCCCGTGACCAGATCCGTGCTGCCTGATCCGGATGTCGATCCTCCCGATCCGGATGCCGTTCCGGTATCCGCGTGTCTGTACAGCCCCACTGACGCGGACGACGCGGAAGTCCCGGATGACGCGGAGCCGTGCTCTTTTACTGTCCAGGAATCGCTGTTCCCGTACGGCGCGGAAAGGCTGCCGGACCAGATCGTCCATGACTGTATGAGCCTGCCGTCTTTAGAGTTGTCCCCGCGGATCTGTATCTCGGCGTATGCGTCGGGCATCTCCGCCAGTTTATTCAGGAAGGACCCGTAGACCTTTCCATCTTCGGTGACGATATATACGTAAGGATTTGCGGCGCTGCCGTGCGCTGCCGTCAAAGCCGGATCCGCCGGAAGAAAGTCGTTGACGCTGTCTCCGTCGAGGTAGTTCCATGCGTCCGCGGTCTTTTTCTTTTCGCCGGGGTCAGACGGTTCGTCAGGCTGGTCGGGCTCGTCCGGATCAGGTCCAGGCGTCGGTTCCGGTACAGGCGTCGTGTGCTCCAGTTCGTACAGTTCCTTCCGGAGCTGCTCCAGATCGTATTCGTCCCTCTGCACCTCGATCTGCTTCATCTGATACGTCAGTTCCTGACTGGAGAGGTCGTACGCGAGGAGTTTGTCGCCAGCCTTCACCTGCTGGCCTTTAGTGACGTAGACCTCCTTTACGATCTGGGTCGCTTCCGGATAGATTGTCTGGCTGTCGCTGTCATAGACAGTCGCGTCGCACGTCTGCTGATCCTCATAGTACCCCATATTCAGGTACGCGACAGGCGTCACCTCGACTACGGTGCGCGCCTTTTTCACGGCCTTTGCGATGAAAACGCCCGAAACTATCGCGGCCACGACGATCACTGTGACCAGAACGGCCTTCGCGCCGCCGCTCATCCTTTTCTTCTTTTTCATGCGTTCTCACCTCCGGTCAGGCGCCCGTCGATTATCTTCACGATCTTATTGGCATTTGACGCGATGCTCGCATCGTGCGTGATCATGACAACGGTGACTCCGTCTTCGTTCAGCTTCCTGAACAAAGCCATGACCTGCTTCCCGCTCGCCTGGTCGAGCGCTCCGGTAGGCTCGTCCGCGAGCAGGAGTTTCGGCCCGTTTATCATCGCCCTCGCTATGGCGACTCTCTGCTTCTGCCCGCCTGAAAGCTGTGAAGGCAGGAAATCCGTCCGGTCGCCCAGGCCCACTTTTTCCAGTTCGGCGGTCGCGCGCTCCAGACGTTCTTCCTTAGGCACTCCCGCGTAGATCAGCGGCAGGGCGACGTTCTCCGCGGCGGTCTCTCCCGGCAGGAGCTGGAAAGTCTGGAACACGAAGCCTATTTTATTCAGCCGGACGGATGCCAGTTCATTCTCGCTGAGAGACGAAACGTCCTGCCCGTCCAGCAGATATGTCCCGCTCGTAGGGCGGTCGAGGCATCCGAGGATGTTCATGAGCGTGGATTTGCCGCTGCCCGACGGTCCCATCACCGCCAGATATTCGCCTTCGCGGACTGACATGGTGACGTCTTTCAGCACGCGCACTTCGGCTTCCCCGTCGCCGTAGTTCTTATATATGTTCTTCAGTTCGACTATCATGGCGTCACTCTCCCAGCGAATCGGTGGTCTTCGCGCCTTCGCGGAGCGTGTCGTCCGGATACGCGATCTTATCGCTTTCCGAAAGGCCTTCGGCTATCTGAACGGTGAAATCCTCATCGTCGGTCTCGCCTAAGGTCACGGAGCGCTTCTCGAGTTTTCCGTCCTTATCCGCCCAGACGTACGCGGAGCCGTCGTCTCCGTAGGCGATGAAGCCCTGGTCGAGCCAGATCCCTTCCCTTACCTCTCCCTGACCGTAGTCGGGCTCGATGAATACGTGCTGTCCGAGCATCAGGCCGTCTGTGTTTTCGAGGGCGGCGTAGAACGGGTATTTGGAGGCTGATTCGCCCGATTCCTCTCCGTAGTAGCCATTGTTATTGTTATCGGAAGATGGCTCCGTGTCGATCCTGGAGATCGTGCCTTTCCATGTCTTAGTCTCGTCGACACGCGATCTGACTATCACATTCATGCCGACGGTCAGCGTCCCTATGCTCTGCTCGCTGACTTTGCCTTTGATCGTGATGTCCCCGGACTGAGTGACTGAGACTACGGGCAGTTCGTTTCCCGTCTGCTGGTCGTATCCGCCGTCCGCGTTGACCGATTTTACGATGCCGGCAAAAGACGCCTTCACCACGGACTGATCGATCTGCTTCTGATATGACGCTATCTCTGCCTGTTTCTGCTTGATCTCGATCTGCTTTTCGCTGATCTGGAGTTTGATGTCGGTGGTGCTGCCGCTTTCCTCGAGCACGGCGATGTCGTTGTTGAGCCCCTCGATGTCGAGGTTGATCGTGGCTATCTGGTTCTCCGCGTTCTTTACGTCGTATTTGAACAGTGGAGTGTCCTTCTCGACTGTGTCGCCGACCTTCACGTATATCTCGTCTATCTCCTGTGACGAATCTTTTTTATAGTCCGTAGTCTGCTGCGCCTCCGCGACCCCGGAGTATCTGTCGACGGCCGCAGATCCGGTAAGGTCGGACACCTTCTGGACGAAGACCGCGCCTTCGTATCCGGATCCCCCGCCGGAGCGCAGGAAATGATATGCCGCCACGGCAAGAGCAGCTATGGCTATGATCACGATCGCCATTATCGCTTTTTTCTTTTTTGTCATCGTTTCCTCCTGACAGAACAACGTGAGAGATCAAACAGCGCGCCGGGCATCCCGCGGAGCGGGCTTAAACACCCTGTACACAAAAAGTATATAACGTGGCGGATGGTTTTGTCCACGCCGGAAGCCCGATTAACGATGAAATTAAGCGATTATTAATAATTTACGGGATCGGTGTAAACCGCGCCGGGCAGCGGGCGTTTTCAAGTATACTTTCTTTTCCCCGTAAATTTTGCTTTCGCTGATGATATAATCGATAAGGTATATTTTAGGTACGCCGCGTATATTTGATATCGGCGGCATTTTAAACCGGCCGGAGCAGAACGGAATATGAAACTGGTGCACATATCCGATCTTCACATCGGAAGACGCGTGAACGGCTTTTCCATGCTGGAGGATCAGAAATACATACTGAACGAGGTCGCCGGGCTCGTTTCCCGCGAGATGCCGTGCGCCCTGCTGATAGCGGGCGACGTCTTCGACAAAGAACGGCCGAGCGCGGAGGAACTCTCCGTGTTCCGCGATTTCCTTGAAAAGATGACGTCTCTCGGAGCTGAGACGTTCGTTATCAGAGGCAGGCACGACACGGAGGAAAGCATAGCGGGCAGTCTGCCGGCGGACGCCGCGAAAAAAGGCATCCACGCCGCGACGTCTGTTTTGTCCTCGCTCTCCGGGGATGGAAAGATCAGGCCGTACCCGCTGTTTGACGAATACGGCAGGCTCGACGTCTTCCTGCTTCCGCACATCGCACCTGAGACGGCGAATCAGGCCTTTCCCGGCTGCGCGGCAAAATCGTATAACGACGCGGCTAAGGCAGCGATCGCCCGGATGTCGACCGGGCCGATGAACCGTTCGGTGCTTGTCGCACACCAGTTCGTGATCGGCGGAGCGAGGTCGAATTCCGAAAGGACAGCGCCGAGCGGCGAAGGCATCGTCAGTTCCACGGTATTCGCGAAATTCGACTACGTCGCTCTGGGACACCTGCACGTCTCGCAGAACATAGGCGAACCGCGCATCCGCTACTGCGGAGCTCCGCTGAAGTATTCGTTTGCCGAGGCCGGACGCGATAAAACAGTCACCATAGCCGAGATGAAGCGCAGGGGAGACCTGCTGCTCAGGACGGTCCCTCTTGTGCCTCTGCGCGATATGCGCGAGATAAGCGGCACATTCGCGGAACTGACCGATAAGTCGAGCTACGAGGATACGAATACCGATGACTATATGCACATCACCCTCACCGACAGGGACGAGATCGACGGCGCAGGCGAGAAGCTGAGCCGGATCTACGAGAACCTGATGGTCCTCGACTACGCGGGCTCGGAGCAGCCGGCCGCTTCAGACGAGGAGAATCCCGACGAGCACCTGAAGGACTATCTCGAGGGAGAGGATATCGAGCGCATGGACGACGGCCAGAAGATCATCGCCGCCAGAGTCATACGCAAGATACTGAAAGAGGAGGAAAACCGATGAAAATACTCCTGACAGCCTTTGACCCGTTCGGCGGAGAAAAAGTGAATCCGGCCCTCGAGGCGGTGAAGTCGGTCCGCGCCCCGGAGGGCGTGGAACTGGTGAAACTCACCGTCCCGACTGTTTTTGGGAAGTCCATAGATACGGTGCTCGAAGCGATGCGCCGCGAAAAGCCTGACGCCGTGCTCTCGATCGGTCAGGCGGGAGGCAGGACGGTCCTCACTCCGGAGCGTGTCGCCGTCAATTTCGCGGACGCGTCGATACCGGACAACGAGGGCAATCAGCCGCGCGCGGAAAAGATATTCGAGGACGGAAGCGATTCATATTTCGCCACTGTCCCAGTCGACGCGATCGTCTCGGCCGTGAAGCAGGCCGGAGTTCCGGCATCCGTGTCGATGTCCGCGGGCACATATGTATGCAACCATCTCATGTACGGGGTCCTGTACTATGAGCAGAAGGAATTCCCGGGGATGCTCGGCGGTTTCATCCACATTCCTTTCTCACCCGAACAGGTTTCGGGCATGAGACAGGATCAGCCGAGCATGTCCGTCGATACGTCGGCCCGCGGCATAGAAGCCGCGCTGCGTGCGATACGCGGATAAAACGCGATACGCGGATAAAGCGTGAAACGCGGATAAAGCGCGATACGCGGATAAAGAAAGGTCTGAGATATGAGACTATTGCTGGCAGAAGACGAAAAAATGCTCTCCGACGCGCTCGTCACCCTGCTCGAAAAGAGCAACTATTCCGTGGACGCGGTATATAACGGGAACGACGCGATAGACTATCTGAGAGAAGGCGATTACGACGCCGCGATCCTGGATATAATGATGCCGGGCAAAGACGGCATCGAAGTCGTGAAGGAACTCCGCGCGGACGGCAATCCGCTGCCCGTTATAATGCTGACGGCAAAGAGCGAACTGAACGATAAGATCACCGGCCTCGACGCGGGAGCGGACGACTATCTGACGAAGCCCTTCGCGATGAAGGAACTGCTCGCCAGGCTCCGCGCCATAACGAGGCGTCAGCCGGAAACGACGGGCAGCGACCTGGAATTCGGCGACCTGAAACTCGACAGGGCGGGATTTGTCCTCAAAGGTCCGGGCGGCAGCGTGAGGCTCGCGAACAAGGAATATCAGATAATGGAGATGCTCATGACCAATTCCGGAAAAGTCATCCCGACCGAGCGGTTCATGGATAAGATCTGGGGCTACGACGCCGACGCCGAGATAAACGTGGTCTGGGTGAACATCTCCGGGCTGAGGAAGAAACTCGCCGACATAGGCTCAGGCGTTAAGATCAAAGCCGCCCGCGGCGTGGGATATCTGCTCGAGGAAGAGAAACAGGAAGATAAACGATGATAAAGAAACTCAGGAGAAGAGTCGTCATAATGTCCGTCACGGCGGTATTTGTCGTTCTTTTGGCACTCATGGGGATCGTGAACATCATGAACTACCGCGAGACGACCGCGCAGTACGATTCCGTGATCGAAGTCCTGGCGGAGGGAGGCGGCAGATTCAAGGACTTCGGCACTCCGTCGGCGTCCGACCCTTCCGCGTCCGGCGATCAGTCGGCCGACTCACAGGCTTCGACCCCTTCCGATCCCGGCTCAGAGCCGCCGGCTAAGCCTGATGCCGCTGACGACGGCAAGCGTCAGGGAAAGAACGATTTCATAACGGCGGAGACTCCTTTCGAGACCCGCTTCTTCACAGTTACGCTGAGTTCGGACGGCTCCGACGTAGTCACGACCGACACGGGTAAAATAGCCGCTGTCTCGACGTCCGAAGCCGAAAGCATGGCAAAGGAAGTCTTTGCGTCCGGAAAAGAAAAAGGCTACAGCGGGAATTACCGCTACGCCCGGGTCGATGCCGAAGACGGCATAATGTATATCTTCGTCGACGCCACACGGGGAATCAATTCGGTCAGGTCGTTTCTAGGCACCAGCATGCTCGTCGCGCTCGCCGGTTTTGCCGCGATCTCGATAGCGATCATCCTCCTGTCGCCGAGGATGATCAAGCCGATAGCCGAAAGCTACGAAAAGCAGAAGCGCTTCATCACCAACGCCAGCCACGACCTGAAAACTCCGCTCGCCGTGATAAAATCGTGCAGCGAGGTCATAGAGATGGATTCGGGCGAGAGTAAATGGACCGATTCGATCTCAGAGCAGGTAGACAGGATGAGCGCTCTGATCGGAAAGATGGTCGACCTTTCGCGTATGGACGAGGCAAAAGAAGACCTCCCGATGGAGGAACTCGATTTTTCGCGCCTCGTGATAGACTCAGTCGAGCCGTTCAAACTCGTCGCCGAGCAGCGCGGGCTGAAGATCGCTACGTCGATAGAGCCTGACGTCTCGGTGCGCGGGAACAAAAACGCCCTCAGCGGCCTCGTCGGGATCCTCGCCGATAACGCGACGAAATACGCGTCCGGCGGCACCATACGCTTCACTCTGTCGAAGCGCGGGCGCAAAACTGTGCTTACCGAGACGAACGAGGCTGAGGGCCTGACGCCGGGCAGACAGGATAAACTGTTCGAACGCTTCTACCGCGGCGACACTTCCCGCGGCGGAGAGATAAAGGGAAGCGGCATCGGCCTGTCGATGGCGGGATCCATCGTCGAGGCGCACGACGGCAGGATTGAAGCGTCCAGCCGCGACGGAAAGAGCATCACATTCACCGTGGTTATCTGACCTCATTCAGTCTTAGCGGCAGTGCCGCCGCCATCTCCTGCATCCACGCTTTCGCTTTTACCTGTACTTTCGGGTGCTCCTGCCGGCGTTCGCAGCATATATCTGTACATCTTCCAGAGAATCACAGGCAGCACCAGTTGTACGGCCGTCGTAAAGAGAGCGACCTTAAACTCGGCCATCGTCATGCCTGACCTGAGCATCCACCTGTAAACGTTGAGCAGGCACGCGGCGATCGAGCATATCGTCCAGAGCCAGATACCGTGCGTCCGCATTTTTTCTTCCCGCATGATCAGGAACATCAGAAGCCCGGCGAGCATGCCGATCGTCGCGGCAATGAACATGACGTTCAGAAACCACACGCTGCCGATCGGATAGATGATGAAGAATTCCGCAGCGTCCAGAAGGATCGCGATCCATACCGTGACGACCAGATTCTGCCTGAGCTGCTGAGGCGAACTCGGCGCTCTGTCCTGTTCCCTTTTCTTCCTGCGTTCCGCCCTGCGCTCCGCACCGGTCATCCTGCCGGAAGCGGCCGCCCCGTCTGCGGCGCTATAGCCTTTCGCGCGTTTGGCCGCGCCAGGGAACAGTTCCGCCGCCTCACGAGACATATCCTGCATATATGTGGAACTGTCTTCCTCGTTCAGTTTTTCTTTGATCGCCGAACGCTCCTCCTCGGTCTCCGCGCGGATCGCCAGAGCCGGCGCTATGCTCGTCTCACTGCGCTTTGCGACGTAGTTATAGCCGATGACCGAGAACGCGAGGGCCCCTATGAAGTTCACGAACAGATCCTTCATCGTGTCGATCAGCCCGATGTACAGATACCCGGAGATCAGAGTCTGTTCGCCGTTTTCCGTCGTGATAAGCGTTTCCTTGATCCCCGCGATCTTCATCGGGTCGCCGTCGGCCGACAGTTTGACCGTCGTGAATGCCCTTACGATCGTATCCTTCTGCATATCGAGCCCGAAAAGCTGATCGCACGAGAACTCAATGAATTCCCACAGAACTCCCACTGTCATCGAAAAGCAGAACGCCACTATAGTCAGGGAGATCGGCGACAGATTCGGTTTGCTGTTTTTCCTGTTGAACAGATCGACGATCGAGAAGCCCACCGCGGCGCACAGAAAACCGTTCATCATGTGCAGCATCGTGTCCCAGCCCGGGATCAGGACGTAGTAATTCTGTATCTCGCCCAGGATCCATGCGGAATAGATGAAGATATATATGATGGATTCGAAAAACACAGGGATCTCGATCTTAAAGCCTTCCTCCGCCAGCGAAGGCACGAGGAACAAAACGAGCGAGAGCAGGCACAGGCCGACGTTTTCGTATTCCCTGAGGAAGAAGCAGCGCACCATCGTGATGATCACGAGCGTCCTGAGTATGGAGTAGATGACGAAGCGCTTCCTGTCCAGCGCGATGCGCCTCTTCAGCCTGCGGATCAGTTTATTGACGTTGAACCTGCGCAGGCGCCTCTTCGCTTCGTGCGTATCCGCGCCGCCTTTTCTGCCGCCGTTCCCTGTTTTGTTCGCATCTCTGCGTCTGCTGCCGCTCATTTACTCATCACTCCTGAACACATTTTGTATTGTTAATAATACTTTGTTATACTTTTCCGTTTTTTGGCTATACAAAACACAAGGTTTGGTTTATAGTAAGTATGCGATATAGTTTAACGCTAAACTTTAGCGTGAGGCCCTGCATATCTATTCTATATTAAATTACCCACATTGTGAAAGGGAGGCGGCGAAAATGAAGATCGTTTTTATAACACCCACGACCGGGCTTCGCAGAGTGCCCCTCTACAGAGCAGGCGGACATGTCTACGGACAGTATAATTCGATCACCGGTCCTCTGATCCTCGGCGGGATCCTGAAGCGCGCGGGACACGAGGTAGAGGTCTACGAGGAACTCAACGGCAGCGTAAATTACAAAAAACTCCTGAAGGATACAGACGTATTCTGTTTTTCCGTTATCACATCGACCGCACCGCGTGCGTATGAGCTCGCCGACATGATCCACGAGAAGAGCGGCGCGCGCGTCCTTATGGGTGGCATGCACGTGACCGCGATGCCTCAGGAGGCGCTCGAGCACGCCGACCAGGTCATCACCGGCGAAGGGGAAAAGGTCATACTCGACGTCGTCGAGGGCCGCATCAAAGACAGGCTCGTCGCCGGCATCCCGATCGAGGATCTGGACGAGGTCCCGTTCCCCGACTATTCGATCCTTAAGACCCAGGTCGAAGCGGCAAACGTCCTCTCGACGCGCGGCTGCCCGTTCAGATGCACGTTCTGCACGACGTCCAGGATGTTTGCACCGTACCGCCAGCGCAGCGTCGACAGCGTCATCGAGGAGCTGAGGATGTATAAGAAGCTCGGCTTCAAGTACATGAACTTCTAGGACGACAATTTCACCGCGGACAAAGAACGGGCAAAGGAGATCTGCCGCCGGATGATAGCGGAAGGGCTCGTCTTCAAGGAGACGTTTTTCTTCGGACGCACAGACATGGCAAATGACGAGGAACTTTTGAACCTGCTCTCCGAAGCGCACCTGACGCGCGTCCTGATCGGCATAGAATCGCTGAACCAGAAATCTCTGGACGCCATCCACAAGGGCCAGAATATCAACGATATAAGGCGAGCCGGCGAAGCCTGCGTCAAGCACGGCATCAGGCTCATCGCCAGCGTCGTGCTCGGCCTGGACGACGATACAGAGGAAGACATAAAGCGCTCCGTCGATTTTGCAAAGGATATCCACGCGTACCAGCTTCAGCCGGCCGTCCTCACGCCTTATCCGGGGACCCCGGTATATAAGCAGATGGTCGCAGAGAACCGCATGATCGATGATCTGAACTGGTCCTCCTACGACATGATGAGCGTCGTCTTCCAGCCTAAGAACATGAGCCCGTGGAATCTGCAGGAACTGTTCTATAAGATGGGAAAATATTTCTACGACTTCAAGACTTCGAAATTGATAGGTAAACTCTTCGGCCGCGAGTACGGCGTAAGGCGCTGGATCTTCGCGCTCTACACCCGCCTGGGAGTCTTCGGCGCGCACATCGCGTCGCACGCGAAGGGCTCGCCTTTCTGGAAGATAAAGAACACCGCCTGGATGTTCGCCGATAAAGCGGCATCCGCCGACGCAGAGAAAAGCACCGCGACAGCATAGCCAGGGGCACGGATCGCCAAAGCCTGCAGCATAGTCAGGGGCACGGATCGCCAAAGCCCCCAGCATAGCCAGGGGCACGGATCGCCAAAGCCTGCAGCAAAGCCGGCAGCGCGGCGAATCAATAAACTGTCATTTATCTGAAGGCTGGTCCAGAGGGACGAGGTCGATCACGACGATCTCGTTCCTCGTTTTTAATCTGACCGGGATCTGGAAGAATCCCACTCCCGAGGAAACGATGCTCTGAGTGTTTCCGTCTCTCGAATACCCGTAGGTGAATTTTTTGCCGTAATATGCCGTCTCTCCCAGCGTCGCCGGGGCGAACTGCCCTCCGTGCGTATGGCCGGATAAAATCAGGTCAGCGTCAGCTCTGACCGCCTCCGTTATGCCCTTCGGGTCATGGTCGAGGACGACTGTCGGATGCCCCGCCCCCGCCTCGCGCATCAGTTCTTCGAGCGGGACTCTGTCGTACTGTCCGGTCAGCACGCCGGTCCTTCCGATCAGATGCACGCGCCCGAGTGTGACGAAACTGTTGTCTATCTCCGTAAAGCCGCATTTTTTAATGAAATCGACGTAGTACGGATCATCGTCCGCCGGGTCGTGGTTGCCCCTGATGCAGTAGGCGCCGTATACAGATCTCATGCCGGACAGGATCTCGCCGACCTCGTCGATATCGGCGCACTCTCTGATCGAGCCGCGGTTCAGGATGTCGCCCGTGACGGCGATCGCGTCGGCGCCGCACTCGTTGACCATCTTCACCGCCTTCGCCATATGCTTTTTGCCGACGATCGCGCCGATGTGGAGGTCGCTGAGCTGCACGATGCGGAATCTCTCGCCCTCTTTAAGGCCGCGGACCTTGATCGTGTAAGGCGTGTAGACTATTTTCTTCGTATTGCGGTATCCCACCGCGACGCATACAGCCGCCAGGATCGCCGCAACCGCCGAAAACGGGCTGTGCGAGACGGGCGCACCGAAGGCTCTGATCACCGTAAAAAGCACGTCGAACACGACGAGCCAGCACATGTGATATATAACGAAAGCCGTGTATATGCCGCTTACCAGCATCCGCTGATGATACAGCGGGGTATATTTCGGGTTTCGCCTGGAGTTTGACTGGGCCCATATTGAAAACAGCGACAGCGCCAGGATGATGATCAAAAAAGGAAGCTTCCCGCCCAGCGAAAAGCAGCGCGCTATCCTGTAGTCGCTGTACAGCGCTGTGACGAACAGCGCCGCGCTCTCCAGGAACCTGATCGCTTTCAGATGTTTCCTCGTGTACGGGTCATATCCTCGCAGTTTTTTGATCGCCCCGTGTTTTGTTCTGCCGTCTGCCTGATTTCCAGCCATCATATCGTCTCTTTGATCTCTATGTATCGCCACAGCCGCCGGGATCTTACGCCGCCCCGCGGCCGTACCTATTTTAGCGCTAAACTAATATATTATACACACGATTTTCGAAAAATATCTCCCCGGCCAAATAAAAATCCTCCGGACCGGTGCCCTTCTGCCTGGAAAATTCTGTAAAAACTTCGATTTTGATCCTGTTACTGTCAGAAGTGATAGTGATTTCCTTGTTTTCAGAAAATATAATTAACTAACATCATTAATCGGTATATAAGAGGCGTATAGAACTGAAAGACGCCGACGCCGAGAGATATTTGCGCGGCGAGGCTCCGCTTCCTGAGAAGTCTCAGATCGGACGCGAGATCGACTGCTTCAGGCAATTCTACGGGACTCTGATCCCGCGGGTTTATATAGATTGCGAAAGGCGGGCGTACTTTTCGAAGGACGATCCGAACCTCAGGGTCACATTCGACAGAAACATCGAGTACCGGACCGAGGACGTCTCGCTGAAAAGCGCGCCGTGAGGACAGAGAATCCTCCCGGAGGGCGTAACGCTGCTGGAGATAAAGGAGGCGGACGCCATCCCGCTCTGGCTCGTCAAAGCAATAAACGAGTGCGGACTTCGCAAGACTAATTTCTCAAAATACGGCTCGGCGTACACCCGGATCCTGACCGAATCCCTCGCGGAGCGGACAGGTACCCGTTCAGCGTGAAAACCGGAGAGGCAGCCGTCATCATCAAAAAAGCCGGCGCGTAAGGTTTTACGCGGGCTCGGATATATGAACGGAAGTGAAAGGATATGACATCTGTATTATTTGAAAATCTTAACAGCGGCGGTGAGATCACCGCTTCGGGATTTGCCGTCAGCCTCGTGTCGGCCCTCCTGCTCGGCCTGCTGCTCGCTTTGGTATACGGAAGGTCCGGCGAGGAATCGAGAGGTTTCCTCACGACGATCGGGATCCTCCCGGGGATCGTGGCTGTGGTCATTATGCTTGTCAGCGGCAGTCTCGGCGCTTCCGTCGCGGTCGCGGGCACGTTTTCTCTCGTCAGGTTCCGCTCCAACCCGGGTACGGCGAGAGAGATCTGCGCCGTATTCCTTGCGATGGCGGTCGGCCTCGCCTGCGGGATCGGTTATCCTTTCTTTGGCGCCTTATTCGCCGCCGTCATCTGCCTCGTCAACTTCATCTACGAGAAGGCGGGCGCGGCCGGCGAAGCGCTCGACACCAGGCGCACTCTGCACATCACGGTTCCGGAAGACCTGAATTACTCCGGCGCGTTCGACGATCTGTTCGAGCAGTACACTACGTCCGCTAAGCTCGTCAGAGTCAAGGCGACTAATCTCGGAAGCCTGAACAAACTCACGTACGATATCAAACTGAAGGAAAAGGGCGTCGAAAAGGATCTGATCGACGATCTGCGCGTGAGGAACGGCAATCTGGAGATAGATATCTCCGATCCGCGCCTCGAGGGAGCGCTGTGACATGATCATCGGCAGATCATCAAAGCAGTAAGAAGTGGTAAAAAACAGAATTAAAGCAGTAAATTGCAAAGCAAAACCCGCGTGCACATGCACGCGGGCTTTTATTTGGAGCTCCCGGACGGGCTCGAACCGTCGACCTGCGCGTTACGAATGCGCTGCTCTACCAACTGAGCCACGGAAGCGAACCGGCTGCTTATATATCGATTTACTTGACACGCTCGAACCTGCACCCGCTGTACGCTCTGTCGAACCTGCAGATATGCCTGGCTCCGCAGAACCGGCACGGTGTGCTGTCTCCCGACCGCTTCGGGCGGATGTCCAGCCTGCCGGAGACGATGTCCCTGCATATTCCGGCGGAGTACTCCCTTACGGCATCCTCGATCTCGTTGAATTCATCCTCCGAGACGAGAGATCTGAAATCGGGTTTCGAGGCCTTGTCCTCGATGCGTCCGTCTTTATTCGATATGGAGATGACCTCGGACACTCCGCTGAAGTTCCCCGTTATCGACTCTATGACGTCGGCGTCGTTTACCATTATACCATTTAATTTGAATTTGTCTTGTACTTTTTTTGATATTTCTTCGGAATTCAGGCCGTCATCTTTTTCGCTCAGTTTCAGGTCCTGCTCCTTTATCTGGAAATAGAAGACCCCGGCCGGCTTCAGCGCGCCTTTTTCGCGGGCGGCGTCGATATACAGCATAAGTTGGAGGCGATAGCCCTTTTTCGCTTCGGTGATGTCGAACTTCTCCGATCCCGTCTTATAGTCGACCACACCTACGCGGCCGTTGTCAAAATAATCGGCGCGGTCGATTTTGCCCTCGATGTATGCCTTCCCGTTCTTAAGGGGAACTTCTATCGGCGGGATCCTGCACCCTCTGCCGAATTTCTCCTCGTAGCGGCTTTCTTTGATCCTGCTTTTCCTGTGCTGCGCGACCAAAGCCCTGCACGCCGTGAAGCAGGCCTTTTCCGCCCTTGTCTCCAGGTACTGCTCGCCCTGAGAATAGTTGAACAGGCCATCCCTGTAGCCGGTGGCCTCATCTCTGAAATCGGACGCGATCATCGCGGCGAGTTCGTCATCCGTCACTGTGTCCCACGTGCCCGACTCGGTCAGACGGCGCTGGATCCGCATAAATACCGCGTGATAAATATCGCCGATCTCGCGGCCCGCGACCTCGTAGACGCGCCTTTCGTCAGGCTTGAGCCCGTACTGGACAAAATACGCGAACGGGCAGCGGCTGTATTTTTCGAGGCCGGAAGGCGAAAATACGTATGTCCTCCCGTCACCGGAGGAATCGCGGGAGTACAGTTCCGCCGCCAGATCCTCGGGTATAGGCTCCTGCGAGTTGTCAAAATCGAGGCCTCCCGTCACGGAGCCCACTCCGTCGGGGTCGGTCTCCGACAGCCACGCCGCCGCCTCTCTCCATTCCGGGGCTATCTTCTGCCCTCTCTTTGCGGCGCGCATGGCGTCCGAAAGCCGTTTCAGAGTATTGGTCCTGCCGCCTATGAGCGCGGTGACGTCACCGGAACTCACCGGGTCCGGGATCTCAGTGATATCGAGTATCGCCAATATGCGATCCACGATCTCAGATCGGCGCAGTTTCTCACCTTTTTCGTCGGAAACGGCATATGAGATCCAGAGGTGCTTCGAAGGCTTGGAGAGGTGCCTGTAGATCGCGATACGCTCCTCCTCTTCGGCCGCTGTACCGCCGATGCCGGTGAATACGCCCGCGTCCTCTATCTCTGTCAGTTCCTCCGGGCTGAAGAGCATGTCTTCTGACGACTCCTGAGGAAGAACTCCGGCGTTTGCGCCTATGACGAGTACGGCTTTTACGTCGCCGAACCTGGTGCGGTGGACCGTTCCGAGCAGTATATCGTCGACCGTCGGAGGTATGACGCCGACCTCCATCTGGGAAAGGCCCGATTTCAGAAGCGCGGCAAAATCTCTCGCCGAGAATTTCTCGTCTCCCGAGATCTCGGCAAGCTGGCTGAATACCGACATCATGAGCGACCAGACCTGGAGCGTCTCCTCTGCAACGTCCATGAGCCCCTGCTCCTCCTGCTCGGACGTCAGTTCGGCTATGCCGGATGCCAGGCCGCTCGCGTCCGACGTCAGGAAGTTATAGTAGTTCTTCACGAAATCGCCGTAAGTCGCCGATGACGCGCAGACACCCGCGAACGATTCGAACAGATCCATAGCGCGGCGCCGTATGTCTTCGATCCCGGCGAGCCCGTCCTCACCGTACTCAAACGCGCCGTGTGTAAAAGGCCTGCGCCACATGCTGCCCTTTATCCGGTATTTATAGGCATAGTTCTCTAACGTTTCGGTCTCGTCGGACGATATTCCCGCGAAACCGGTCTTCAGGACGCGCATGACGTCGCTCGTGCGGAAGCCGTTCGCGACCGTCTCGATCAGCGAAACGATGTACACCGCGACAGGCGAACCGAGGATGTCGCGTTTTTTATCGTCAAAGACAGGTATGCCGTATTCCTCGAACGCCCTGCGGACGATAGAGGAGCGCGCCCCGGTATCGTTGCAGATGACGGCAATGTCGCGGAGGCGCATTTTTTCGTCGCGGAGGAGGTGAAGCACGTAAGCCGCGGCGGACTCGGCCTCGCTGTAGCAGTTAGCCGCTTTTACGACCGTGACGCCGTCGGAAGGCTGATCCTCCGGCGCGCCGACGGCAAAGAGTTCTCTTTCTATCGAGGCGATACCGGCTGCGCGCTCGGTTCCTGGCGCTCCCTGATCCACACTGAGATCGGTGACCGTGGCGTCCGAGCCGTTCTTACGGGCTGTTTCCCGCAACTTTTCGGTCATGCGGCCCGTAAGCGCAAAAAGATCCTCGTCGCGGCACATCTCGTCGTACGTCAGAAAGACGTTGACCTCGGCGCATGAAGAGATCAGCGCTCCTATGAAGTCGAGGTCGGAAGGCGTAAAACTGTCGAACCCGTATATCCAGACGATGCTGCCGCCTAGCATGCGTGAATTTTCAGCCTTTTTAGCGCACAGCGCGGAGAGATCCTCATAGTCGGTGTATTTCCCGCGCAGGGCCTTTTCGTATTCCGTGTAGATCAGGCTGAGATCGGAGAGTTTTTTTGACAGGAGAACGTTCCCGGAAGCTGAGCCAGCCTTCGCGCTTTCTGTCCCCGCCTCATCTCCGGGACCGGCAGCGCGGTCTCCCGTCTTTGCCGCTTCCGCGAGATCCCCGGGTGTCACGTCGAAGCGCTTGACCTGAGAGAGGAAATCACTCACCGCCTCGACAAAACTTTCCTTATGTGAAAATCCGCTGAAAACCTCTAATTTGTCATTCGCTTCGGAGAGTATCCTCGACGTTATCATATGCCTGCCGTATCGGTCGATGAACGTAGGCGGAACTTCTCCCGACTCTCGTATGAGTTCTGTCCCGAGACGGGAGAAACTCGTGACCTCGATATCGAACAGGACGGTCGTCCCGAGGCGCGTTAAAGCCTGCCGCTCGGCGTCGAGCGTATACTGGTCGGGAACGATCACGAACGTACGCCTGTCTGATCTTATTTCCCCGTATATGAACGTCTCTTTGTCGACGGACTCGCGTCCGCGGTAGATGTGAAGCATCTCTTTTCCTGTGGCTCAGTCAGGCGCACCGCCGTTTCTCTGCGCCATTACGCTTCCTGCGCGCCGTTAATATCGTCAAGGACTTTAAGTATGTCCCCTGCCTCCGCGACTTTGAACTCCGGGGCTCTCTCGCCTTCGGCGAGGTCTGTTCCGGCAGCGCCCGTCCACTCGACGAGCACGGCTTCTATCCCGGCGTTGTGGGCGCAGTCGATGTCGAACATGCTGTCTCCTATCATTATGGAGCGTTCCGCCTCGCTTCCCAGCCTTTCGAGGCAAAGCAGCGCGGGCTCCGGGCCGGGCTTATGCTTGTCCGTGTCCTCGCAGGCGATTATCGCGTCGAAATACTCCGCTATCCCGAGGTGCGCCAGGCCGTCATGGGTAGAGCCTCGCAGCCTCGAAGTAACGACCCCGAGCTTATATCCTCTCTCCTTAAGTTCGCGGACGGTCTCGTTCATCCCCGGGACCGGGTCCACGGCGCCTTTGAACTTTGCGAGCTGGAATTCCCTGTATATGCGTATCGCCTCGTCTGTCGGAGTGCCCGGAAATTCGCGCGCCATAGTCTCGACGAGCGGTTCGCCGAAACTGGTTTTGATCGTTTCGAGGTCCCCATCGTGCCCGAGAAGTGTCCTGTACGTGTGCTGCCATGACTCGATGACCATGCGGTCCGTGTCGGCTAAAGTCCCGTCGTAGTCGAAGATGACGGTGTCGATATTTTTGTTCGCGGTCTGTGTTCTGCTCATATGATGATCCGTGTTTTGTCTGACGTTGTTCTGTTATCAAGGATACCACCGCGCCGCCCGCGCCGCAACGCCGGGCTGGTCTCTTTTTCTGTGCTTTTTCTTGCATACAATCTGTCCTTGTGCTAAAATCTGTACTTGTATGGACGAATTCATGAAAGAAGCCCTCGTGGAGGCCCGAAAGGCAAAAGACGCCGGCGAGATACCCGTCGGAGCGGTCATAGTCCGTAACGGAGAGATCATCGCCCGCGGGCATAACACCACGGAGAGCTCCCGGGATCCTACGGCCCACGCGGAGATGAACGCCGTGCGCGAGGCCGCCGGGGTGCTCGGCGGGTGGCGCCTGATCGGCTGTGACATGTACGTCACGATGGAGCCTTGTGCCATGTGCGCCGGAGCGCTCGTCTGGGCGAGGATAGAAAATCTGTACATAGGGGCGTCTGACCCTAAGGCCGGTGCCTGCGGTTCCCTCATGGACATACCGGAGGACGGCCGCCTCAATCACACGATCCGCGTGTATCGGGGGATAATGGAGAATGAATGCTCTGAGATAGTGCGTGAGTTCTTCCGCGGTCTCAGGATCGATAAATCAAGAAAAACGGAGGAAACTGTTAAATGAAGAAAGCATGGCGTGTACTATTCCTTACCGTGCTGATCGTTTTGGCGTCGGCTTCTATGGCTTTCGCCCAGTCGGGAGGCCTCGAGGTCGTCGAGTCATATCCTGAGGACGGCCAGACAGGCACATCTATCGAGAACCTCAGCGTCAAGCTCAGATTCAACCACTCTATGAGCGCCGAGGAAACAGTCAAGGCTAATGAGGACTGCTTCTCCCTCGTAGACGAAAACGGGAAGTCATACCCGCTGAAAGTCTACTATAACGAAGACGACGGCACCGAAGTCCTCGTCCTCTACGACACGTCCGCTAAAGACGCCGACAAAGTCGCCGGCAACACCCAGTACACGTTCACGATCTCGGGAGACCTCGTCGACGACACGGGCGACACGCTCGGCAAAGACTGCACCATCGGCTTCAAGACCCTGAACCAGTCGCTGAACACCCGTGTCTACATGTTCATGATGGTCGGCATGATGATCTTCATGTTCTTCATCTCCTCGAAGCAGGCAAAGAAGCAGGCTGAGGAAAAAGCAGACCCGTTCGCCGCTCTGAACGCTCCTTTCAACCCATACAAAGAAGCCAAGCGCACCGGGAAATCAGTCGAGGAGGTCATCGCGGAACACGATAAGGAAATGGCCCGCCTGCGCGCCAAAGCCGAAAAAGCGAAGAAAGAGCAGGAAAAATATGAAGCCATGTTCGCGGAGGAGGACGCCGGGGAAGCGGCCTCGTCCTACGAAGGCATATATAAAGTAAAGAAACCGCATCGCGTCAGCGAAGGCGGCAGTTCTTACGTCACCGGGCGCAAAGAGGCTGCCGAAGCCAGGAAGGCCGAGGAGGAGCGTCTGGCCAGGAGGCGCGAGAAATACGCCAAAGGCAAAAATAAGAAGAAATAGGCCATGATGACAAGCATCGCACTGAAATCCTTTGCTAAGATCAACCTGTCGCTCGACGTCACGGGCAGGCGTCCTGACGGGATGCACACCGTAGACATGGTAATGCAGCAGATATCCCTGTGCGACGAAGTCAGTGTGGCAGTCGAAAACACTCCGTCATCGGGCGATCCGGCCTCGATACGCATCTCATCCGACGACCCGGCACTGCCCGGCGGAAGCGGCAACCTCGCTTACAGGGCGGCCGAACTCATGGCCGGTAAATTCGGGCTTAAGGGATCCGCGTTCGACATCCGCATCACAAAGCGCATCCCCATGGCGGCAGGACTGGCGGGAGGAAGCGCGGATGCGGCGGCAGTGCTGCACGCGATAAACGCGCTCTGCGGGATGGATCTGGGCCTCGGCGAACTCGCCGGCATCGGCGCGGAACTCGGCTCCGACGTACCTTTCTGTGTGAATGGACAGGCAGCGGCGAACGAAAACCTTCCGGCGAAAGTCCGCGAGGACCCGGAAGCGTGTACGTGCGCCAGAGCGACGGGAACGGGGACCGAAACCTCCCCCGCTGCGCCTCTCAGATCGGCGCTGGTGCTCGCTAAGCCGGACATAGGGATCTCGACGGCGGAAGTCTACGCTGGCATAGATTCACGGGACATCCCGAAGCGCCCCGATAACGATGCGCTGTGCGCGGCGCTCGGATCCGGGTCTGACCCCTACGGGCAGATGATAAACGTGCTCGAAAACTACACCCTTTACGCGAAACCGGAAGTCGCAGGGCTGAAAGCGCTGATGGAAGACTGCCTCGGGAGCGCAAAAAAGATCATGATGAGCGGGAGCGGGCCGACGGTCTTCGCTCTGTACGGCGACGGGGAAGACGCGGAAGAAAGCGCGTCGAGCGCGGCCGAGCACCTGCGCTCCGTGGGATACGAGGCTCACGCCGCCAAAACGCTGATTTGACGATACGGAAAGATATAATTTGAAGAACATTGATTAGTTTAGGATCGGAGAACTCAATGGACATCAACATGCAGGATCACAAACCTCTCAGAGAAGTCGTTTATGACGAGCTGAAAAGAAGGATCATGACTGGCCAGATCCCGCCGGGAACGAGGATGATGGAGATCGAACTGTCGGAGAGTTTCGGCGTCAGCCGCACTCCTATCAGGGAAGCGATCAGAAAGCTTGAAAAAGAAGGCCTCGCGACGATCGAACCTCGCCGCGGAGCGTATGCTTCGCTCATCTCGGTCGACGATATGATCGGCGTTCTGGTAGTCAGGGCGGACCTCGAGGGTCTGGCGGCAGAGCTCGCGTCGCAGAACATGACTGACGAAGAGTATCAGGAGATCGTAAAGATCAACGACGCGTACGAGCAGGCGATCAAAGACAACGACACCGACAGCATCATCGCTCACGACGAAGCTTTCCACAAGGCGGTCGTGGCGGCCAGCAAAAACAGCGCTCTCGTCCAGCTCGGCGGAGAGGCCCAGAGCATGGCGCTTCGCTTCAGATACCTGTACTACGAAGATTTTTCGCGTTATAAAAATATGCCTAACGAGCATCAGGCGATCATCAACGCTATCCGCTCGGGAAACGCCAGGCGCGCCAGGGAAGTCGCTTCGGCCCACGTCAGCAGGCTGAAGGAATTCGTCATCAAAGAAGGCGAGACCGGCTTCAAAGACAGTTTCGGCGAAGTGGAATAGCCGCTTCGGCGAGGCGGAACAGCGGCCGCGTTTCTTTTCTTCAGTTCTTCAGCGTTATCCTTCCTTCGACCTTCGAGTCCAGATGCTGGTGCGTCGACAGGTATTCGTCCAGGACTTCCTGGCACGAAGTCGCCACCACGCGCGGCGTCCCGTTCTTTGCCACTTCTTCAAGCGGCATGTCCAGCACGGTCCCGAGGTTCGTATAGTGGTAATACTGGAATCCGACGGTAAATATCCTGTCATCCGCCACCGGTTCGCCTTCGAACGTAAAGGACTCCACCTCGCGGGTCTTGCGGTCATATACGACCTTCAGGCCCTTCGAGAACTGGTAGAACTCTGTGTGGTCGCCTTCCCAGGCCTCGTCGCGGAGCATGAACTTTATCATGTGCTTCAGCTGCGAGCCTGTTATTTTTGCCATCGTGATCGAATCCCCATAAGGGAAGCATTCAACAAAATTCTCATACAGCACGAGCGGCCCCAGTTCCTCATTCCTGACGGAGCCGGATCCCAGGAGCATTATATCCAGATTCAAAGATTCCTTCAGGATGTCGGCGAACAGGTTGCCCAGTTCGGTCTCGCGGTGGCGCTCCGGATGAGTCAGCTTGCGGCGGAATCTCGTGACGACGCGCTTGTATTTCACGTCCGTTACCTTCTGGTACTGGGAGATCAGCGCCTCTATCTCCGGGTCTCTCGGGCAGTGCGTTGAGTCGATCGGGATCGTACGCCACGTGCAGTCGTGGATGCAGTTGTGATCCGTGTCGACGGTTATGTCGAAGCGTCCGATCTGATCTGTGCCCGTGCCCGCCTGGACGATCGGAATGCCGTTCACTACAGCCGGTTCATCCAGGAGCGTATGCGTATGGCCGCCTATTATCACGTCCACTCCCCACGCCGGGTCCAGCGCCGCCGCCAGTTTCTTGTCTTCCTCGAACCCTATATGCGTCATCAGGACCGTGAAATCGATGTCCGTGGCGTTATATGTGTTGCAGATGCGCCCGACCTCGCGCGCGGCTTCGTTGATGCCGACGAACGTTCCGACGAGCCCTTCCGTCTTTGCCTGCGACAAAACCTCCTCCGTCAGGATTCCGATAAAAAGGATCTTCATCCCGTCGACGGTGATTATCTTATATGGCCTGAAAAGACGCGCGCCGTTCGTTTTGATGTACATGTTTGCGTTGATGATAGGGAACTTCGCGCATTTCTCGATAAAGAGCAGGTGCGAAATACCGTAATCCGCCTCGTGGTTCCCGATCGTGACGACGTCCGGCGAGATCGCGTTCATGATCTCTATGGTGCTCAGGCCCTTGAACTCCGAATCGATGACCGATCCCCTGAACATGTCGCCCGCGATGCAGTAGATCGTGTTCGGCTCCTCTCCGCGGACTTTGTTGACATATCCCGACAGCATGCTGACGCCGCCGACGAGGTTTTGGTCGACGTTTTCCGCGAGAAAGTCGCCGTGCATGTCGTTCGAATGCAGAATAACGAGTTTTTTAAAAATTCCCATAGAGATGCCTCCCGCGGGACGATCCCCGCCAAAATGCAGCTTTGTCGATATTATCCACAGCACCGGTCAAATTCCGGTCCTGTTAAAAAAACAGTATCTCCGGCGGGTCGGATTGTCAATATCAAAAGTGACAGTAACAAAGCGTTCCGTATGGAAAAACCATTCCGCGATGCTGTATAATTTCATGTAGTGATGCATTATGCCAAAAGGAGACAAAGCGATGAAGAGAAGCAAATACATAGACCACACGCTCCTGAAGCCGGAAGCGACGGAAGAGCAGATAAAGAAACTTTGCGCCGAGGCGGCAAAATACGACTTTGCGTCGGTGTGCGTGAACCCCGGCTGGGTGAGGACGGCGGCGGAAGCCTTAAAAGGCACGGACGTTAAGGTCTGCACCGTGATAGGATTCCCGCTGGGCGCCACGACCTCTGCATCGAAAGTCTTCGAAGCCTCGGAGGCGGTGCTTTCCGGAGCCGGCGAGGTGGATATGGTGATAAACGTCGGACGCCTTAAAGCCGGCGATGACGAGTATGTGACCGAGGAGATCCGCGCCGTGCGCGATGCCGTCGATAAAGCCGGAGCCTCTGCGCTGGCGAACGACGAGACCGCATCATGCGGGACTGCATCATGCGAGGCCGGGCCTGTGGTCCTTAAGGTCATCATCGAGACGTGCCTGCTTACGGACGACGAAAAAGTCCGCGCATGCAAGTGCGCTATGGCTGCGGGAGCGGACTTTGTAAAGACCTCGACCGGATTCAGCACTGGAGGAGCGACAGTCTCCGACGTAAGGCTCATGAAGCAGACCGTCGGGGAAGCCCTGAAAGTAAAAGCTTCCGGCGGCATCCGCACTAAGGATGATATGGACGCCATGATCGAGGCCGGCGCAGAAAGGATCGGAACCAGCCACGGGATCGAGTGCATGTAGGTGATGCGAATGTCTCGCACCTTCCGGCATATGTGTATGCCTCCCCGGGGATATCGACCGATATTACAAATATGTGGCGACCGTATTCTGATGATATTACAAAGAGGGTCGGTTTTTACGATAAAACGTTGCAGGTCAATAATCCGGGGAAAAATAATCCAATCAGAATATGATCGTATTCTACTGATAATATCGTCCGTTTAGCCAAAAATGGGGGACATTATAGGGATCCGGCCACGCCGCGACAGAATTTTTACACATCGCCCATTCATACGGAAAAGAAACAACCGCTGCAATCATTGAAATACCAATGACCGCAGCGGTTTTTACCAACACTTTTTGTCCGCTAACTCACTTTTTGTCCGCTGACTCTAACTCTCTGACTCACTTTTGTCCGCCGGCTCCTAATTCACGTCGTTCCTGGCGAGTATCGCGGCAGGCGTCTTATGAAGCGTGCCGAAGAGCGGCAGCAGCCCCGCTATGACGTTGAACGCGAATATCAGTCCGAAAGCCGCCAGGAATACCATAGGCGACATATAGAACGAGTTCGAGAGCAGTGACACAGGCGACTTTGTCAGGGCGTTCAGGAAGTAGGCCATCACAGCCATCGCCGGGAGCGACGTCATGATAGTTATCGCCACGGCCTCACCGGCGAACATGCGGTATATCTCGCCCTTCTTCAGGCCGATCGCCCTGAGCACGCCGACCTCTTTGATCCGCGACAGGAACGAAGCCCTCATGATCAGGTAGATCTCGATCAGAGAGATCACAGTGATTATCGCGGCGGCCAGGACCGTGCGGTTCACGCTGTCCCTCGTCTGCTGCTCGTAGTCCGACTTTGACGTTTCGTATAGATAATCCGCCGAAAAGCCGTTTTCCGTCGCCCAGTCGAGCGCAGCCTGCGGATCGTCCGTCGCCAGTGTCACCGTATCGTTGGTCGAATAGTAGACCTGCTCGTATGTGGCGTCGTTCACGTAGAGGCCTTCGCCTCCGCGCCTGTCGTGATAGAAGCCGCTGATCGTAAGCGGCGTGTCGCCTATCTTAGTGCTCAGTCTGCTGCCGACGCTGTATTCCTCTCTCAGCGATTCAGGCACCAGCGCCTCGTAATCTTCGTCCGGCGCTTCGCCCTTCACTATCGTGAGGTCACCGGTCTGCGACATGAAACTGTACTGGCAGATCTGGCCGGAAGGAATGGACGGATATCCGCGGAACGCGTATATGTCGGCGTTGTTGGCAGGCGTGGCGTACGCCTCCAGATCGGCGAGCATGCTGCGGTCGACGAAAATGTTCGGCTGGACCGTATCGGAGACTCCGACGATCGTGAAAGGCTGCATGTAGTTTACGTACAGTTTCTTCCCGATGAGGCTTTCCGGATCGCTCATCCCCAGTTCAGAGTATCTGACGTCGTTACGGCGTTTTGTGTCTATGAGATGCACGTCGATCACGACTTCCTGAGGATCCGACGGCAGGCGTCCCGCGACCAGATCAGACTCAGGAAGCACGTCCGCCGCCTCCAGCGACCCGGAGATCTGAATGACGGAACTCATGGACTGGTCGTAGTCGTCCAGGCCGATGTTGAAAATGGCTCCTCCGTACCCCGGCAGGACGAAATCCGCACCGGTTTCCGACGCTATCCGGTCCAGAAGCTGCGCGTTCACCGATCCCGTCTTTATCTGGACGAACCTTTTGTTATCTGTGATGAACTGCGCGTCTGTCACGCGCATCACGCCCGCGACATTGCTGAATGCGTACATAACGAAAAGCGATGCCAGGACGAATCCAGCCAGCAGGACCTTCTTTATCTTCGAATACGACTTCACTTTCTTAAATCCGGCGCCCAGAGAGCGGAGCGGGCCGTAGACCATGTGATACCTGATCTTAGACGGCACCGGGTCTCTGCGCGATATCCGCGCGGCGCCGGCGGTCTTCTCTCCGATAGGGCGGACTTTGTTCGCCTGAGATCTGGCTCTTTCAGCGGCCTTCTCGCTCTCGATCTGCTCGGCGTCCGCGAAATACTCGTCGTAGTCGAAACGGTACTGCTCGGCGGCGTCTTTGGCGACTCCCGTATAGTGGGCGTCGATGATGTCCAGGTCGTCCGACCCGTGGCGGAGCGCTCCGCCCGTATCGGCATAGAGGCTGCCGTCTTTTATCACGATCTTTATCTCAGGCGGCATGTCAGGGTTGTCGCTGTAGAGTTTGACCCGGAACCCGTCCGCGCTCAGATCTTTCACGTACGGCATGTCCTGCAGATAGATGCGCGTGTCGACGCGGTAGTCCAGCGAGCCCTCATGCGAGTTCATGCGGTCTGCGGTGACCTTTCCGTCGACGATCTCGATGATGCGGTCCGAGTAGAACTCGGCGATATTCCTCTCGTGAGTGACCAGGATGACCAGTTTTTCGCGGGAGATCGCCTTAATGATGTTCATGACCTCGAGGGTGTTCGCGCTGTCGAGGTTTCCGGTAGGCTCGTCGGCGATGATGACCTTAGGGTTCTTCACCAGAGCCCGGGCTATGCCGACGCGCTGGCGCTCGCCTCCGGAGAGCATCTTCACCGGGCGGCTGCGGTATCTGGAGATGCCGACTCTGTCCAGTATGTGCATCACCCTGAGCTCGACGGCCGCTTTATCGCGGAACCCGATCATGCGCAGCACCAGAGCGACGTTGTTATACACCGTCTCATCTTCGATGAGATTGAAGTTCTGGAAAATATAGCCGATATAGCGGTTGCGGATCGAGTCGCGGGCGCCGCTCGTGCGCCTCGTCATGCGGTTCCCTTCGACCGTTATCTCGCCGGAATCCACTTTATCCAGACCGCCGATGGCGTTGAGGAGCGTGGTTTTGCCGCATCCGGATTCTCCCAGGAGCGTGACGAGCCCCTTGTCCGGGAATACCAGAGTCGTATCGTCGATAGCGCGGATCTCGTTGGATTTGCGGCGGTTGAAGTATTTCTTTACGTTTTTTAATTCTATCATGCCGCTACACCTCCTCTTTATACGCGTTCATCGCGGTCTTCTTAAACATCCGTCGGGAATATCTGACCGAAAGGAGCACTGTCAGACCCAGAACGATGAAGTACAGGATCAAAGCGTCCTTCGGCGTTATGTAGTACATCCACTCGCGCAGTTTTTCCAGCACCGCGTTCTGATACCCGGCAAATATGACGTTATTCTTAAGCATGAACAGGAACGCCATCGCACCGCCAAAAGCGATGTGGAACACGCAGAGCATGTCCACCAGCAGGATCCCGGAGCACCCGCGCCTGCTGCCGCCCAGCATCCTGATCGTCGCGAAGTATACGTTCTGCGATCTGAAGACCAGTTTCATGATGAAGTAGCTGACGAAGAAGAGCACCAGCAGCAGCAGCGCGAGCATGAATACCCTCAGCGCGTGGAGAATGGTGTTTTCCGCCCCGTTATATGAAGACGCCGCCTCGTGGACGTACAGCGCCCTATATCCGCCCGCGTCCAGCGCAGAGAGCGTCTCTTCCCGCTTATTCACGTCTGCCATGAGAACGGAAGCCTGATACTGATCCGACGCGTACAGAGCCCTGACGTCCGATTCGTTCATATATATGCCCGGCGCCAGATCCTGCGGCCTCATGTCGAGCCAGTAGTAGCTGTTATCCGAGGAGACCGTCGCCACGACTGAGTATGAAAGGGTGTCTCTGACGTGCGCGCTTACTCTGTTGACCGAGAAAGTGTTCCCTCTGGCGACGCCGTACTCATAGTGGTCCGCGATGTCCTCTGTCACGTAGATCTCGCCCGTATCGGCGTACTGCGTGACGTGGATCATATCGCTCGTCAAAGCAAAGAGATCGCCGTTTGCATTCGCCTCCAGCGCCATATCGCTCGTCAGCGTCTGCCCCGTCAAAGCCCTGACGTCCTCATCCTGCATATACAGGTATGCGCCCCAGTAGCCGCTGTTCGAGTTCACGTTATATTTATCGGTCTCCGCTTCGGACATGACCTTAAGTCCGGAGATCTTTGTCTTATCGTTCACGCCCGCTGGATAGCCCGCGACAGTATCGTCAGTGACGTAAAGTTCCGTGCCGACGACCGTATCCAGCCACGGCTGCCCCTCCATGTCGGATGTGGCGACTAAAAGCGACTCTCCCTGTGCCTGCGGCATCGCTCCGGTGATCCCGGCCTTCAGGTCTTCCGGCATCATATCGATCGGCCTTACGGTGACGTAATAATAGATGCTGCTCTCCGACTCATCATCGTAGTAATCGTAATTCTGACGAGGCTTTGACGAGATCAAGAACGTATGGTCCAGCATGATGTCGTATTTCATCAAAGAACCGACGTTCGGCATCGCTTTCAGCGCGGCGTAGTCGTCATCCGTGAATGCAGTCTTGTCTTTCTTCGTGACGACGACGCGTTCTTTGCTCGAGTCGTTAAAAAAGAACGAATACGAAAAGTCCGATACGGCGTTGTCCTGGCTCATGAAGTTAGAGTATGACGCCGTCGTGCCGAGGCACATGAACAGCGACACCACGAGCAGCAGAACGAATTTTGCCGGAAGACTGAACGTGTTCCGGATGCCCAGGCGTATGCCGCTTCCCGCGCGGAGGCCGTCGTGCCTGGCTTCTTTGAGCCTGCCGTCGCGCCACGCGGCGGACATGTCCGCCTGCGCCGCCTGTTTTTCCGGCTGCGCTGCCGCCGCGCCCGGCGCCTGCCCCTGAGCGGCGGCGCCTCCATCCTCTGCGGCGGCGCCTCCGGCCTGCGTTTCGTTCTTTGCTTTCGGCGCCCTTATCATTTTGTCGTCGACGACGCGGCCGTCGTGCATCGTGATCTTTCGCGTCACGTACTGCTCGACCTGGTCGTAGTTATGCGTGACGATTATGATCAGGTGATCCTCCGCCAGCCCGGCCAGCAGAGCGAAAATGCCTTCCGCCGACTCGACGTCGAGGTTGCCGGTAGGTTCGTCGGCCACGATTATCGGGGTGTCCTTCGCAAGGGCCCTTGCTATGGCAACGCGCTGCTTCTGGCCGCCCGAGAGTTTGCTGGCCTTAGTGCGCCTGTACTTCTCGAGGCCTACCTTTTTTATGATGTCGTTCACGCGGGACTTTACCTCACGGCTGCTGTATCCGGCCAGGAGGAGCGCCAGTTCCACGTTCTGGTATACGGTGTAGTTATTGATGAGGTTGAACGTCTGGAAGATGTTTCCGATGTAGCGTTTGCGGTACTCTTCCATCTCGTCGCTGCCGAATCCGCTCGTGGGCTGGCCCATCACGTACATCTCGCCTTCCTCGAAGGAATCGAGGCCGGAGATGACGTTCAGCAAAGTCGATTTACCGCTGCCGCTCTCGCCGGTGATGGCCACGAACTCGCCTACGTCGAAGTTCAGGCTCACCTTGCTGAAGCCGGCGGTGACGACTCCGTTGGATGAGTAGAATTTAGAGACTTTGTCCAGTTTAAGCATTTGCATCCTGCTCCTTTACAGGTTCCGTCGGGCGGGTGTCCCACCCGTTTGCGGGCGCGTGTGGCGCGCCTGCAGCCGTTTCAGATTCCGCCGGGCGGGTGTCCCACCCGCTCGCGGGCGCGTGTGGCGCGCCTGCAGCCGTTTCGCTGCTTGCCTCGCCGGCCGGCGCGGCATCCGACGCTTCCGGAAGTATCACGGAAGCGGTGAAGAGGTCCCCGTCGATGGAAAGTTTAAGCGCGCCGCCCATCCTTTCCAGCAGAGAACCCGCTATGTCGAGCCCGAGCCCGCTGCCCTCCGAGTGGCGGGATCTGTCGCCGCGCACGAAGCGCTGCATGAGCTCATCCGGGGTGATATTCAATTGATCGCGCGATGTGTTCTTTATGGTCAAAACGACCGCGTCAGGCGCTTCAGCACCTGCGGCGGAGTCCGTTTTTTCGGCCAGGGCCTTCCATGAGGAAGCGTATTCTGCCGGAGCGTCGTGCGAAGGCACGCGCCTGGCGTCTATGTATACTCTCGTGCCCGGAGCGGAGTATTTAGCCACGTTCGACAGCAGATTGCGCAGCGCGCGCCAGAGCAGCCTGCCGTCGGCGGTGACTTCAGGCACTCCGCCTACGTCTACGACCGCGGTGAGGTTCACCGCGTCCAGTTTTTCCTGATATTCGACGAGCGACTGATCGACGATGACAGGTATAGAGGTCGGAGCCAGGTTTACACTGACGTTTCCGGAACTCGCCATCGATGACTCCAGCACGTCCTCGGTGAGTTTCTTAAGCCTCTGCGACTGGCGGGAGAGGACTTCCAGATATTTAGCGCGATCTTCCGGAGCCGGATCGGTCTTTAGAAGGTCGGTATATGTGATGATAGACGTCAGCGGAGTCTTTATGTCGTGGCTGACGTTCGCGATGAGTTCGGCTTTAAGGCGCTCTGTCTTCATTTGTTCGTCGATGGAGTCCTGCATCTTCTGAGACAGGGCGTTCAGGTTCTCCGCGCGGGTACGCATTTTTCCCGGCATGCGGTCCACCTTTTCCTGAGGGATCTTCCGGGAAAAGTCTCCTTTGCTCAGTTCGTCGACACCGCGGAAGAGATCTCCCACCGAGCGCATGTAGATCACCGCCCATATCGCAAAGACGACCGGGAATGCCATGAGCGGCAGCAGATGTCGGCCGCCCAGAAAGACTATCAGTACCCCGCATAGTGCGGCGATCCCGCCGCACATGACGGCTGCCCAGCCGACAGAAGCACCGGCGGCCTTTCCGATCGCGGACGCGATGCGGCAGACCAGAAGGTTCTTTACGACGGTCTTTGTCTTAGCATGGCGGGCAAGCGACATCAGCCAGAAGAAGAAGAGGACGTCGAACTCTATGAACGCTCCTATAGCAGCCATGAACAGCCCTACAGTCACATGCGTCACGGTGTACTGCGCGTCCGGTGTCAGGAAAACCACCGCGATCAAAATGATCAGCCAGAGGTCCAGCGGGAAGCCGTCGACAGCGGCCAGTTGAGGCCCTTCGGAATTCTTAGAGTATCCCGCGGCGCTGAATTCGTACACCAGCAGCAACGAGAAGACCAGCGCCAGAACGATCATCGACCAGGTGAAGTTATCTATAAAGAAGCTCAGCGAATCCCGGAGCGCGACGAAATCATAATAGTCGTCCGTGACCACAGGTCGTTCTATTATGTAATATGCGACGGCGTAGGCTTTGGTCGTGCTCCCCGACTCAACGCTCTGGGTTATGAAGTCGTAGGAGGTAAGCCTTTCGTAATCGACGTGCGTCATGACTTCTTCCGAAGGGTCGGTCGAGGCATCTATGCCTTCCGGGTCTTTTTCGCGCATGTACTTCAGGTATTCCGCTTCGCTGTCGAATCCTTGAAATGTATAATACGGCTGGAAATAGTAAATGTAGTCTTTTCTGTAGACGTATTTTTCGCCGGAACGCGTATCGCTCAGGACGTGCTCCCCGTCCTTGTCGATGAGGGTGACGCTGATCCTGTAGTTGGAAATGTCGCCTTCCGTGCCGTCTGTGTACTGCGCTGATATCTTATCTATCATGCGCTGCGAGAACTCGCCCCACGTGTTCTGGACGTCCTGATACGACACGAGGTCCGAGTAGGCCCAGTCCAGGTCGCGCGTCATCGGCACCAGCACTAATAGAGCCGCGGCGGCGCACATGACTAGAACACCGACCAGTTTTAATATGAAACTGCTTTTTATTTTTCTTCCTATAGGCATAAGTGACTACGTTGCTTCCCGAGATTTGCCTCGGGCTGCGTAAGCGCCGCAGGGATCCGGCTCCGCGCTTTGTCAGCCGCGGAACCTGTAGCCCTGTCCCCACACGACCTGCACATACCGCGGGTCGGCCGGGTCTATCTCGATCTTTTCTCTGAGATGTCTGATATGTACGGCGATCGTACCGCCGTCGTCGATGGCTTTCTCGCCCCAGGCCTTCTCATAGATCTCGCGCGCCGAGAAGACGCGCCCGGGGTTAGTCATTAAAAGATAGAGGATGCTGTATTCCTTAGCGGTGAGTTTGACTGGGCGCCCGTCGAGAGTGACGGATTTTTCCGAATCGTTTATCGAAAGTCCGCCCGATGAAATGACGCCGGGATCCTTCGCGGAATCGGAACTCCCCAGTTCCATGTATCTGCGCAGCTGCGACCTGACGCGGGCTATGACCTCGGCGGGGTTGAACGGCTTAGTGATGTAATCGTCAGCGCCGATTTCCAGGCCCAGGATCTTATCCGCGTCCTCGCTCTTAGCAGTGATTATGATGACCGGAACGTTAGAGATCTCACGGATCTTCTTAAGCGCTGTTATGCCGTCCATCACCGGCATCATGATGTCCAGCAGCACCAGGTCCACGCCGCCGGCGTTCACCGCGTCCAGGGCTTCCGCGCCTGTGTAGGCTTTGACGATCTCATAACCTTCAGGTTTAAGGAATATTTCAAGTGCGTCGACGATGTCGCGCTCGTCGTCAGCGATCAAAACACGGGGCATTTATCTCTCCTCCCGGTTATATATTACATGAAAACGTTGGAAATGAAAGAGTCCAAGGGTTTAAGATTTGATTAAGAATAGATCGTCAAAGCAAAAGAGCGCCCCGTCGCGGAACGCTCTCCTTAAAACGCGATCATCACCTGCGCGCTGCTCACGCCTTTCTGCGGCGCAGTATCAAAGCCAGAGCAAGCGCGGACGCGCATCCCGCAAGCGCTATAGCAGCGGCAGCCTGCCCGGCGGCATCCCCGGTGGCAGGCGACGTCTCGGTCGGCTGATCCGGTTTTTCTGCCTGTACAGGTTTCGTCGGTCTGTAGATGACCTCCGGGACAGGGAACGCTTTCTCGCCCGTACTGCCATCCGAACTGACGTAATCGAGCACCGCCGAGATATTCGTCGGATACGTCGTCACAACGTCAGGCGTCTGATTGAGGAGCAGTTGATACGAAAGTTTCAGGTCGCTTGCCTCCTCGACTTTCACGTTGATCTGCAGATATATGGTCTCGCCTTTTTTATCTTCTTCCCTGTCAGGCTCATACGTCACCACGTAAGGGTATTTCCCGGGCTCAGAGTCAGGCGTTCCGAACGACCATTCGCGCTCTCCCGTCTTTACGCACGCGAGGGACGTTCCCTCGTCCGACATGGCGAAAGGCATGTTCTTTTCATCTATGATGAGGTCAAAATCGTCATCTACGTAGTCGGTGACTTTTCCGCTCTCGACGACGTAAAGCGTGTCGTTCTCGATCCTGTCAAAGTCTATCGTGCCGGTCTTTCCAGCCAGCGCGTTCATCGCGGACGCGAAAACGTCGCTGAATGCCGGGGAGGACGTATATTTCACAGGCTGGATGAAATAGCACTGGTATCCTGAATCGACGAGCTGTCCCCATTTCTCATAACTTTCGAAGGCCGCTCGATCCGCGCTGAGCGCGTGATCTTTTATTTGATTCTCCGAGATATATTCGTATATATCGCCGAATTTCGTTCCGACCTCGCTATTCTTCGAGATGCTCCTGGCTCCGCCCGCACTGAGACCTGTGAGAGCCATGACGTCCCGGAAGTCCGCCTCGTATTTATCACCGTCGTCCTCCACCTGTTTAGAGATCGTACCGTAATAATCTGCCCAGTCCGTGTAATTTTTCATGGTGTACTGGCCTTCATCCTTGCTGCCGAGTTTACCTTGAGACCAGTACGAAAGCCTGCTAAGTAAAAGTC
>DKRJ01000015.1 GCA_002472145.1 Clostridiales bacterium UBA7285 | reverse complement strand
AACTTGTTATTGCAATTTACGTAACTTTTTCTGTGAAAAATGTAAACTAAAAATAATACAAGAGAAGACGTGCGATGGAAAGAGGATCGCTCAGGGTAAGGTTCAGCAGGAGATGGCTTTCATGCTGGCTTTACGTCATAGTCGGGATCGCGGGGGCCATTCTCGGACTTACCATATCAAACCGTAATAATTGGGACGCGCAGACGAAGATATACGCTATGTCAGCCATCCTTCTGCCTCTCCACGTGATGGAGGAGTGGCATTTCCCGGGTGGATTCCATACCATGTATAATCTGATGGCGGGGACTGAACCGGAAAAGGCAGACCGCTATCCGATGAATCAACTGTCCGACATGTGGACTAATTTCATCGGCGTGATTTTCAGCTGCGTTGTCCTTGCGGCCGGCGTCAGGCCTCTTTTCCTGCTTATGGAACTGTTCATTTGTCTGGCGGAGATTTACAGCCATACGAGCGGAGGGATCTTCCTCTATAATAAATTCAAGGATAAGGGGGAAAAGACCATTTACAGTCCCGGCTCTGCGACGATGCTCTTCGGCTACGTGCCCGTTGCGGTCGCGATAATCGTTTCCTTCCTCACCGTAAAAGCGCCGGCGATATGGGAAATAGTGCTCGCGATCCCGTGCAGCGTGGGTCTCGGCTTCCTTTCGCTCCCGTTCGCGGAGAGGATCTGCAAGGACGAGAACACTCCGTACGGGTACACGTGGGTAGACGGGTATCTGACGAAATTCATGGGGAAATAACATAAGTGAGAAGGGTCTTTAACCGTTTGACAAAATTTTCGCTGTATCGACGTATAACACAGACTACATCCTTGTGAAAGAGGAGTCTTGTGAGAAAGCTCTGAAGGTGCTGGCCGGCAGAGGATATGAGATGATCTGACGAAAGGGAAAAAATGGAGTACAGAAAACTCGGTAAAACAGACCTGAACGCGTCTGTGATAGCGTTCGGCACGTGGGGGCTCGGCGGCGGAAGCGTATGGGAGGATACGGACGACGCTCCTCCGGTAGGCGATCTTCTGGACGCCGCTTCTGACTGCGGCATCAACTATATCGATACAGCGCCGGTATACGGGATGGGCGACAGCGAAAGGCGCCTGGGCGAAGCTCTTAAGACCCGCCGCGAGCGCTTTATTCTCCAGACGAAATGCTCCCTTAACTGGCGCGAAGACGGAGGCGCCTTCAAGTACGCGAGAGACGGATACACGGTATATAACAACACCGGTGCGGACGCGATCCGAAAGGACGTGGAGGAATCGCTGCGGAGGTTAGGCACTGATTATCTGGACGTTCTTGTCGTTCATTACGTAAATGGCGGCTGGCCCGTGGAGGAGACCGTCGACGCCATGGAAAAACTGATACGGGAAGGGAAGATCAGGGCATTCGGGCTTTCCAACAGCCGGCCGTCCGACCTGGAAGAGTACGAGGCGTGCGGTGACGTGGCTCTGGTCCAGGAGCAGTTCAGCCTTCTCGCGCCTTTCCACGGAAACGATTATTTCCCTGTCTGCCGGAGATACGGAACGACGTTCCAGGTCTACGGAGTTCTGGAGGAAGGCTTTCTGACAGGTCCGGAGCACTTTGAGCGTAGATTCGGCAAAAACGACATCAGGACACGCCTGCCGTGGATGACGGAACCTTACAGGAGCGGCATCTTAAAGCTGTACGAAGAGGTCTGGAAACCGATGTGCGAGAAATATCAATGCTCGTACGCGAATCTTTTCGAGGCGTGGTCGCTCGCGCAGTTCGAGAACATGAGCCTCTTGACCGGTTTCCGCCGCAGAGAGTCCATAGAGGACACGGTAAAGTGCCTCGGGATCAGTCTTTCCGAGGAAGACGAGCGCGTATTGTCAGAGACGGTGCGCGGCGTGCAGGTGCGTGAACTGGATAAATAGGCTGTGCCGGACTTGCCGCAGCCATCGCATGGGTTTCTATTTCTGCATTATTTAACCTATTTTTGTCCTTTATTATAATAATTATTCTCATATGTTCCAATCAACAATAATCTGTTAGAATATACCAGCGCTATTTTTTTGCGCGCGATTTTAGTTTTTATTTCACAGATGTCTTACTTACAGGTGGGAAAATGAACAGCACACTGAAAAAAGCATTTACACTTCTTTTAGCGCTTTCAGTAGCCGTGTCGACGTTCGCTCTTTCGGGGACGGCGCTGCAGGCGGACACTCCCCGGCTCAGCCTGGGAACCATTTCGATAGTGGACGGAACGAACACGAGCACAGCGGTCGCTGACCTCACAAGCGGCGAAAAACCGAAGCTGTATGCGGGTACGACATACGCCCTGAAGATCAACTATTCGATTCCGGCGGGGCTGCGCGAAAAAGACACGTATGTCAAGATCACGCTGGGGGACGGATTGTACTATGAACCAGTGGCTCACCGATTCCGACAAACTCAGGGAATGGGCGTCCGCGGCGGGCAGAGTCGTCACGTGGCGCGACAGGGTCCGCGTCCACGGCAGCGAACTGACGGGTGTCGCCGGATCGGTCATCTGCCTGCTGGTATTCGGACCGGATAAATTCATCGTGCCTTCGATGGCGCTCGTTTTGATCGCTCTGACGGCTTTCAGGAAAAAACTGGACCCGGACGCGATAGAAGGGGAATTGGCCGGCGCCGGCCTCGGTGCTGCAGAGGGCAGCAGTGCCGGTGCCGGGCTCGATGCGGCAGAGGTCGACGTGCTTGATTCGGCAGAGGGCGCCGGGCTCGGTGCGGCAAAAGACGCCGCCTGTGCCGAAAGGGGGAATGAGGAATGACCGGACTGCAGATGACCGTAACGGTACTAATGGCGGTGATCGGATCCGTCGTGACGAGATTCCTCCCGTTCCTGCTTTTTCCGGAGGGAAAAAAGGTGCCTGAGCTCGTGAAGTATCTGGGGAGAGTCCTCGGAGCTTCCGTGTTCGGCATACTCGTCGTCTACTGCTTCAGGAACAAGGACGTGACGACGTCGTTTGCGTCCGGAGGCACACACGGGATCCCGGAACTGATCGCGCTCGCCGCTACAGCGGCGTCATACACCTGGAAGCGGAAGATGGTGATCTCGATGGCCGTCGGGACAGCGGTGTATATGATCCTGCTGCGAGTGGTATTTTAAGCGGCGAACACGGTTTTGCCGCGGGAGGATAGCAATGAAAAAGGAAGAGATCGAACAAAAAATACGCGCGGGTAGGGCGTTCATCACCGACTACCCCGAATACGACGAGGGAGACTACCTGACGGATCAGTACCTGCACCTTCCTCAGCCGCCGCTCGTAAAAGCAGCGATGCGCGATAAGTCTGAACAGGTGCAGTTGCCGACGGATTTTGACACGTTAAAGATCGATGATGACTTCCTGCACGTGATCAACAGCCGCAGGAGCCACCGCGTATATACGGAAGAGCCGGTCTCCTTAACGACGCTCTCGTATCTGCTCTGGTGTACGCAGGGCATCAAAGAGATCCGCGGCAGGTCATACGCGACGATCAGGACCGTTCCGTGCGGAGGTGCCCGCCACGAGTTTGAGACTTACATGATCGTCCGCCGCGTCGAAGGGCTGGCCCCGGGGCTTTATCATTATCTGCCGATGAATCATTCGGTCGAACTGCTCCGCGCCGAGGACGACGACGCGATGAAAGAGGAGATATCCGTCTCACTGTGCGAGCAGAGCTGGGCGTCAAAGGCGGACGTCGTGTTCTACTATTCCTCGGTCCACTACCGCGCCGAGTGGCGCTACGGCATCCACGCGCACAGGGTGATGCTGATCGACGCCGGCCATATAACGGAAAACCTGTATCTCGCGTCCACGTCGCTCGGCCTGGGCGGATGCGCCGTGGCGGCAGTGGACATCCCGTACAGCAACAAACTGTTCGGACTGGACGGCGCCGAAGAGACGATCTTCTACTCCATGCCGGTCGGGACGATAAAGCCGGAAGACGAGCAGAAGGAGCAGGATTTTTACGCGTTCGTGAAGGAGGAAGGTCTTTAGGTCCAGGCCCGGCGCTTATAGTGACGTGACGGTTTTTCAGGAAAAATTCACAAGAGCGGTATTGACTTAATCACTATGCGGTAATATATTAAGCGTATGCCATTTCTTAAGAACTCTTAAGAAAAATCGAATCATACAGCGGATCAAATAATACAGCAATATGAAAGTCAACAATACCGTTAGATAATATGCTCTGCTTATGCTCCTGACCGTCGCGGCCTTTGTGCTCGCGGGTTTTGATTTCCATGAGCCTGCGCCTGAAGCGGCGTACTCACAGAGCGCAGAATATTATGCCGTAAACGTAGGAGGCGAGACAGTTGCGAACGTCGCGACGCTCGAAGAGGGCGAGAGGATCATTAACGGCGTAAAGAGTTATTACGCCGTTTCGAAAAATACTATCATCCGGGCGTCTGTCGATCCGGCTGTCTACATCCGCAGAGTTACGTACGATCCGCAGATCGACCGTGCGCCGGTCCTCGCGGAAGATGTCGACGCCGTAATCGAGGATATAATCGCTTCAGGCGTGATCGTAACGACAGAGCAGGACGCCGTCTCCGAAAAGACCGTCCCGTTCGAGACCGTCTACGCCGAGAGCAGCAGCATGTACACAGATGAGTCAAAGGTCACGACCGAAGGATCCGACGGTAGAAAGATCGCCACTGACAGGGTGGTCACAGTCAACGGGAAACAGGTTTCTTCCAAAGAGATCAAATCGGAGATCATCGAGGAGCCTGTGAACAGGGTCCTCACCAAGGGGACTGCGGTGAGGGCGTATTCATCCATGCCCGGATATTTCTCGTGGCCTTGCAGCGGGACCATCACGTCGTACTTCGGCTACAGGGACGACGTACCTCAGTACGGATACAACCATACGGGGATCGATATCTCGGTTTCTTCCGGAACGCCGATCTACGCCGCCGCGGACGGAACTGTCGAATCGTCCACAGGATGGAGCAGTTCGTACGGATACGTAGTCTTTATCGATCACGGAAACGGATATGAGACCCTGTACGCGCACAACTCTCAGATAGTCGTGGCGCCGGGCCAGACCGTGACCAAAGGCCAGGTCATCGCCTACGCCGGATCTACAGGCAACGCGACCGGCCCTCACTGCCACTTCGCGGTGATCGTCAACGGGTCTTTCCAGAACCCTCTGAATTCTCTTTGATGAATGATCCCAGAACCACTTTTAAGATCAGGCACGCGGTGACGTCCGACGTCCCGCGCATGCTTGAGATATATTCATTTGCACGCGCGTTCATGGCAGAGCACGGAAATCCCAGACAGTGGGGCATGACCGGCTGGCCGCCGCGCGAAGTCCTCGAAAAAGACGTTGCTGCGGGGAAAAGCTACGTCTGCGAAGCGGAAGGCCGCGTCGCCGGGACTTTTTATTTTGACGCAGGACCGCACGTCGAAAGATCTTACGACGATATCACAGACGGAGCGTGGCTCGGAGAAAAGAAATACGGCGAGGCGGGGAACACGTACGGCGTGGTGCACCGCCTGGCCTCCGACGGCTCAGTCAAGGGCGTCGGGACGTTCTGCCTGGACTATGCTTACGACCAAAGCCGTCACCTCAGGGTCGACACACACCCGGACAATGCCGTGATGCAGGCTCTGCTTGAAAAACTGGGGTTCGTGCGCTGCGGGATCGTGCACGCCGCCGAAGACGACGATCCGAGGATCGCTTACGAAAAAGTATAGCGCAATACTCGCCGCGAGTGTCAGCCGCGCCACGCACTATGCGCGTTTCGATAATCTTTCGTTTATTTTCCTAGAATTTACGACTTTATAAGTCAGGATACCCACAGCGATGCCCATCGCCGCTCCGCCCAGAACGTCGCTTGGAAAGTGCACCCGCAGGTAGAGCCTGGAAAACGCTATCAGACATGCGAGGACGATCGCTGCGGCGCCTATGGCTTTTCCGATCTCGGCGCGGTATTTGAACAGGACAGTCGCCCCGCAGCACGACGAAAGCGTGTGCCCGGAAGGGAAAGACCTGTCGGTCGGGGCTTTGATCAGCAGTTCGATCGTCGGATCGAGCTCAAACGGCCGCGGCCTGGCGACCAGGTTCTTCACCAGCAGGTTGCCGACCAGATAACCGGCGAGGAGCCCGACGAGCATGGTGAGCCCCGCCTTGCGGTACCGCTTGAAAAACAGCATGATCACGCCCGTTATTATCCAGACGAGCCCGGCGTTCCCCAGCGAGGTGACGACCGGCATCACTTTATCCAGGAACGCGCAGGACAGCGTCTCGTGCATCCAATTAAGTATCGAGAAATCAAGTTCAGTCATTTTCTCAGTCGTTTTTGTCGAAAGATCCGTAAAACGCGAAGACGTCGGAGAACCACTTCTCGCGTATCTTCTTCGTCGCGTTGTAGAGTTCGTGCTTTGCCCCCGGATATTTGATGAGCGACGCGCAGCGGGCGCGCTTAATGAATTCGAACTGCCCCTCGTTGTCGACCATCGTGTCGGCGCCGGACTGGAGCACGAGCGTCGGGGTCTTGATCGTATCGGCACGGCGGACAGCCTGTCTGCCGCCCTCGGTCGCAGCCCTGAGCCAGTCCCAGGTGCTTCCCCACGTCTGATATTTCTTGTTTTCCAGCCGCTGATCGAACTGGTACATGTAGCGTTCCCTGTCCATCGCGGAACTTTTTTCGAAATTCGGGACTCCGGTGAACGGGCCCTGTCCCGGCGCGTAGTCGTCGCCGTTTTTCGTGAGGTTAGAGGCCGCCAAGATAACGTTTGCCGCTGTGTACGGCACCCCGCGGTAGTCGATCCTGAGCATCGGCGAGGAGAGGACGGCGCACCTGAACATTTTCGGGTATTTTTCGAGCGCCAAAGCTCCAACGCAGCCGCCGAGCGAATGTGAGAACAAATAAAACTGCCGCGTGAGTGATTTTGCTTTAGCGACCTGTTCGACGCACGCTGCGACGTCCCTGACGTATTCGTCGAGGTCGTCCACGCTTACACGCGAGTCGCTGTAAGGCGTCGACCTTTCGCTCATCCCGTGCCCGCGCAGCTCGACAAAGAAGATCGAGTAGCCGCTTTCATAGAATCTGTACGCCACTTCGTGGTATTTCCCGAAAAATTCGCAGAACCCGTGGACCATCACTATCGACGCCTTCTCATGCGGATTCACGGCGGAGTATACGCGCAGCCTGAGCCCGTCGGAATTCACGATGTCCTCGGATTCCACGCACGCCGCCAGCCACGGTTTGATTTTTTCTTCGACCAGATCGACGAACGTGCCGGATGAAGTCTTTCCTTCAAGCACCTGCCTCGCGTATGCGGGGTGGTTCGTGATGATGGCGTGCACGCCCGCCTCGGCACATTTCTTCATCTGGTCTGCCGTGTTCACGGTCCAGACGTTCACGTCGAGTCCTTTTTTGCGGCATTCGTCCATGAAGCCCGGGTATCTCAGGCATGAATAATCCGGGTGCAGAGCGTCCACTCCGTTTGCGGCGCCGTACTCCGGCATGTCCAGAGCGCCGTCCGCGTAGAGGAACGCTGTCTTTGCGTCTTTATCCAGTTCCTGTATGCGTTTGATCGTGTAGTGGTTGAAGGACGAGTAGATGACGCGGTCCTGCATACCCGCCTCGTGCGTCAGATCGATGATCTTCTGCTCTATCCCGTCGTAGTCGAAAACCCCTGTCTTCAGTTCTATGTTTACGGTGAGCCCCGTCGGCATGATCAGATCGAAGACCTCGCGCATGGTCGGTATCTCCGCGCGCGCCACCTCCGGGTGTGTTTTGTTGAAATTCAACTTTTTCAGTTCACGCAGGGTGAAGTTCTTCAGATAGCCGCTGCCGCTGCTCGTGCGGTCGATCGTCTCGTCGTGGCAGACGACGATCTCGCCGTCTTTCGTGAGTTGAATGTCTAGTTCGATGCCGTCGGCGCCGTCTTTCACGGCTTTCCTGAATGCCGAAAGCGTGTTTTCAGGCCGCGAGCCGCTCGCGCCGCGATGTGCCCATATCAAAGGTGCCATTTCATACCTCGCTTGATGCAATAAAGTAATTAAAAGTATATACGCGCGTGGGCGAAAAGACAAGGAATCCGCCCTGTCCCGACGTTTTACAATTATCTTAAATTCGGATCTGCGATTTATAGGTATCAGTTCATCCATATATGATAAAATACTTATGTATTTATCATTAATCATCTGACGATCTACGATTTATCCGGAACGGAGGAAAAGTGCAGCGCGGTTTTTTTGCCATTCTGCGCCAACACGAAAATGTTCAAGAATTTCACAAAACCCGAGAAGAGCTGGATCCTTTACGACATAGGGAACTCCGCCTTCACTATGATGGTCTCCACGATCATCCCGCTTTGGTACAACACACTCGCTGCGGAAGCAGGCCTCGACGAGGATAAATACCTCGCGACGTGGAGTTTTGCTCTCAGTATCGCAACGATCGTGACCGCGATCCTCGGTCCGGTGACCGGCTCTATCTCTGACAACAAGGGATATAAAAAGAAAATGTTCACGTTCGTCCTGATCGTCGGCGCGATATTCTGCGCTCTGCTCGGGACCGTGACGAGTTTCATGGCGTATCTGGTGATCTTCGTCATCGCTAAGATCATGTATCAGCTTTCGCTCGTCTACTACGATTCGATGATAAACGACGTTACGACGCCGGAGCGCATGGACAATGTCTCCGCGCAGGGCTACGCGTGGGGCTACATCGGCTCATGCATACCGTTCCTCGCCGCGCTCATCCTCTACTTCCTCGGGCTCCAGGAGATCATCCCGGCCAGGATCGCTGTCCTCGCCGACTTCCTCATAATCGCCGCATGGTGGGTGGGCGTCTCGACACCGCTGCTTAGAACGTATGAACAGAAATATTACGTCCAGACGGACGCCGGAGCGATCAAAGCAAGCTTCAGGCGCCTCGGCAGTACGCTCGTACACATGTATAAGACGGATAAGAAAGTCTTCTACTTCCTGCTCGGGTTCTTCTTCTACATCGACGGCGTGTACACCATAATCGACGAGGCGGTAGCCTTCGGATCGGCGCTCGGCATGGACTCCATGGGACTGCTCGTCATCCTGCTCCTGACACAGGTCGTCGCGTTCGCTTTTGCCACTTTGTTTGGCAAACTCTCGAAGATCCACAGTTCCGTGCAGCTCATCACCGTCTGCATCATCGGCTACGCAGTCATCGCGTTCTACGGGCTCTTCATGAAACAGCTCTGGCAGTTCGGGATCATGGCGTTCGGCGTCGGGATGTTCCAGGGCGCGATACAGGCGCTTTCGCGCTCATACTACGGTAAGATCATCCCGGCCGAAAAGTCGGGCGAATACTTCGGGATCTACGACATCTGCGGCAAGGGCGCCGCTTTCGTCGGCACGACGCTCGTGGGGGTCATCGTCAGCGTAACGGAGAGCACGAACATCGCCATCGGCATGCTGGCCGTCCTCTTCGTCCTCGGCCTGTTTTTCTTCAGAAAATCCGCAAGGATAGAAAGCAATGACTGAATCCATGGATCAGATCAAAGTCGCGTTCATCGGCGACCCCGCCAGAACAAAAAAATACCTGCCGGATACAGAGTTCGCCCGCAGTGCGAAGATCGTCACGATCCCGGTCGGAGCGGCAGAGGATGAGGTCATATCAAAGGCTGAAGGCGCCGTCGCGATCGTCGCCGACGCTATATCAAAGGTGACCCGCCGCGAGATGGAAAGCCTCCCGACGCTGAAGATAGTCGAGTCGGAGGGCGCCGCGTACAATAAGATCGACGTCGAAGCGGCTGAGGAACTGGGCATCTATGTCTGCAACCAGAAAGGGGCAAACGCAAAAGCCGTCGCGGAGCACACCGTGATGCTGATGCTGGCTTTGCTCCGGAGCCTGGCCCCGGGGTACGAAAGCGTCCTCGCGGGAAGGCAGATAGAGACTAAAATGCGTCTCATGGTGAGCGGGATCCGCGAGCTTTCCGAGGTGAAGGTCGGGCTCGTCGGTTTTGGCGCCATCGCAAAGGAAACCGCCCGGCTGCTCGTCCCGTTCGCCTCAGAGACCGCGTACTACAGCCGCACTCGCGCCGACGCCGGCGCAGAGGAGCGGTACGGCGTTTCATACGAGCCTCTCTTCGACCTTCTTTCTTCGTGCGACATAATCAGCATGCACGTACCGGTGACGCCCCAGACCGAAGGCATGTGCGGCGGGGAATTCTTTGACGCGATGAAAGACGGTTCCTACTTCGTTAACACGGCGAGGGGCGACCTCGTCGATAACGAGGCGCTCGCTTCCGCGCTCATCTCAGGGAAGCTCGCCGGGGCGGGTCTCGACACTGTCGCGCCAGAACCGGTGACGGCGGATAACGTTTTAGTGAACCTGCCGCCCGAGGTGCAGAGCCGCGTGATCATAACGCCTCACATCGCAGGCGTGACGAGCGGGTTCTTCGCGCGTGCGCATCGCGCCATCTGGGAGAACATCGAATCAGTGGTAAACGGCATGGAGCCGCGGAACCGGGTCGTATAGCGACTCGGTTTTTTACCTAAGAATTGCTCTCTTTTTCCACGAGGTTCGTGCCGCCGTACATCTTGCGCAGTTCAGGCTTTTCGATCTTGCCTGTCGCATTGCGCGGGACGTCGGCAAAAATGATGCGGCGTGGGCGTTTGTATCTCGGCAGTTTCAGGCAGAACCTGTTCACTTCTTCTTCGGTGAGGCTCTGGCCTTTTTTGATCTGTATGACCGCCGTAGCGATCTCGCCAAGGCGCGGGTCCGGAGTGCCGATGACCGCAACGTCCTGGATCTTGCTGTTTGAGGCGAGGAACGCTTCGATCTGGACCGGGTAGAGGTTTTCGCCGCCCGAGATGATCACGTCTTTCTTGCGGTCGACCAGGTAATAGAACCCGTCCTCGTCCTGCCTGGCCATATCGCCCGTCAAAAGCCACCCGTCGACGATCGTCTCTGCCGTCGCTTCGGGGTCATTGTAGTATTCGACCATCACGCCGGGACCCTTTACGCAGAGCTCGCCGACATCGCCGCGCCTGACAGGGCGTCCGTCGTCGCCTGTGATCTTTGCCTGCCAGCCGAAGCCCGGAATGCCGATGGCCCCGACTTTGTCTATGTTATCGAGTCCGAGGTGGATGCATCCCGGCCCTGTCGATTCCGAAAGACCGTAATTCGTATCGTATTCGTGGCGCGGGAAGTACTCCTTCCAGCGCTTGATCAGGCTCGGCGGCACGGGCTGCGCGCCGATGTGCATGAGCCTCCACTGATCGAGTTTATAGTCCGAAAGTTTGACTTCGCCTAGGTCGAGCGCTGTTAAAATGTCCTGCGCCCATGGGACGAGGAGCCAGACTATGGTGCACTGCTCCTTGGAGACGGCTTCAAGGATGGCCTTCGGGCGGTTCCCCTTTAAAAGCACGGCGCGGCTGCCGGTGTAAAGGGATCCGAACCAGTGCATTTTAGCTCCGGTGTGGTAGAGCGGAGGGATGCAGAGGAATACGTCGTCGTGCGTGGTCCGGTGGTGGATGGCCTCCATGCGAGCGGACTGCGTGAGCGCCGCGTGCCGGTGCAGGATCGCCTTCGGAAATCCTGTCGTGCCGGACGAAAAGTAGATCGCAGCGAGGTCGTCGTCCTCGATGAGTATCTTAGGCGCCGAACTGGAGCAGTTGGCAGAGAGTGCGATGTAGTCCTCGGCGAAAGACGGACAAGAGTTCCCGACAAAGAACAAAAGCCTTTCCCTGTCGATGTCGTCGGCGATCGATTCGATGCGCCCGATGAACTCCTCCCCGAAGAACAAAACGTCGACGTCGGCTTTATTGATGCAGTAGTCGATCTCCTCGGCCGTGTACCTGAAGTTGAGAGGGACGGCGACCGCTCCGGTCTTCAGTATGCCGAAGTATATAGGGAGCCACTCGAGTGAGTTCATCATTAAAATGGCGATTTTCTGGCCTTTTCTGACGCCTTTGCTTATCAGCAGGTTCGCTGCGCGGTTTGCCTTTTCGTCAAAGACGGACCACGTGATCTCGCGCCTGTAGTATGTGGCAGAGGTCGGCTGTATCAGTTCGTATTCCTTCCACGTCACGTGCAGCGGCTCGCTGACTTCCGGGTTTATCTCGATCAAAGCCGTTTCGCCGCCGTAAAGTTTACTGTTCCTTTCCAACAGATCTGTTATAGGCATATTTCCCGATCTCCGTTTCCTTTTCCCCTTTTACGGCGCGGTCGTATGCGGATCTCCCACTTCGCCTCGCTTTACCGATGTACAGCGATAAACCACGTCGATTCACTAAATTCTATTACCGTCCGGTGGGAATGTCAATACGAAGACCCTCCCGCCGGATCGAAAGGTGACGTGCGGGAGGGCTTTGATAAAGAAGAAAAATTCAGTTTTCCGCTTCAGTTTTCAGAGATGATCTCAGCGGTCGGCTCTGCGCCTTCTGATCGCTGCTGCGTAGGCTGCCGCGGCGGCAAGCGATAAAGCGTACCATGCGTAAGGCTGAGAAGCGTCGCCCGTGGCCGGAACTTTGCCGTTATCCTGCTTAGCCGGGTTTTCAGGATTGGAAGGGTTTTCAGGCTTGGAAGGATTTTCAGGATTGGTTGGATCTGCCGGATTTTCAGGGTCGTTCGGCTTTGTCGGATCTTCCGGATTTGACGCGGCCGCGATCTTAAACGTGCCGTCTGCCTTGCCGCCTGAGAATGCGATGCTGATCGTGTGCGTCCCTTCGCTGAGCGTCTTCAGATAAGCCGGTTTCAGCGTGACGACGGTGCTGCCGGAAACGGCGGTGTAATTATCCGCGGAAATTACGGAGCCGTCGACCGAGACCGACTTGAACTTTTCAAACGGACCGTCAGCAGTGAGCGTCAGCCCGCTTTCAGAATCTTTCTTCCATTCGGATCCGCTGCCGGAAATGATCTGATAATCATGCGGCTCGCCCGGTTCACCGGGTTCATCCGGATCCGTGCCCGGCTCGGCAGAGGCGTTTACTTTCAGTTTCCCGTAAGGAGCAACAAAGTAATCTCCCCACTTTTCGTCATTCGGGATAGAGACGACGGTCAGCACGTAGTCGCCGGCGTCATCTATCTTAAACTTAGCGCTGCCGTCTTTATCGGCAACGGCAGTCGTGACCTGAGTACCGTCTTTCAGCACGGCGACGGTGACGCCTTCCTGTGCCGCAGGAGTGTGATCCATCATCGCGTAATATCCCAGCACATTGACCGTGAATTCCGTCCCCGATTCCGCGGTGACGTCCCTGTCTGAAAAATAAACGTACTTATCCGCGTAATACGGGCTGAAGTATCCGAATATCGCCAGGTAGTCGCCGTCCGCGAGGACTGTGTCGCCGGCGACGGAACCGGTTTTTGGGCGATCCGCGTAAACAGGGTATTTGTCGTTTATGAAGAAGCCGAAGTTATAAGTCAGCGCTTTGCCGATCATCAGCGAGCCGAATCCGCCCGAGTACTTCAGATACTGCTCAGGGTGATCCTTGAAATCCGTGTATTTATCCGCCATCATAGCGGCCATCGCGTCGAGCACTGTCACTTTGTTCTCGAATCCGGCAGGCTTCTCGTATCCGTACTTTGCGGCGTCGCCGCTGGAGACGGCGAAGCCTTCATAGACTGTTCCGAGTGTGCTTTTCTGCTCCTGGAAGACGATGGTGACCTTTGCTTCCGTCGCTCCGGCGCTGCCCGGGTCTTCAGATCCGCCCGGTTCGGTCTGGTCTTTGGTCCCGACAACGGTCAGTTCGACAGAAACTTCCTGTTTATACAGTTTCTGCAGTTTTTCGTTGTCAGGATGCTTTTTCGCGAGCTCGCCGTACTTTTCGCTGCTGAGCCAGGAAGTGACGGTGACTTTCTTTGACTTTTCAGGTCTGGTGACTACGAGCGACTCGTGGCTTATGATGCTCGTGTCGGAGGACTTGAATTTATTGTATCCCGCGGCTTCCATCTGCTCCGACTGATCTGTGTCAAAGTATCCGTCCGCGATGATGCCGGTGCCCGTGAGTTCTGCCACATTGTAGACGCAGGATACGGTGCTGTCGGAGTTTACCACGATCGACTGGAACGGATGGAGATCCCCGGTGACGGAATCTTTACCTGCATACTGTTTGTCGTTTATCGCGTCGAAGTAGTGGGCCTTCGCGGTCTCCATCTTAGCGATCTCAGGGTCCAGAGCCGCGTCGTTGAGCATGACTACGGCGACGGGGATGTTTTTAGATACGGTCACGCCTTCTCTGGTGAAACTGACCGTGAGCTCGGCTTTTCCGTCTCCCGAGGCGAACGGGTCGATCGCAACGCGGTAGCCGTTGACCTTTGCGAGGCTATCATCGGATGACGTTACGGTTATTTCTTTGTTGTTAAAGACGTAATTGCCGTCTTCGTCTTTGATCCTAGTATAGCGGGGCAGTTGGAGGTCTCCGGTGACGGCTGAGAGGTCGACGTCTCCCTGCGTGTCATAATCCTTGATCCTGTCGCTCGTGTAATATTTGTTCAGGATGGCGAGGAGTTCTTCCCCGCTCGGAGCCGCGGAGCCGGTGCCTTTTACGGTCACGTCGACGGTCTTCGTGACTGTCGCGAAATCCTCCGGCTTCTCGACATAACTGTTGAGGTTGGAATCGTTGGCTTTAAAGGTCGCGGTGAGGGTGACTTTCGTGTCCTTTTCCGGTCTCGTGACCGTCGCGGTCACAGGCGTTGTCAAAGCCGAAGCCTCGCCGACGGAAATGATGCCGCTGTCGCCCGACGTCCAACTCAGTACGGACCAGGAACTGCGCGCGGAGGTGCCGAGGATCTGCGGAAGGCTTAAGTTTTTCGTGACTTCGTCCGCCGATGCGTTTTCGCCTTTGATCTTGTCGAAAGACAGGGAGTCGGCTTCTTCGTTTATCTTAGAGTTATAGTGCTTTCTGTCCCAGCAGACCGTCGCCGTGCGCTCTTTGGTGTCGACCGAGGCGGAGCCGCACTTGAACGTAAATACGCATCCCACGTTAGCGAAGTTTAACCCGCTAGCGTCCAGGCCGCCGTTTACGTAGGTGATCGTCCCGTCAGCGGCGATCCTTTCAGGAGTGTCGGCGGACTTAAGTGCGACTGTGACGCCGGTGCTGTCGAGGCCTGTGTATCCGGCAAGTTTAGCTTTGACGAACTCGCAGATGTTTGTGTCCGTCCCGTACTGCGGGCGCAGCGCTCCCGTTTCGGCGTCGAAACGCTCTTTGAATGCGTTCGCCGTCTCGTAGTCGGCGGTCTTCTTATTCAGTTTTATCGTTTTTGTGATGGTCTTGCCGCTCACATCCGGTGAATATGTCTCGGAATAGTCGGCGTAGCCGTCTTTAGTGACTTTGACGTCGTAGTTATAGTACCTGTAGAGGTCGTAGGTGCCGTCCGAATTCGGATGAGCGGTCTCGGTGTAGGTGTTCCAGTCTTCGTCTTCTTCTTCGTAAGTGATAACGATTTCAGCGTCCGTGATGGCGCTGCCGTCCGCCGCGTCTTCGACGACGAACGTTACTTTGTTCGCCTCCAGCGCAAAGGCCGGGACTGCCGCCGTGCAGATAAGCAAGACCAGCGCGAGCAGCACAGCAAGGGATCTCTTTAGCTTTTTCAAAACTTACTCCTTTCTTTCTGCGTCCGCCGGCTTCGCCCGCAAGAGAATAAAAAATGCGCCGAAAAAGTTTTCCGACGCAAACGTATTCATGCTCTGGCTATTACCGGGAACGCCGATAATCCTGCCGAGATCTGAGTATCCTGACTCGCGCCTCGAGCCCCGCTAAAAGAGGGGCCTGCGGCTTTTTCCTTCCTTCCCGCTGATAAAGCAGTGGATGACGCATCGATCGGATGCGTCCGCGCGGCGCTTGCTGCACTATACGCTGGAACTCGCTATACGCTGGAACTGCGTTTAGTATGCGCGGCGCTGCGTTTGGGAATAGCCTGACGCTTACAGTACCGTTTCTGTGCGGGGCTTCTCACCCCATTCCTTTTTTCCGCGGGCGTACCGCGGTGATCCCGGCACACTATTAAATTTAATGTATGACATCGCTGCCGAATAAAGTATACTACAAAATCGCGCGCAGTCACGCACTATTTGGATTTTTTCTTATTCTGCTTTCCCGCTCTGGCATGCTCGCAGAGGGCGCGGTACGTTTCCTCGCTGATGTCGTGCTCGACCTTGCACGCGTCTATCCCGGCCTGCTTCGGGTCGATCCCCAGCGCGACAAAAAACTCCGTCAGCGTTTTATGTCTGTCATACGTGGAGGAGGCTATTTTTTCGCCTTCTTCGGTCAAAAGAAGCATCCCGGCGTGGTCAGTGTCGATGTAGCCTTGCGATTTAAGCCTTTTAGTCACGTATGTGACGCTCGGCTTGGAGACCTCCAGCTGTTCGGCGACGTCGACCGAGCGCACGTAGCCCTGACGCTCGCGCACGATGAGGATGGCCTCGAGGTAGTCCTCGACCGTCTTCCCTGGATCGCCGACGAACTCGTCGCGCTTGGAACCCGCGGTCTTACTGCGTCTGCGCGGTTCGGTCCCGGCGCTTTCATTCTTTTTCATAGTACGATGCTGCCTTTCTTTGTCATATGTGCTTTGGCTTGCTTTATGTAATTTGCCCGCGTTCACGATCTCAGCCGCCGCATTCCACGTTCGGCGCTTAAGAAATCATACCATAAAAAAAGAAAAACCCCAAATTATATATTAACAACAAAAGTTAAAAGTATTAAACTCAATTCCGGAATTAGAGTAAAGAAATTGTAGTTAGAAATATATAATCACGCGGCGCCGATATGAATGATCGTGCAGCAAAAAAGGAGTGTGGCGGCGATGATGCCGATGACATATTTGAAAGGCGGAGAAAAAGCGATAGTAGCGCGCGTCGGGGGGACTCAGGAAGTGCGGCAGCACCTCGAAGATCTCGGTTTTGTTCCCGGAACGGAGGTCACCGGCGTATCGGCGGCGGGAAACGGCAACGTCATAGTCGCGGTCAAATCGACCAGACTTGTGATATCGGCAAAAATGGCGGAAAAAATTTTTGCCGCGGAAGGAGGCAGCAGAAGATGAAGACACTGAGAGACTCGGGGTGGGCGAAACGGCCACGGTCGTTAAGATCCACGGAGACGGCGCTTTAAAGAGGCGCATCATGGACATGGGCATCACGAAAGGTACCGAGATCTACGTGCGTAAGAAGGCGCCGCTCGGAGACCCCGTGGAAGTCACAGTGCGCGGGTACGAGCTTTCCTTCAGGAAGGCGGACGCGGACATTCTGGAAATGAAATAGCAAAGCATCAGGAGGCGGAATCAATGGCTATCAAAATAGCGCTTGCGGGCAACCCGAACTGCGGAAAGACGACGCTGTTCAACGATCTAACCGGAAGCACTCAGTACGTCGGCAACTGGCCGGGCGTAACAGTAGAAAAGAAAGAGGGAAGGCTGACAGGGCATAAGGAGATCGTGGTACAGGACCTCCCGGGCATTTATTCGCTCAGCCCGTACTCGCTCGAAGAAGTCGTTTCAAGGAATTATCTCGTAAACGAAAAACCGGACGTCATTTTAAACATCGTGGACGCGACCAACATCGAGCGCAACCTGTATCTGACCACACAACTCGTCGAGATCGGAAGACCTGTCGTCCTGGCCTTCAACATGATGGACATCGTCAAAAAGACCGGCGATAAGATCGACACGAAGAAAATCGGAGAGGAACTGGGCTGCGAGACGATCGAGATCTCGGCGATCAAAGGCCAGAACACCAGAGAAGCCGCGGAACTCTGCATCAGAGCCGCGGAGGCGGGAAGAAAAGGCGAACTCCCTCACGTCTTCACGGGAAGCGTCGAGCACGCGATAGCGCACATAGAGGAATCGATCTCAAACAAAGTAGATCCGGCGACGCTCAGATGGTACGCGGTCAAACTCTTCGAGCGCGACTATAAGGCGACGGAATCCCTGAAACTCGACCGGGCGACGCTGGAGCACATCGACGGCCACGTCAGGGACTGCGAAAAGGAGATGGATGATGACGCGGAAAGCATCATCACCAACCAGCGCTATCTCTACATACAGAAACTCGTCCGTGATACGGTACGTAAGAAAGGCGCCAAGGGAAACCTGACGGTGTCCGATAAGATCGATAAAGTCGTGACGAACAGGATCCTGGCGCTGCCGATCTTTGCTCTGATCATGTTCGGAGTCTGCTATCTGTCGGTAACGACCGTGGGCGACTGGCTCACGACGTGGACTAACGATACGCTCTTCGGAGACTGGATAACGAACGGCGCAACGCACGCTCTGGAATCCGCGGGAGCAGCTCCGTGGCTGATAAGCCTGCTCGTCGACGGAATAATCGGAGGCGTAGGCACGGTGCTGGGCTTTGTCCCTCAGATGATACTGCTCTTCCTGTGCCTGTCGATCCTCGAGGACTCAGGCTACATGGCCAGAGTCGCGTTCATCATGGACAGGATATTCAGGAGATTCGGACTTTCGGGCAAATCGTTCATCCCGATGCTCATCGGAACGGGATGCGGGGTCACTGCCATCATGGCGGCGCGCACGATCGAAACGGAACAGGACCGCCACATGACGATAATGCTTTCGACGTCCATGCCTTGCGGAGCTAAGATGGAGATCGTCGCGATGATGATGCTCGTCTGCTTTCCGGGCAGCAAATTCGTCGCGCCGGGGATGTACTTCCTCGGTCTCGGCATCGTAGTGCTCGGCGGAATCGCGCTCAAGAAAACGAAATACTTCTCGGGCGGCCCGGCGCCGTTCGTAATGGAACTGCCGGCGTATCACCTTCCGACGTTCAAAGGCGTGATGATCCACGTCTGGGAGAGAGCGAAAGCATTCATGATCAAAGCCGGAACGATCATCTTTGCGATGTGCATCGTTCTCTGGGTCCTGATGCACTTCGGGACATCGGGCTTCCTCGCCGACGACATCGACCACTCCTTCCTCAGATATATCGGCGAAGTGCTCGCGTGGATCTTCATGCCACTCGGATTCGGCACGTGGCAGGGCGCCGTCGCGTCGGTATCAGCCGAGGTGGCAAAGGAACAGGCTACGGCAACTCTGGGAATGCTCGCACACGCGGCAAGCGACGCTCAGGAAGACGTCGCCGCGGCGATCAGCGCCATGTTCGGTGGCAGCAGGCTCGTCGGTATGAGTTTCCTACTCTTCAATATCTTTGACGCTCCTTGCATGGTCGCGATCGCTACGGCATTCCGCGAACAGGGAACGAAAAAATGGGGCTGGATCACGTTCGGCTTCCAGATGGCCGTGGGATATTTCCTCTCGCTCTGCACGTATCAGATCGGATCGATGATCGCGGGCGGCGGAGTAAACGCCGGAACGATAGCTGCGTTCGCGGTCTGCGCTTTGGCGGCGTACTTCATCCTTCGTCCGAATCCGTGGAAGGATTACAGACCGGAGAAACTCAGCGCCGTGGAGGCGAACGCCGGAAGGATTTGAACAAAGCCGGACGATCGGATAAAGTCGGACGATCGGACGATCAGGGGATCGTGTGATCCCGAAGCGTCAGAGATTTATCGGAGAATGATCTATGTGGAAATATACTGTTGAAGTCGGAGGAATGATGTGCGGCATGTGCGAAAGCCATATAAACGACGCCGTCCGCAGGAGCTTCGACGTAAAAAAGGTCAGTTCGTCGCGCTCGAAGAAGCAGACCGTTATACAATGCGAAAACGAACTCGACGAGGACGCGCTGCGCAAGGCGATATCCGACACCGGCTACGAGGTCGGCAGCATCAAAAAAGAAAAGGCAGAGAAGCGTAAGCTTTTCGGGATGTGATTTAGGAACGCAAGGGAAAGCAGCGCTTTCCGGGGTGTGGCGCATGAATCTGATAATCTTGGTGATATTAGCCGTGATCGGCGTATGCATGTTCTTCGCGGTGAGGTACTGCGTCAGGAACGGGGTAGGCTGCGGAGAATGCAGCAAATGTTCCGGCGGGTGCGGCTCGTCGGCTGGGTGCAGCTCATCGGCAGGGTGCGGCAGAGCGGACGGGTGCTCTGCCTGCCATATACTTGAAATGAAGGACGAATTCGACAAAACTCAGGACCGGGCGTAGATCCCCGGGCAGAAACTCAAATCATAGCCTCAAATGATTGCGTTTACCTTTTCGTCAAAGAGGCGCGCGTGATATAATACTTACGATCACCGCGCCTTTCGGCGGGAAGGATTTATTTTTTTGTTGGAGGTATATGCCATGCCTGATTATCTGATCGTAGTAGACAGCGAAAATCCGATCCCTCATGACTTCGCCGGTACTGTGGAACTCGTGTCCGTCACGAACGACCGCGGCAGGAAATTCCTGGTGGAAAAGGAGACGGCCGCGCACTATCTGGAACTGAAAAAATATCTCGCCGAGAAGGAGAACATCATAGTGGATCTCGACTCGGCCTACCGTGACGAGGCGTATCAGCAGAGGATCTGGGACGAATTCACCGATAAGTTCGGGCTCTGGTATGCCGAAAAATACGCCGCCGTCCCGGGGACGAGCGAGCACCATACAGGGCTTGCGGTCGACGTCTGCCTCATAAAGGACGGGAAAGTCATAGACGATAACGACGCGCTGAACGCGGAGACAGAGATCTTCGGGCGTATATATCCGATCCTCCCGAAGTTCGGTTTCATACACAGATACAGCCACGAGTGCTGGCACTACAGATACGTCGGAAGCCCGGAGACCGCGCAGGAGATAGCGGACAGCGGGCTGACTCTCGAGGAATATCTCGCTCGGAAGCAGAGCGGCAGCGGCTCTCAGAATCAGAGCGACAGCGATCATCAGAATCAGAGCGGCAGTGACTGCCAGAAGCAGAGCGACAGCGACTATACGGATAAGATGCTCGAGGGCGGTAAGACGCTTGCTTATCTCAAGAGCCGTTTCCTAAGCAAAAAAACGCGCGAGCAGCTCGAATGGCTGCAGGCGTGTCTCCACGATTCCGTTTTGATCGTTCCGACGCTCCCGGTGAGCGGGAAGCCTGATTTTCTGGAGGATGAAGAGGGTAAGCGGTACCTGCCGGTATTTTCGCAGGAAGAGCAGATGCCCGACGATTACGCGAGCGAATTCGACCTGAAGCGTCTCGCCTTTGAGGACTGCTATAAACTGGCAAGATCATTCCCGGACGTTATCGCGCTGGAACTCGACGCTTTCACGGAGCCTTTCACGATCTCCCTCGACATGGCTGAAGTGATCCTTAAAACCCCGTCCCGCAGGTATCAGTGAAAACCCCGCCGCTCAGGTATCAGTGGATCCTATACCGCGAATTCCGCCTGCTCAGAAAACTCGTCCTTATCCGAGTCCCAAGGCTCGGAACCCCTGGCGGACGTCGACACTATATTCGCGCAGACCTCGTCCATCCTCGATATGATGTGGACGAGGTTGTAGAGCGAGCCCGTCATGTCCGAACTGCACGTCCCGTCCTGCACCCTGCGGAGATGATGCCTGATGCAGCGCTCGTTCTGGCGTATCGCCGAGTCGTGGGCTTTTGCGAACGAATCACCGTCCCTGTTTCCTTCCACATATCTGCACAGTTCTGAGTAGAGGCGCTGCATCCTGGTGTACGCCTGAGTTATCTCATCCTTCGCTTCCGGCGAGAACGTCACGTTCGCGGAGCGGATGCGCTCTTTTTCCTTTAAGAGGCTCTGAGCCAGTTCTATCAGCTGCCTCTGCTCCGTGCAGAGGATCATTATATTCCCAGCCTCGTGCGCCTGATCTTCGGCCAGTGAGCCCGCGGCAAAAAGTTTCAGCAGAAAGTCGTCCGTTTTCGCTTCGCGCGAGGAGAGCATCCTGAGCGTTTCGTCCAGCGCCTCGTCGCCTCCGTTTGAGCGCCTGCCGGAGAAGACTGTGATGCTGTTTAGAACGTCGCTGAGCGTATAGCGGACGTACTCGACTTCCTCGCGCAGCATCTGGAGGGACGCCTCCGGCTGACTGAGCATGCGTTCGTCGAGGTGATACGCAGGTTCGCTGACAGCGGCAGGGGCTTTGTCCGGGATGATCCTGCGGACGATCTTTACCATCACAGGCAGGAGCGGCAGCCAGACGCAAGTCATGATGATGTTGAAGCAAGTGTGCGCGTTCGCTATCTGCCTGGCTATCACGTCTTCGAGAGCGCCGCTCGGAGATATCATCTCCGCGAGCGATGAGAACGGAACTCGTATGATCATGAATATCACGGCGCCGCTGAGATTGAATATGAAGTGTGCGAGAGCGACCCTCTTCGCGTCGCGGCTCTGGGTGATGCTGGCAAGTCCCGCCGTGACCGTCGTTCCGATGTTATCACCAAGCAGGACAGGCAGCGCTCCGCTGAGGGTGAGCGCGGACGCGGAAGATGCGGCCTCGCGGGCAAAACCCTGAAGCACTGCGATGGTAGCGGAGGAACTCTGGACGACGAGCGTCATGACTGTTCCGACGAGAAGCCCGAGGAACGGATTGTTCTGGACCTTTGAGATCGCGTTGATGAAAATGTCCGCGTCGGCGAGAGGCTTCATCGTGCTGCTCATGATCTCGATCCCGAGGAAGAGCACGCCGAAAGAGAATATCGTTTCGCCGATGGCTTTGATGTTTTCTTTTTTGGAAACGAGACGGAGGAAAAATCCGGCGGCGATGAAGATGTAAATGTAATCGCTGAGATGGAAGGCGACGATCTGTGCCGTTATCGTCGTTCCGATGTTGGAACCGAAAATTATCGAAATAGCCTGTGGCAGTGTCATCAGCCCCGCGCTGACGAAACCTATCGCCATCACGCTGACGGCGCTGGACGACTGAAGCACCGCGGTGACCAGCATTCCGGAGATTACGCCCATCACGGGGTTTTTAGTGAGCGCGGAAAGTATCTTCCGCATCCTGGCGCCGGCCGCTTTCTGGATGCTCTCGCTCATCATCGTCATCCCGAACAGGAAGACAGCGAGGCCGCCGACGAGGCCGAAAATTATTTCTAGTGTCGTATTCATCCTTCTAAACCCTCCATACTCTAAAGATATTGTAAAGAACAGGACATGAACGTGTAACCCGCCTTATTTCAAATATTTGTAATGATTTTGTAAAGAGACGGGCAAATCAAGCCGGAAGCGTTCCGTTCACGCGCGCGCGTCCGGAGGTGTATCAGACGACCAGTACGACGCGCTCATCAGATTCCGTTCACACGCGCGCGGCCGATTTTTTTGTGTGACAAAACAAGACACGGGTGGTATACTAATGAAAGTGTGCATTAACGCATGACTAAGCGTTTTGATACAAAGGAAAAAGAATGAAATACCCGTATAAAACAAGAGAAGGCGGCTGCACGGTGACGGTCTTTGCGCCGTATGACTGCGGCAACTGCTGCCCGTTCTGCATCAACAAGGGAGAATACGCCGACACGAGCGGGTTCAGCCTCGATAAGATCATAGAGTCGATCAAACTGATGGATTCGATCACGCCGAAGTGTGATTTCGTATTTACCGGCGGCGAGCCTTTCGCGGACAGGGAAGCTCTGCAGAGGATGCTCGACGTGCTCCCGACGACTCACAGGATCTTCATCAACACGACCCTGCCGGTTTTCCCGGGCCAGTCAGAGCAGGACATCCTCGACTTTGCCGAGAAGAATAAAGAGAAGATAACTTGCATCAACGTGTCGCGCCATCTGGAGAAATACGTCGCGGAATCCTCCGACGAACTGATCGCCTCGCTGCCGACCAGAAGGCGCGTGAACTGCGTGCTCTACGATAACTACGACGCGAAGAAGATCCCGGCGTATATCGACAGGTGGGTCGATTCTAAGGTCCCGGTCCAGTTCCGCTACGATTACACGGCGACGACTCCGGAAAACCTGTACGACCGCGAGCACGACAGGATCTATCACGATCTGTGCAGCGTTGCGGAGTACATCGGACTCGACGGATGCCGCATGAGAAACGGCTTCCACTTCATGTATAAAGGGCTGGAACTCACGTATCACAAAACGCTTCCGTACAGCACGATCCTCGAAAAGGACCCGGAGGACGGAAAGGTCTACGCCATCCTGTACGACATCGTCATCAAGCAGAACGGCGAGATCCATTCCGACTGGGACGACCGCGTGATGGACTATCATCTGGACGTCGACGCGTACAGAAACGTAAAATTCGAGCCTTACGATCTGAGAGTGATAGAAGGGAACATAACGCTGTAAAACGCCACACGCTCGGAGGGACGGATATTCCGTCCCTCTTTTCTTCTGCATTCATTCAAAACTCCTCCGCATTCATTGAAACGGTGCGCGCGGCAGGATATAATATTATCGGGAATGTATAGTTTTTTAACGGGAGTAATCATGTCAAAGGGACATAACTTGCGGCCGTGGCACAGGGCCGTGATCATCCTTACTGTTATGGCCGCAGCGGCTGCTGTTTTGGTGATATTGATATATCTGAGGCGAAACCTCGTCCTGGAGATCAAAATAAAGGGAGATCCCGAGGTGACCGTCGAATACGGGGAGGAATGGCACGATCCCGGGGCGACGGCAATGATCCGCGAGAAGAAACTCGTGAAATACGAGGAAAAAGTGCCGGTCACGGCTGAAGGCGTTGTCGACACACACAGGCTCGGCAAATACAAGATCAGATATTCTGCGAAGAAGGGCAGATTCAGCGGCTATAAGGACAGGACCGTGACGGTCCGCGACACCAGGCCACCGGTAATAAAGCTCGAAGGGGACGCGGACGTAAAACTCCCGTTCGGAACGGCTTTTTCCGACGCGTTCAGCGCGGAGGACAACGCCGACGGAGACCTTACCGGGAACGTTGAGGTCTCGGGCAAAGTCGATCCGTACACACCGGGACAGTACACGATAACGTATACTGTCAGGGATTCATCCGGAAACGAGGCGGACGCAGTCAGGACCGTGATCGTCGAAGAGAGAAAGCCTGATCCGGCCGAAGGGCTCAATAAGGTGATATATCTCACCTTTGACGACGGGCCTGGCCCGGAAACTGACCGTCTGCTCGACATCCTCGATAAATACGGGATCAAAGCGACGTTCTTCGTGACAGGTGCAAGACCTGACTACGCGGACTGCATAGGCCGTGCAGCGTCTCGGGGCCACAGCATCGGTGTGCATACGATGACCCACGATTATTCCAAAGTCTACGCGAACACGGACGCGTTCTGGGCGGATTTCGAACAGGCCGAGCAGCTCGTGGAAAGCCAGACGGGCCATAGGACAGTCCTGATGCGATTCCCCGGCGGAAGTTCCAACACTGTAAGCTGCTCCACGTGCCCCGGGATAATGACAGAACTCACCCGGCAGGCCGGTGAGAAAGGCTATTCGTATTTCGACTGGAACGTCTCCTCCGGAGACGGAAGCGGCAACATCGGAGCCGATAAAGTTTTCAACAACGTAACGAACGGGGTCAAAGGGCACGACGTCAGCGTCGTACTCTGCCACGACTCCCACTCGGATACGGTCGACGCGATGGATAAGACCATCGACTGGCTGATCAAGTCGGGCTACACTTTCCTCCCGCTGACGGAGGGATGCTATATGGCTCATCATCCGGTCAGCAACTGACACGCCCCTGCGGCGGGGAGGGCGTCTTTCAACAGATCCCCGGCGGACAAAACCGAAAAGCGACAGAAACTGAAAAGGAAGCCATGGAAAAATTCAGCGTCAAAAAACCGTTTACCATACTGGTCGCGGTCATATTCGCCATCACGCTCGGCGTGATGTCTCTCAATACCATGACACTCGATCTTCTGCCTGACGTAAGTGTCCCTTACATGGCCGTGGTAGTGCCGTATCCCGGCGCGAGCCCGGAGAAGGTCGAGAGCGAGGTCAGCGAGCCGCTCGAGAACGCGCTCGGAACGATCAACGGCCTTAAAAACATCTATTCTCTGAACTATGAGAACTTTGCCGTCATAGAACTCGAATTCGAGGACGACACCGATATGGACAGCGCCCTCGTCAGGACTTCGTCTGCTCTGAATAAGGCGGAATCCTCGCTGCCGTCGGACTCCATGACGCCTACCCTGCTGGAGATCAATCTCAACATGGTCGCGACCATGTACACGGCGGTCAGTTATAAAGGGTACGACATAGAGGAACTTTCGCGCTACACCTCAGAGCAGGTCGTTCCCGGCCTCGAAAGGTGCGACGGCGTAGCCAGCGTCACTTCATCCGGCATTATCGAAAAGAGCATCCAGGTCGATCTCAACAGCGAAAAGATCGACAAATTGAACGATAAGATACTGAGTTACGCGAATCAGGAGCTCGCCGCCGCCGAGGCGAAGCTGAACGACGCAGAGGCGCAGGTCGACGCCGGCCAGGCAGAACTGGAGAAGAGGCAGTCCGAATTCGGCGATACGTTCGCGAACGCGGTAGTTTCTCAGTTCGACACGCAGGCCGAGAGCGCCGCCGCGGACATCAAAACAAGGACCGAGCAGCTTGAGGCTTCCCTTGAAAAACTCCTCGCCGACATGCAGAAGGTCGAGGAAGCGTACGAGAACGCGAACGCCGACGCCGAGGCGGAGCAGGTCAGGCAGCTTATGGATCAGATCAGGGCGGCGATGGAAGCGATACCCGGTGCGGTGCCTCCGATCGACGATACTACGTACGCCCAACTCACCGAATCCGTGACAGAACTCATACAGATCTCGGCAAAGATCCGGGCGGCGAGCGATGCGCTGCGGGAGATCATGGAAAATTCCGGCTCTGACGTACCGCTTCCTGATATCAACGAGTCCTTAAAGGAAGTGGTGGACAGTTTGTCGTCCCTGAATTCGCTTCTGGACAGCGTCCCAGAACTGATGGATCAGTTGGAGAGCGCCATATCTCAGATGTCTCAGGGCCAGCTCGACGCAGCGCTCGCATTTTCTTCGGCTGCGACAAAACTCTACGACGCGCAGAAGCAGCTTTCCGAGGCGAGATCGACATACGAGAGCACGCGCGCTAAAGTTCTCGCGTCCGCAAACGCGGATTCACTTCTCACGGCGTCGTCTCTCTCCCAGCTCATATACGCTCAGAACTTCTCGATGCCGGCGGGCTACATCGACGACAAAAACGACAATTCGTGGCTGCTGAAGGTAGGGGACGAGTTCGACAGCCAGGCGTCGATAGAGGACGCTCTGCTCGCGGACGTGGAAGGCATAGGCCAGATCAGGGTCTCCGACGTCGCTGACGTTCAGGTCATCGATAATTCGGGAGAAGTGTACGCCAGGCTGAACGGAGAGCCGGACGTCATTCTCTGCATATATAAATCTTCGGCCTCGGGAACGAACGAAGTGTCAAAGGAATGCACGTCGTATTTCGACCAGCTCGCGGCTGAAGATCCGAACTTCACGTACGTGAATCTGGTAGACCAGGGAAAATACATCACGCTGATAATCGGCGACCTGCTGGAAAGCATGCTCATAGGAGCGATACTGGCCGTCATAGTTCTCGCTTTGTTCCTGAGAAATGTGAGGCCGACGCTCGTCGTGGCGATAAGCATCCCGCTTTCGGTGCTCTTCGCGCTGATACTGATGCACTTCGCCGGGCTTTCGATCAATATCATGACTCTCTCGGGTCTGTCCCTGGGCGTAGGCATGCTCGTGGACAACTCCATAGTCGTCATGGAGAATATTTTCAGGCTGAGGACGCTGGGCATCGACTCGGCCAGAGCCGCGGTGCAGGGAGCAAAACAGGTCCGCGCGCCGATCATTTCCTCTACCGTGACGACGATCTGCGTTTTCGTGCCGATGATATTCACGCACGGATACGTCAAGGAACTTCTGGTCCCTATGGCTCTGGCGATCGGCTTCTGCCTGACCGCTTCGCTCCTCGTCGCGCTGACGGTCGTCCCGGCCGCATCCAGCACCATAATGCGGCGCATGAGGAACAGGGAATATAAGAAATTCCACGTCGTCCTCGATAAGTACGGGACCGCGCTCAGATGGTGCCTCGAGCATAAGGCTTTGCCGCTGCTGATCGCGATAGGGCTTCTCGCCGCGTCTGTCTTTGGCGCAGCGTACTCGGGCATAGTGCTGATCCCGAACATGGATTCGACAGAGATAGAGGTCACCGTGACGACTCCGTCCGGCCTGAGCCGCGAGCAGTCGTTCGAACGCGCCGATGAGGTTTTGAGCGAAATGCTGAAGATAGACGGCATCGAAAACGTCGGTATGATGGACCAGAGCAGTTCGCTCAGCGTTATGTCTTCGCTCGGCTCGATGACTTCCGGATACTACGGCACATATATCGGATACGTCTCGCTTCCGGAAAACACTCCGTCGTCAGAGATACACTCCATCTGTAAAAAGATAGACGCCATCGCCGACAAGACAGGCTGCGAGGTATCCGCGAACGCCGGCAATATGAGCGACTTGGAGCAGATGGTCGATCAGCACGACATCACGCTGAACGTCTACGGGAGCGATATCGAGAAGCTGCGCGAAGTCGAGGACGAAACGGTGAAACTCCTGAACGATACTGAAGGCTTCACTAACGCCTCCGGGGCGAAGGACGAAAACTCGCGAGGCCTGCATTTGATAATTGACAGGGATAAGGTGATCTCGCTCGGCCTCACGACGGCGCAGGTGTATATGCAGATCTCCGAGCGCCTGAAGACGTCCGTGTCCTCGACGACGGTCACGATAGACGGGATGGAGATGGACGTCACCATACGCGACGATACCGATCCTCTGACAAAGGAAAACCTCCTCGACATGGAGTTCACTCCTGAGAACACGACTGATCTTTCGTCGATAACCGGGCAGGAGGAAGACACCGCGGCCGTCGAGAAGCATAAGCTCAGCGAATTCGCTACGGTGGAGGAGACGTCCACGCCTAATTCCATCCTGCGCGAGAACCAGACGCGGTATGTGACTGTCACCGCCGACGCCGAAGAGGGATACAACGCGACGCTGCTGGTGAGGAGATTCGAAAAGCAGTTGGCCGAATACAACGACAGCCTGCCGACCGGGTACAGAGTCGAGATAACGGGCACCACGACAGAGATAAACAACATGATGAGCCAGATGATCAAATCCATACTCATCGCGATCCTGTTCATCTACCTCGTCATGGTGGCGCAGTTCCAGAGCCTGCTCTCGCCGTTTATCATACTGTTCACCGTTCCGCTGGCGTTCACGGGAGGCATGGCGGCCCTCATCATTTTCGGCGAGCCGCTTTCGGCCGTATCGATGATGGGATTCCTCGTGCTCGTGGGGACCGTCGTGAACAACGGCATCGTGTTCGTCGACTTTGCCAACAGACTGAGGCTCGGAGGCATGGAACGCCGCGACGCGCTCATCGCCACCGGCAAAACGAGGATGAGGCCGATCCTGATGACGACGCTGACGACCGTTCTCGCGCTCGGAAAGATCGTGTTCGGCTCCGATCTGGGCAGCCAGCTCGCCCGCGGCATGGCTCTCGTGCTCTCGGGAGGTCTGATCTACGCCACGTTCATGACTTTGTTCATCATACCGATCATGTACGACCTGTTCTTCAAACGCAAACCGCTCGACATCGACGTGGGCGGCGAACTGGACGAGCAGTATGACGACGCTGCCGCTTATCTGCGCATGCAGAAGGATGACGACAGCTCACAGATGAAACAGGAGGTTAGAGATGCTGTATCTGAATCAGAATGATTATCCGGACGTCAAATACCCTACGCACACGGAGGAGAAGAACCACCCGTCCCATAAAAACACTGTGGTCGAGGCGGGGTGCGGTCTGTGCGCCGCGTGCATGGCCGTGGACAGGCTGTCACTGGAACCGTTCACGCTGACGGAATGCCGCGATCTATCCGCGAGCACCAAAGCAAACCACGCGTCGGGAACGGATATGCAGATCCTCGGACCTGCCGTCGCCGAAAAGTTTGACCTGGATTATCAGGAGACGAACAACATCGAGGAGGTCATCAAGTGCCTGCAGGAAGGCGGCGCGGTCGTGATACTGACGGGCGGCGACTATCCGGGGCATACGGGAATCTTCACGCACGGAGGACATTTCATCACGGCGATCAGTTATGCCGACGGCGAGTTCTGCATCCTCGACCCTTCTCTGAAAAAAGGGAAGTTCGACGAGAAGGGCCGCAAGGGCAAAGTCCGCGTCGAAGGCAAGTTCGTCTACGCTTCGACCGAAGTCATCGCCATGGAGGCGGCGAACCGCGACCCGGGATACTACCTGTTCCGCCGCAAGAGCGGCAGAGCGTCCGAAAAATAGGCGCTGACTATGTTTGACGGATATGATATATATCTGTCTGTTAAAATTTAAGATCCGGAATAACCGCCTTGACAGGCGGAAAAGAGGAATGGAGTGAAAGGCCCCGCACAGAAACGGTACTGTAAGCGTGAGGTACCTCTTAAGCGCGGAAACGCGAAGGACTTTAAAAGTCACCACTCGGGGCTGCCCGGGGAAGGCGGGAGGAATGCCGTGACGGACGGGTCATGTTGTTCGTCTGTCGCAGCGCGAGCCAGGATACTCATATTCCGGCAGAATCTGCGGCGTTTCCGCGGAGAGTGTGCGCATGAATGCGTTTGCGCCCGGTTTTTCCCGGGCGCTTTTTATTTTCGCCTGACGCCACACCGCGGTGGATCTTGCAGAAGTGATAAAAATTTCGGCATGGGAGAAGGGAGAATCGAATGAGAAAAAAGGGTTTTATCAGAAAAATTGTCACGCTTGCGGTGTGAGCGGCGATGATCCTCACGTCGGCGGGACTGACCGGGCTCGACGTGTTTGCAGCGGATTACAATATCTGGCTCGTCCAGTGCGAGAAAGGGGCTCAAAGCCTGAGAGAGACCGGGACGAAGTACGAGGAAAAAGACGGCATCATAAAAGTGCCGACGAAGGATCAGTTTCTCGCAGGTCTGATCAGCAACGACACTTGCAGCGTCCGCCTGAAGGGGGATTATGATGCATACTCCGTGAAAGCGAAACTTGATTTCGGAAAAGTCAGAGAGGACTGGACTATCGAAGCCGACACACGCGGAAATCTAAAAATGAGCGCAGAGGACAAGGCGCTTCTCGACAGCACGGTTGAGAGTAAAGGCTCTGTAGACGTACCTGTGCTCATCGAAGAAAACGGAGAGACATCAACGTCTGCCACCATCCGCTTCGTATACGAACTGAGTAATACCCCCGGCGGCGACGGCGGCGACGGCGGAAGCGATGAGCCGACCGGTGAAGGGCTGAAAGTATATAAGAGTGACGGGACAGAGATAGCAGCTGATTCAACGATCCCTGTGAACGGAAGCGAATATATGGGCTTCAAAGTCAGCGCTGAGGACGAAGCCTCGGGAGAATATAATGAGCTCGGGCCTAAGGACTTCGAGATCTCCGCTGACAATAAGGATATAGAGATCACCCAGACGGTGGAGACCGGATTTTCGTTCGATGCGCCTGGAAGCGGCACCATCACGATCACGTACGGAGATAAGAAATTCGCATTCAAAGCCGAATCGTCATTCGTACCTGTAAGCAAAATAACTCAGAAACTCCCGGAGACCGTCGAGATGCAGAACCTGATATACGGCCTCGGAGACGGCGACAACTACACCGGGATCCTCGGGAAGGATCTTTACGACGACGTGACCGTCGAGCCGGAAAACGCGAGTTATAAATATAACGTGGCATGGTCGAGCGACAACACGGCCATAGCGGAATATTCATCCAAATTCGATAACGGGTTCATCGGCCACAGCGAGGGAGACGTCATCATTACCGCGTCAATCGACCAGGGCACGAACGCCGATCCTGTAAAAGCGCAGCAAAAGGTGACTTTCAAGTATAAAAACCCGGTCGAGGCTCTTTCGACAGGCACGCCGGAACTCACGATCAAAGTCGGAGAGACGGCAGTCCTCAATCTGACGTTCACACCTGAGGTGCCGTCGCAGGCAAAAATCGACCGGGAGCAGCTCGGCAGCGGGAGCGTCGAGGTGAAGCGCGGCAAAAATAACGCTTACAGCAAGAATTCCAACACCCAGTATTCCGTGGTCGGCAAAAAGGCCGGAAGCGTTGTTTTGACCGGAAAGGCAGCCGCCGCTAAAGAAGGGACTTCCCCTGAGGTCACGTATCGCATCACTGTCGCGGAATCGGACGGCACCGTCAAAGAGACACCTGACGAAAACAAGATCACCGCGGAACAGAAGAAGTCCATACTTCAGTTCTATAAGGCTCACCCTATATCGCTCGAGTACGGCGACGAGTGGAACATCATAGCTCTCTGCCGCGCCAGGATCGATCCTGAGTCCGTGGCAAAGGACGGCAGGACGTTGAAAGACTACGAGGAGTCCCTGAAAGAGCAGACCAAAGGCGAAACGGGAAAACTCCGCGACGGAGGAAAGCCTACGGATATCGCCAGAGTCATCATGGCCATGCGTGCCGCAAATATGGACCCTGCCGACTTAGGGGGAAAGGATCTCGTCGCGAGCCTTCTGAACAACGAACGCGTTTCCACGTTGAGCAACGAGTCAATATTTACGCTCATAGCGATAGATATAGCTCCGTATGAAGTGCCTGAGGGAAGCCTCTGGGATCGCGATAAACTGATCGCCGAGATCTTGAAATATCAATGTGGCGACGGAAGTTTCTCGCTCATCGCCGGAGGAACAGGCGGAAGTGTCGATATGACGGCGATGGCGCTCCAGGCTATCGCCGGATATACAGACCGTGACGACGTGAGATCCGCAGTGGACAAGGGACTCGATTACCTGAGGGACAAAATCGACAACGGCACATACGGGAGCCCTGAATCTGACGCTCAGGCCGCCGTGGCTCTTTTGACGCTCGGAATGGATCCTGCTCTTCCTGAGAACGGATTTGCCAACGATGCAAAAACTCTGTTCGAGGGACTCGACGAATATCGTCTGAGTACAGGAAGATTTGAGCATATTAAGGGCAGAGGAGCTGATATGATGGCTTCCCAGCAGGCGCTCCTCGCGGTCGGTTCCTGGGAGAGATTCGCAAGCGGCAGGAATCCGCTGTACGAAATGTCTGACGTAGAGAAAAATGAAAACGAAAGCGAAAACGGCGGAGGCAAGACCGTCGCGGACAACACAGGAAACAGCGGCAGCGGAAAAACGGAAAACGGCAATTCCTCCGCTTCCGGATCCGAAAATGCTGTGAAGACAGGCGATATAGACGGGGAGGCTGCCCGCGTATATTCGTTCATGCTCGCCGCTGCATCTCTGGCGCTTCTGTCAGCCAGAAAAAGATCACGCGGGTGATGCTGTTTTCAAGCCTTTCACATCTTGACCAAAGCGCCGGAATATGGTATAAAAAATGTGCAAATTCAATGACCGGAATGACCTCCGCGCCCAGCGGAGGGAAAGAGGAACGGGGTGAGAATCCCCACACAGAAACGGTACTGTAAGCGAGAGACCGTTCCGAAACACGGAAGCGATGACGTGCGGGCATAAGCCGCCACTGCGAGAGATCGCGGGAAGGCAGGAACGGGCGTGGGGACTGAGATCCCCGGATCGCGAGTCAGGATATTCGCATTCCGGCGGCCTGTCGGCGTTCCCGGCAGAGTCATCAGGAGTGCATAAAAACGTTTGCGCCGAACAAAACAGATGTCCGGCGCTTTTTTATTGAAAGCGCCGGAGAGAGTTGCCTTTATGAAGGCAGGAAAGGAATCATGCTATGGAAAAGCAAAGAACGTTAAGGAAATTTGCCGTCATGCTCCTCGCTGCGGTAATGTTCCTTGGAATCGTCAGCTTCGGCGCATCGCGTGCCTATGCTGATCCTGCTGCTACGGAAAACTGGCCGAGTTTCCGCGGAAACTCGAACAACATGGCCATAAGCGACGCGGAACTTCCGACGACTGCAGTTCAGGCAGAATTGAAATGGGCAAAGTCGTTCGGGTCAGACTGGACGAACGCTCCGTCGTCTCCTATCATCGCAAATGGCTGCCTTTTCGCGATGAGCAATAAAACTCTCTATAAAATTTCTCTCGAGACGGGAGAAACGCTTGCGACTGCGGAAATGGCGGAGACTACGGATTGGATAAATATGAATCCTACATATGCCGACGGAAAAATCTTCTGCCCTCTTACGAACGGAACGGTCCAGGCATTCGACGCAGAGACACTGAAGTCACTCTGGGTCTATAGAGACACTCTTAAAGGTCAGGCATCATGTCCGATAACTGTTTCGGACGGAATGCTCTATACCGGGTTCTGGAATGGAAACGGTGAGGCCAACTACGTAGCCCTCACTACATCGGATGACGATACGACAAAGACCGATGAAGAGAAATCTTCTGAATGGGTGCGCGCGCAGAATGGCGGATACTACTGGGCAGGTGCCGTCGTAGTTGGAAACGCGGTGATCTTCGGGTCTGATGGATCGGCGGATACGTCTTCATCCGGCCATGTTTTGTCGCTGAATAAAACTACGGGTGAACAGATTACAGATCTCGAAGTATCCGGTCCTGTTCACAGCAGTATCGCGTATGACAACGGAAAGATCTACTTCACGACGACCGACGGCTGCCTATGCAGCGCTTCAGTCGATGTCTCCACGGGAACTCTGTCCGAACTCGTCAGAGTTCAATATGAAGGAGTTTCTTCAACGTGCACTCCTGTAGTATATAAAGGCCGCGTGTATTTCGGAGCAGGCGGATGGGGCCCAGACCGCTCGACGACAGGAAAACTCTATGTCGCTGACGCTTCGACACTCAAAGAAGTATACAGCAAAGAGATGAAAGGCTACCCTCAGTGCTCGGTACTGCTTTCGACGGCATACGAGAAAGAAACGGGATATATCTATATCTATTCGACATATAACAATTACCCGGGAGGGATCTCGGTCCTGAAGACCAAGGCCGACGCGGCAAGCGGAGACGAAGCTGAACTTACAGAACTGTTTGATGCAAAGGGATATGAGCAGTACTGCACTGCCAGCCCGATCTGCGACGATAACGGAACCATCTACTATAAGAACGATTCAGCTAATATTTTTGCTCTTTCTTTCAAGAGCATTTCCGTAAAATATGACGGGAACGGCAGCACGTCCGGGACAGCGCCGGCCGGAGTTGAAAAACTCCGCGTAGGCGATAAAGTGACGGTTTCCGATAACACGGGCACCCTGGCGAAAAAAGGATATAAATTCGCGGGATGGAACACACAGGCTGACGGAAAAGGCAAGGCTTATAAATCCGGGGATGAGATCACGCTCGAAGATAACGTAACTCTCTATGCGGATTGGGTGAAAGAAGTCATCGACGAACCGAACAAGCCTGCCGACCCGAATAAACCGGAAAACCCGGGTAAGGCAGATACACCTGCGACCGGCGATGATGCTGATTTTGCCGCATACGCGCTGCTTCTGATCCTCGCCGGAGGCGCAGCCGCGTCCATTGCGGCGCGCAGGCATCGCGCATAGCATCGTGTCAGAAAGGATGTATCGGCTGCCGCGCTTTTACCTGCAGCAGCATTTCTTGCGGGCACCGTCCGTCTCCCCATTTCACGGGGAGGCGGGCGTTTGCCCGCTTTTGCCGCTTGACAGGGCGTCGCTCAGGCCGAAAAGATGATCTTAAGAGGCGCATCTTGAAACAGAAAAAGAAGAGAAAACTTTTCAACGCAATAATGGCAGTGGCCGCGGTCATCATAGTCGCGGCAGGCGTATGGTACGCGGGAAACCTGCGCGGGTGGTTCGATAAAGACAACGGCGTAGAGGTCAGCAAAGAAGATGGGACTGCCGAAAAAGTCCTCGTAAAAGTGGACGGGATATCCGGTTCCGTCGGGCTGCAGAGGGGCGGACTGTCGTTCAACCCGGAAGTCGGTTCAGCCTTGAAAGCCGGCGATGTCATCGAGACCGGGAGCGGAGGATCAGCCGATTTGATTTTCGGCGACAGCGTGATCTCGCTCGAAGAAAAGACCAGGCTGGAAGTAGATGACAGCGGAGACGGGCGTATTTTGTTCAGCGTCAAAGAAGGTGCTGTGTTCGCTGACGTCGCGGATCAATGCGATTTTGAAATTTTTGAAAAGAAGTTTACCGCCGTCTCGTGCGTGTTCGCGGCGAGCGCGCCTGCGGGATCGGCGAACATATATTTATTGAGCGGGGAACTCTCGGTCGGGGATGTTTCTGCGGAGGCGGGTTATGCTTTTACGATACTTTCCGACGAAGTCACGACGAGAGGTTTTTCCGCCGAAACGCTCAACGACTTTGAACTTGAAAAGGTAAACAGCGCTTCCAAACTGAAGAAGCTCTGTTTTTCGGGCGAGGAAGCGGCTAAAGTCATAGCGGACCGCAAGGCAGCCTCGCAGAAAACGATATCCGAATCACTTAATTTTGGAAGCGGCGCGCCATCGGGTGGAACAGACGCGTCATCCGGCTCGCAGGGCAGTCCGTCATCCGGCAGTTCGTCATCAGGGGGATCGGCATCTGGCGGCACTTCAACGGGCAGCTCAGGTTCAGGCGGAAGCACTTCGGGCAATACGTCCGGAGGTGGCAGTTCCGGCACTGCTACGGAGCCGTCAGCACCGAAGACTTTGACGTGCACCATCGAAATAAGGTGCGACACTATTCTGAACAATATGTCAGATCTGGCTGCCGGAAAGGAAGGATATGTGCCTTCCGACGGTACTATACTTCCGGCGACGACGGTCACGTTTGAGGAGGGGGAAAGCGTCCTCGAAATCCTCAGGCGCTCGTGCGACGCCGCGGGGATCCAGCTCGAAGCGACGTGGAACGCTTCGTACGGCTCGTCATACGTCGAGGGTATCAACAACCTCTACCAATTCGACTGCGGGTCGACATCCGGATGGATGTATAAGGTGAACGGATATTTCCCTAATTACGGCTGCTCGGCATATATAGTTAAAGAGGGCGACGTGATCGTCTGGTGCTATACTTGTAAAGGTCTTGGCGCTGACGTTGGCGGCGGAATGTAGAGACAAATCAACGGGGAGTTTGCGTGGGATCGGCTTTTTCGGCATATCACCCGGCGGTGAACTTTTTGTTCTTCATCGGGGCCGTCGTATTCGGGATGTTTTTCTTCCATCCCGCCTACCTGGCAATATCGATCGGGCTTTCGACGTGCTATTTCCTCCTGCTCTCGGGCAGGAAGGGAACGAAGCGCGTCCTGGGCATGGTCGTGATCTTCGCGCTGATAGCGGTGCTGAACGCGCTGTTCAACACGAACGGAGAAACGGTGCTGTTCAGGCTTTTCGGCAAGCGCCCGTTCACTCTGGAATCGCTGCTGTACGGGTGCGCCGTCGCTGGCGTATTCGTAACGATAATCAACTGGTTCGCCTGCTATAACAAAATCATGACAGAGGACAAGTTCACGTATCTGTTCGGCAGGTTTTCGCCGTCGGTTTCCCTCGTTCTCTGCATGGTGCTGAGATTCGTGCCTCATTACTCGAGGCAGATCAAAACCATATCAGGCGCGCGCAAGTGCGTGGGCAGGTCGTCGGACGACGCGACGAAGCGCGAAAAGATGGCCGACAGCATGACGGTCATCTCGGCTATGACGACGTGGGCGCTCGAGAACTCCGCGATGATGGCTGACTCGATGCAGAGCCGCGGATACGGAGCGGGTGACAGAACGCAGTTTTCGATATATACTTTCGGAACGAGAGACCGCATAGTCGCGGCGATTCTGACAGTCTGCGCCGTCGGGCTTTCGGTGTGCATCGCTCTGGGCGGCACGAGAATAGAATTTATTCCTGTCATCAGCGTCCCGGCGGATCCGAGGGCGATGGTATGCGGAATGATCTTTTACGGGGTATTTCTGGCGGTTCCGCCGGCGCTGGAGATACTGGAGAACATCACATGGCACATTTTACGATCAAAAATCTGACGTTCGCGTATCCGGACGCCCGCAAAAACGCTCTCACGGACGTTAACCTCGAGATCGCGGAGGGCGAGTATGTCGTCCTGTGCGGGGCGAGCGGCAGCGGCAAAACCACGCTGATGCGCCACCTGAAATCCGTCCTGACGCCGCACGGCGAGCGGTCGGGGGAGGTTTTGTTCGAGGGGAAGCCCCTCGGGGAATTTTCCCTGCGCGAACAGAGCTCGATGATCGGGTACGTAATGCAGAACCCGGATAATCAGATCGTCACGGACAAGGTCTGGCACGAGCTCGCCTTCGGGCTGGAAAGCCTCGGCTGCGACCAGAAGACGATGCGCATACGCGTAGCCGAGATGGCGAGTTATTTCGGGATCCAGGACTGGTTCCACCGGAACGTCGCGGAACTTTCGGGCGGGCAGAAACAGCTTTTGAATCTGGCGTCCGTCATGGCGATGCAGCCTTCGGTGCTGATCTTAGACGAGCCGACGAGCCAGCTTGACCCTATCGCGGCGTCGGATTTTTTGAACACAGTCAGGAAGATAAACCGCGAACTCGGAACGACCGTGATCCTTTCCGAGCACAGGCTCGAGGAAGTGTTCCCGAGCGCGGACCGCGTCGCGGTGCTCGACGGGGGGGGGAAGCTCATAGCTTTCGATACGCCTTCCGAGATCGGGCGGATCTTAAGCGGGATGAACCATATGATGACGGCCGGGCTGCCTTCGCCGATGAGGATCTATCACGGCGTGGGAGACCTTTCGCGCCCGTGCCCGCTGACGGTCCGGGAGGGACGCAGCTGGCTGAACGACGAACTCGAGGGGAAACCGCTCAGGACGACGTCGCTGCCGGGGGAGACGGAATACGAAGGTCCCGAGCCCGAGGACTCCGCGATATATCTTAAAGAGGTCTGGTTCAGATACGAAAAGGACACGCCCGACGTGCTCCGCGGCCTGACTCTGGCCGTGCCGAACGGTTCGGTCTCAGCCGTCGTCGGGGGCAACGGAACGGGCAAATCGACGATGATGAAGACGATCTGCGGCATCTGTCGTCCGTATCGCGGCAAAGTGATGATAGGCGGCAAAAAGATACAGCAGTATAAAGGGACCGAACTTTTCCGCGGGAATCTGGCCATGCTGCCGCAGGACCCGCAGAGCCTTTTTGTTAAAAAGACTGTCGAGGAGGATCTGCTCGAGATGCTTTCCGGCATGCCGGGAACGGACGCGGAAAAAGAGGATTTCATAAACGAAGTGGCCGAACAGTGCGAGATAACGGATTTTCTTAAATCGCATCCGTACGATCTCTCGGGAGGCGAACAGCAGAGGGCCGCGCTCGCTAAGGTCCTGCTCTGCCGGCCGAGGATCCTTCTTCTGGACGAGCCGACGAAGGGCATAGACAATTTCTATAAAAAGAAGCTGGCGGAGATACTCATCAGGATGAAGCAGAGCGGCAAGACGGTTTTGATCGTCACGCACGACGTTGAGTTCTGCGCCGAGGTCGCCGACAGCGTTTCGATGTTCTTCGACGGAGGGATCATGACGACCGACACGCCGAAGAGATTTTTCTCGCGCAACAGTTTCTACACGACGTCGGCCAACCGCATGAGCCGCCACGTCTTTAAAAACGCCGTCACGTGCGAGGACGTCATCAGGCTCTGCAGGGCGAATCTGGAATAGCGCGCCGTCGCGGCGCGAAAACGCCGCCGCACGGTTATGCAGCGGCGACGCAAAATAAATGAGCCGTCGCGGCGCGGAAATGCCGCGCCGGGGGAGAACTAATTTGGACGAAGAGATCTATAAGGACAACCAGGGAACAGACGAAGCGGCCGCAGCCGAAACTGCCGCAGGATCCGTAAAGGCTGCGGGACCCGGAAGCGCCGAAGCGGCCGGAAACGCGGAAACGGCCGGGAACGCGGAAGACACGAGGATACGAGTCGGCGGCGGCAAAGTGAGCGGACGCGGGCCGAAGCGGAAATTCAGCCGCAGGACGACGATCTCATTTATCGCAGTATTTGCTTTGATCGCGCTCACGATATGGTTCAGCGTCAGGTTCGCGGGGCGGAGTTATTACCTCGCGAGCGTTCTGATCATCGTTATCACGATGATCCCGTTTTTTGCGCTGTTCGAAAACAGGAAGCCGCAGCCGAAGGAACTCGTCACGATAGCTGTGATGAGCGGTCTGGCGGTCGTTTCGAGGATCGCGTTCATCTGGGCCCCGAACTTCAAGCCTATCTACGGCATCGTCATCATAACGGGAGTGGCGCTCGGGCCTGAGGCGGGATTCCTGAGCGGTGCGATCTCGGCCTTTGTGTCGAATTTTGTTTTCGGACAGGGAGCGTGGACGCCGTGGCAGATGTTCACGATGGGCCTGGCGGGGTTCCTCGGCGGTCTTTTCTACCAGAAAGGCTGGCTCTCGCGGAAGCGCGTCCCGCTGGCGATTTTTGGCGGCGTGCTGTATTTATGCGTGATAGGGCCGCTGCTCGACACGTGCGCTCTCTTCCTCATGACTACGGAGATAACAAAGGGATCCGCCGCGGCGATTTATCTGTCCGGGCTGCCGGTCAACGTGATGCAGTCGATCGCGACCGCTGTGACGCTGCTGCTCGTATCGCAGCCTCTGCTGGAGAAACTTGACAGGGTGAAGAAGAAATACGGTGTGCTGGAGGCCGAGTGATGCGGTTCGATTCGTGGCACCCGGCTGTCAATTTCATATTCTTTGCAGCGGTAATAACTGCCGCGATAACTTTCAACCAGCCGGTGTTCCTTTTGATCGGATACGGCGCGTCATTCGCGTATTCCGTCTATCTCGGGGGACGGCGCGGGCTGATTTTTGACGTCGTCCTTCTCGTACTGATCATTCTGTACGCGTGGTTCTATTCCGCCTACAACCATTTCGGGGTGACGGATCTGGGGGTCAATTTCGCAGGCAACAAAATCACACTCGAGTCGATAGTTTCGGGCCTCGTCATCGCGACTAAGGCGGCGTCTGTCGTCATGTGGATCTTCTGCATGCACTGTGTCGTATCGTCGGACAAAGTCGTCTATCTGTTCGGGCGGATATCGCCCAGGCTTTCGCTCTATTTTTCGATCCTGTTGAGGACGGTTCCCCGCATCGGAGCGAGATCCCGCTCGGTAAACGAAGCTCTGAAGGGCGTCGGCAGGGGCGCCGGGCAGGGCAGCATCCCGAGGAGGATTGCGAACCGCGCGCGCATCTTTTCTATCGTTCTGACGTGGGTGATCGAGACCATGGCCGACGCGGCCGACTCGATGAAGAGCCGCGGGTATACGCTGCGCGGGCGGACGGCGTTTTCGATCTACCGCTTCGACTACAGAGACAGAAGTTTTGTCTTGTTCTTCTTCCTCTGCGTTTCTATCGTGTCGGCCGGCGCGATGCTCGACCAGACGCGCATACTGTACAGACCGACTATCGTTATGAACAGGATCACTCCGGCTTCGTTCGTCTTTTATTTTGCTTACGCGCTGATGTGCCTCACGCCGATGATCCTGCAGATCGCCGGCGAGATCAGATTCGCGCGGGCGCGCAAGGGCGTAGTGTGATATAATACGAACTGCGGCGCACGGCCGCCGAGGGTTTGAAGCCATCCCCTCGTAAATAAAAACCAGGGAGAACTATAGTTATGAAAAATTCAAAATTGCTTTTTCTTACGCAGGCGGCGCTGATCGCCGCGGCGTACGTCGTTTTGACCGTGGTTTTCGCGCCGCTGGGTTTCGGGAACGTGCAGGTGAGGTTCGCTGAGGCGATGACGATCCTGCCGTATTTCACACCTGCCGCGATACCCGGTCTTTTTGTCGGGTGCCTCGTAGGAAATGTCCTGGGTGGAGCGGTCGTGCCGGACGTGATCTTCGGGAGTCTGGCGACGCTGGCCGGAGCGGGCGGAACATATCTGCTCAGGAAGAAGTCCATATACCTGGCGCCGATACCTCCGATCGCGGCGAATACGATCGTCGTGCCGTTCGTATTGAAGTACGCCTACGGGATGGAACTCCCGATACCCCTGATGATGCTGACAGTCGGCGCGGGCGAACTGCTCTCGGCCGGAGTGATGGGCGTGATACTCGGAAAGATCCTGGAGAGGAACCGGAAGGAGATTTTCCGGACATAGTGCAGCACGCGCGGCGGAGCGCGCAAAGGCGGGCTTCCTTGCGCGTGCGGGGCATGTATAGTATAATTTTTACATATGCGGAATATTTCCGCATGTGATTTGAATCTGCCGTCAGGCGGGTAAATATGCAGAGTCGGACTTTGGCCGCGGAAAAGCGGCGATAAAGAAAGGATGAAATATCGTGGAAGAAAAAATCAACGCAGCGCTGGAACAGATAAGACCTTTCCTTCGTCAGGACGGAGGAGACATCGAATACGTAGGCATCACCGATGACAACATCGTTCAGGTGAGACTTAAAGGACACTGCGCCGGATGCATGGGCGCGCGCATGACTATCGAGGGCGTCGTAAAGCAGATCCTTCAGGAGCAGGTCCCTGAGGTCAAGGGCGTTCAGGCGGTAGAGTAGATCGGAGAAACCGCGCCGTGGCTGTACAGGTCTCGGCGGCGGCCGGGAATGTCGGGGCTCCGTCCCCGCTCCTGCCGGGAAACGGACTATGAAGGAATATCTGGATACAGCAGAAAAAAATTTTGCGGAGGAATCCGCATTTGCCGAAGGTCTCGCGGGCGCTGCTCCGGAAATGAACGGCGCAGGCGCGCCGTGGACGGAGGAAGCGCTTGCGTATTTTTTTGACGCGGCAGAGAAGATAGGACTGAGCTCTGACGCGGCCGCAGACAAGGGACTGAACTCTGACGCGGTCGCGGACAAGGGACTGAACTCTGACGCGGCCGGGAACACGGGGCTGAATGAGGAAAAAGACAGGATCCTCAGCGTCCGGACGAGCCCAGGTGACGCGGCGGCTGTTTTGTTCGCCGTAAAAGCGCTGAAAAACGCCGGGGTCGAACTGCCGGTGGCGATACGCGTCGAGCCTGATGACGGCTCCGGGCGCAAGAAGCGCGAGACGGCCGGGAGGGACTCAGGATGCGGGCACGATGACGGCGCGGGGAAAGAGCGCACAGTCAGCAGCAGTGAGCTCCGAACTCTTACGCGCAGAGGCGTGCTCACCTTTGATATAGTGCGCAAGTTTTCGGCCATGAAGACGAAGGGTCTGGCGCTCAGGTCTCTCGACGGAGACGGATCGCCCGACTCCCGCGCGCGGAGGGCGAGGGCCGTCGTAAATTCGCCCGATGCCGAAACTTACGATATCATCCGCGCAAAGGCGGCGGAATACAACTCCCCGACGTCACCCGTAAAGTGCCGCGGCACCGGAAAGAGCCTCGAGATACTCTCGGAATTCAAAGAAGGCGCCGAAGCGCCTGAAAGCGGTAATGCGCCTGAAGGCGGCAAAACAACGGGGAGCGAATGCGCCGGCGGAGGGGATGCCCGCGGCGACGCGATCGCTGTCCTGACGGAGTTCCTGGGGCGCCTCAATTTCGCGAGCGAAGAGATAAACGACACGGTCGCGTTCTATAACGATCACATCGGCAGCGATACGGACGGAAGCCGCATAGGATGCGCTGTGCCGGACGACGCTTCGGGCGCTTTGGAATGGAATACGTGGCGCGTCCGCGCGGATGAGAGATCCGTGACTTTTTCGACGCGCGTCATATACCCGGTCTCGTCAAGCCCGGAGGACGTGTACGCCGGGATCGCGGAGATCACTGACCGCTACGGTATGGGGATAGTGAAGATAGACGACGAACCGTCGCTGCTTCCGGTCACCGACGACTGCGGGCTTCAGGAACTGACAAAGCACTACGCCGACGCGCTCCGCGTCCTCGCTTCGGAACTATGAAAGAATACTTTATTAAAGACGAGCGCGACACCGAAAAATTCGGGCATGCGCTCGCGGACCGGCTCAGGGCCGGCGACGTCGTCGCGCTGATAGGCGACCTCGGCACGGGGAAGACGACTCTCACCGGATATATCGCTGAAGGGCTCGGCGTCAAAGAGATGATCACGAGCCCTACTTTTACGATCGTAAACGAATACCGCAGCGGCAGGCTGCCGCTTTTTCATTTTGACGCGTACAGGCTCGAAGGCGGTGAGGACGTCTTCCAGGCCGGCGTCGAGGAATATTTCTACATGAACGGCGTGTGCGTGATCGAATGGGCCGACCGCATCGCGGAGATCCTGCCCGACGACACTAAAGCCATTTTCATAGAATACGGTAAAAACGAGGGCGAGCGGATATACCGCTGCTCGTTCAGCATAGGAGAACTGCAGCAATGCTGATCCTGGGAATTGAAACGACGGGGCCGCGCGGGTCGTGCGCGCTCGCGGACGGCAGAAAAATAACGTCGCGTTCGACTGACGAGATCATGGGCCAGCTTAAGAACATCGACCCGATGATCGCCGATCTCATGGCCGAAAGCGGACGGAACATGAGGGACCTGGACGCCGTGGCCGTGTCTGTCGGCCCGGGCTCGTTCACCGGCATCAGGATCGGCGTCACGACGGGCAGGACGATTGCTCAGGCGCTCGATATCCCGTGCGTTCCTGTCGGTTCTCTGGAGACTTTCAGAGAACTCGCATCGGAAAAGCGGAAGGCCGCCGTTATTTTCAACGCCAGGCGTGGGCAGGTCTACGGAGCGCTTTACGGAAATGACGGATCCGGCATAGTTGAGCCGGGACCGTATATGCTCACCGATATCATGGGCGCCGCAGAGGGCTTTGACGACGTCGTCTGGTTCGGAGACGGTACGGACGCCTACAGAAGCGAACTCGGGGATGCCGTGATCGCGCCTGAGGACGAAAGGCTCCAGAGCGCGGAGCGAGTCTGCAGGCTGGGAGAAAAACTTTACAGGCAGGGCCTGACCGTGAGTTATGAGGAACTTCTGCCTGACTATATGAGAAAAGCTGAAGCGGAACAGAAACTCGAGGACGGAACGCTCGAGAGGATGCGCCGCGAGAAACTTGCGAGATTTCGCGGGAGCGGACATTTTGGACGAGAATAAGGATAACGCGGAGACTATACAGGAAGTCCTGATACGAAAGGGCGAGGCCCGCGACATCGAGGAGATAGCGATAATCGAGCAGGAAAGTTTTTCGTCGCCGTGGACGGAAGCCATGATCTACGACGACATGCTGAAAAACGACCTCTCGATGTACGTCGTCGCCGAACTGAAGGGCCGCGTCATCGGATATATAGGATTCTGGACTATCGGAACGGAATGCCAGATAAACAACGTCGCCGTCGCCCTGGACTACAGAAAGCGCCGGGTGGCCAGCCTGCTGATGAGGACGGTCCTGTATTCCACAGTCGCGGCAGGCGTGACGAGATGGGATCTGGAGGTGCGCGAGAGCAACGAGGCGGCGAGGGCTTTTTACGCCAAAGCCGGATTTGCCGAGGTAGGCAGACGGACCGGATATTATGACGATCCTAAGGAAGACGCTGTTCTGATGAGCAGGGAACTGTAGCATGAAAAACGGAAGTTTTCTCACACTGGGAATAGAATCGAGCTGCGACGAGACTGCCGCCTCCGTGACTGCGGACGGACGCGCGATACTGAGCAGCGTCATAAGCTCGCAGATCGACATACATACGAAATACGGCGGAGTAGTGCCTGAAATAGCGTCGCGCAACCACCTCGTGAACGTGAACCGGGTGATAGACCGCGCGCTTTCCGACGCGGACGTTTCTCTCGGCGACATAGATCTGATAGCGGTCACGAACGGCCCGGGGCTCATCGGCGCGCTCGTCATAGGCGTGGCGGCGGCTAAGGCGCTTTCGCTTGTCTCCGGCATCCCGCTCGTCGGGGTCAACCACATGTACGGGCACGTATGCGGCAGTTTCCTGACGTACCCGGAACTTGAACCGCCGTTCGTTTCGCTCGTCGTTTCGGGCGGCCATACGAGCCTGGTCAGGATGAACGACTACACGTCGTGCGAACTGATCGGGCAGACGAGAGACGACGCCGCGGGCGAGGCATTCGATAAGGTGGCGCGCGTCATCGGGCTGGGCTACCCCGGGGGACCTAAGATCGATAAAGCCGCTATGGCAGGCGACAGGGACGCGATACACTTCAAGCGCGTATACCTGGATAAGGACAGCTTCGACTTCAGCTTCAGCGGCATCAAAACAGCCGTCTTGAACTACGTAAACAGCGAGCGCCAGGCCGGAAGGGACATAGACGTCCCGAATATCGCAGCGGGCTTCCAGGAAGCCGTTGTGGAGGTTCTTGTAAACAAAACGATAGATGCGGTTGACAAACTCGGCGAAAAGCGCATAGTTATGGCGGGTGGGGTCTCCGCGAACGGCAGACTCCGCGAAGTGATGAAGGAGCGCTGCGCGAGGGAGAAGATCGAATCATTCCTCCCGGAAAAAATACTCTGCACCGATAACGGGGCGATGATCTCATGCGCCGGATACTATAAGTATAAAAAACTCGGTGCGGACGATCTCTGTCTGGACGCGTACGCCGATATCCCGTGGGACTGCCCGGGCGGGAACATCTGAGCGGAAACAGCGGGTACAACGAGCATTGAACCGATACGGAGGTACGGATTGGTAATCCTTTCTGCATCCGAACTAAATAAGGCATACGGCACCGAGGTCATACTCGAGGACGTCTCTTTTCATATAGAAAAGGGAGACAAGGTAGGCGTCATAGGCCCTAACGGAGCCGGAAAGTCGACGCTCCTGAACATCCTGTCAGGCGACATCAAGCCGGATTCCGGGACTTTCTTCATCGCAAAAGACACGACAGTCGGCTTCCTCAGGCAGCGCGACAACTTCGACGAGTCGAAGACCGTAATCGAGGAGGCTTACGCTGTGTTCGGCGACCTGATCCGCATGGAAAAGGAGATAAACGAAACGTCGGGACGCATCAGCCGTGAGAGCGATGCCGACGCCCACGAGCGCCTCGCCAGACAACTCTCCGACCTTCAGGAGGAATTCGCCGCGCGAGGCGGGTACACATACAGAAGCGAGATACAGGGCGTGCTTAACAGCATGGCCTTCGGCGAGAGCAAATACGATCAGAAGGCGGGGACACTCTCCGGAGGAGAACGCACGAGGCTCGCTTTGGCGCTGCTGCTCCTGCGCAAGCCTGACATCCTGTTCCTCGACGAACCGACCAACTACCTCGACATCGGCACGCTGAAGTGGCTCGAATCGTATCTGAAGGGGTATAAGGGGACGATCGTCGTCGTCTCGCACGACAGATATTTTCTCGACAGGATCGTCGACCACATCTTCGAGATCTCCAACCACAGGATGACGTGCTGCGAGGCGAACTACACCGAGTTCGCGGAGAAAAAGAAGGCGGACCGGGAAGCCGAGATGCGCGCGTATACGAAGCAGCAGGATGAGATCAAACGCCAGGAGGACATCATCAGGCGATATAAGGAGCGCGGAACGGAGAAACTGGCGAAGCGGGCGGCGTCGCGAGAAAAGCGCCTCTCGCACATAGAGGTGCTAAGTAAGCCGGAGAGCGAAAAGCGGCCGATGAAGATACACTTCCGCCAGCAGATAAAGAGCGGGAACGACGTCCTCTACGGCGAGGATCTGGGCGAGTATTTCCCCGGACCGGACGGCAGGACCAGGACGCTGTTCAGGGGCGTGAACTTCGACATCAAGCGGGGCGAGAGAGTCTGCATAGTCGGCGCCAACGGCATCGGCAAAACGACACTGCTGAAGATCATCACGGATCAGATACAGCCCTCCGAAGGCTATCTTAAAATAGGAATGAACGTGGAGTTCGGGTACTACGATCAGGGGCAGCAGCTGCTGAACGACTCAAACACCGTCATGGACGAGGTGCACGACGAGTTCCGCGGATATAAAGACGTGGAGATCCGAAGCATACTGGGACGTTTTTTGTTCACCGGAGACATGGTGTTCAGGACTGTCGGACAACTGTCCGGCGGCGAAAAGGCGAGGCTGTCGCTGTTGAAACTGATGCTCGGCGAGGCTAACGTTTTGATACTGGACGAACCGACGAACCACCTCGACATCGAGTCTAAGGAAGCGTTCGAGGACGCTCTGCTCGACTACCCGGGGACTGTTCTGACGGTCACGCACGACAGGTATTTTCTGAATAAGGGGGGTGCGGACAAAAACC